>JAUUNK010000008.1 GCA_030844565.1 Bacteroides ovatus
ATGGGCCAAATTTATTTAGTGTTTAATTCGTCCCAATTTTAATGGGACACTAGTGTATTTGCATAAAAACCAAATCCAAGAAATGTGTCATATCGGGTTAGAAACACCTTAAGGCTCAACAAAGTATCTTTAAAGAGAACCGGAAAATCTATTTCTCCGCGCTTAATCTTATTTAAGTTTATCTCACGTAAATCATGTTTATATGCATCATAAACACCAAAAAGAGAGTCAGATTTCATATTACAGAAAGAAAAGACCTGCAAGAATTCATCCTTTCCTTCTCCTTTTCGACCAAAACGATAGATTCTATTACCTTTTTTCAAATCAACCAAAAGGAAAAGAGAGTCACCAATAGCATCATGAATAAGCAAAGAGGAGTCTGCATATTGAATCAAAAAAGGACGCCCTAAAATTAATTCTTCATTCAAGCAAGACTTGGAAACAAGTTTCTGAGCATCTCTAAATGAACGGTCCCAATCTGTTATATTGTTTTCGCCTTTTTGTGCACACGAAGCAAAAATACCCAATATACCAAACAAATAAAAAAGACAACTATAGTTCAATTTTTTCATGTTTTCCCAAATTATCAATAAGATTTTTCAAATTAGGAATCTGTTATATAACAGATTCCCCGCAATACAGAATTATAGACTAACTCTATAAATTCTAAGCTACCCTATGCCCAAGTATAAAAAAAGCCATGAGAAGTGTTATTACAATCAAAAATAAATCAAGAAACAAAACTTTCTTTTTTCTATTTACCATATTAATATTCTTATTTATAATCATACAGTAAAGGTAGCGAAAAAGAAAAATTCTATCCAAATTTCAAGCCTGACAATATCTGACAATCGAGAAACTCATTCAATGTCAGACTTGGTCAGCTCTCCATAATAGGACCTATTTATAGAAGATTTTCCTCGATGAAATGAGGATTTTTTAGTCGATAAGCAAGATTTTCATTTTCTATTATCCAAGCTGATACTTGTGACAAATATGCACGTAATCTTTTTATGTTGGTATGCAGCCTTTCTGATGTACCGGTACCATCCGGCCATAACAAATCCATAATTTCATTATTAGACAGCCTATAATCTTTCGCATCCAAGAAACCTTGCAATAACTTGGCAGACAACGGCATCAACTTCACACCAACATCGGCCTTCCTAAGCATTCTTAAATCCGCATCAAAAAACAAATTATCTTCTAATTGATAAATATGCGACTGATTCTTATTTGCTGCAATCACCGGAACTTCTTTTTCTATAATGACCTGTACCTCTTTCTCTACAACTAACGGTATTTCCTTGACAAAGAAACGGCGATATATCCGCCCTACATATTCTTGCATAAAAAACAGCAAAAAGCACCCAACAATCAAAGCACCCAGCAAAGCCCTATCCCTGGAAGAATAAACCTTCCACCAAGGACAATAAAGATACCCGGTCACACCTACCTCACATCTATATCCTAAGTAATAAGTTACAAGACTATCTGATTTGGACACATAGGATGAATCGGCAGAATAGGTAGAAGCTTCGTGTTCCCACCAATCTGTTATGGACGTACGCACTACTGTTTTCCCCGAATACCCTGCTCTTGTCAATACCCCCTTCCAAACAATATCCAAAGAATCTGCCTTTAAAGGATTTTTTTTCAATATATAAGAACGCACTCCTCTCAAATCAGAAGAACGTTCTATATTATGAATATGTTTCTCATAAGGAATAATAAAATTCTTTTTACCATATTTACTTTCCATAGCCACTGTTATCGGTTCTTTTTTCCTGTCATTGGCATTCATAACGGATAAATCGACATTTCCTTTCGAATAAAAGTACACTTCTTCTCTACTCCGCTTCTGCAACTCCTCCATCAAAGCTACACGAAAAGTATTGCAAGCCTCTTCTTTCCAGAACTCAATCCGACTCTGATACAAATGCCTCCCTGTAATTCCTACTGCAACAATACCTATAGCACATATCAATAATAGCTTCAGACTTTCTCTTTTCCCACCCATTTTGTGTTCACATATTAGTTGCTCTAAAATTAACTATTTTCCAGTATACCGCACACTCTCATCCGGAAAATTATAATCCGGAATCGTAAAGAGCAATCGCCTACATTTATGTAATTTGCAGAAAGACCCTAAGAACATCTCCAATTTCTTATAAAAAAGCAACTTGGACTGAATGATTCTTCCACTACAATAATAACGAAGCGGCTTTCCTAAATTGTATTCCAACATAGACACTATCGGCACCGTATCGTTTTCGTAGATGTAATATTTATAGGGTAAAGGGCATTTAGAAGGGACAATATACGTATGTATGATATTGAGCAAATCTTGTGCGAACTTTTGATGAATGCTGTCAGTATACATTATAGCTTTGCTATATGACGAATAAAAACGTGGAGAACGAAAACGATCATAGAAATGATAATATTCTTTGGAATCTCCACCTATGAAAAGAGAATCTTCACAAGGGGAAAATGGCCAAGCAGAGGAAGACACATGTAACAAAGTATCATTGCCTATTCGTATAGTATAAGCCTCCTTTTCCTTATTTTCCACAAGGATTTGCTTCCTATTCTTCTCTAAATAGGGAAGTATTTTCAGAACTAGATTATTTTTACAGGTGTTGTCCAGTTCCGGATAAGCCTCAAATAAAGCCTTTGTAAAATCAATCAAATCCTTTATATTGCTAGGATATTTAAAATAGTAGCTTTCGTAGTTCCTCACAATCATATCAAGACATGGGTAAAAAGGATTTTCTTTGGAAGGAGATTGTGCATTACATACTAAGATACACAATAGAAAATTCAACATTAACATTGCAAATCTTTTCATTTCTTTCTATAATATTCATCTTATACAAAATTGGAATATTCACTGAATACTCCCACTTATTTGTCAACATCACAATATGCTACAATCTTTACTACGCCAATAAATTTCTCCCTTTTCCAGACATCGTATGTTCTTCCTAACTCAATGCTCTTCAAAGCTTTTTCCATTATAAAAGACATTTGAATAGTAAAGACCATTTCATCAGGAGACGGGATTGTATCTTCAATCGTATAAAAAAATGTGAACCGTTCTTCTCCCTTCTTATCCATTACTAAAAAAAGCCAGGGGTCAAGATGCCCTTCTCCCATCTGTTGTTGCTGCTCTAATGCACCTTTCTCTTGAAGAGAAATTTGTCCTACATAATGATATGTTCCAGAGTTTAAGTCCATATTGTTATATATTATGTTTGATATTGAAATATTTTTTTACCAGCCGAAAATAAATTCATTCAAACTCAAAGCCCTTATTCTCCTTAATATACCTGCACAGGCAATTCACCTCTCAGTGCCCCCAAGGCATTCAATGCCAATGCTTCCATTTCGTCCTCGCCGGGATAGACAGCTATAGGAGCAAGAAAACTAATCCTCTTTGTGAGGCGGGATACTACATAATCAGAATAAGCTATGCCACCGGTGAGGAGGATGGCATCTATCTTACCGTAAAGCACCACAGAAAGGGCGCCTATCGCTTTTGCGACATTATAAATCATGGCGTCAAGAACAAGTTCAGCCTTTTTATCTCCCTTCCCGATGGATTGAATGATGGCAACCACATCCGTTGTACCCAAATGAGCAGCCAAGCCGGCACGACCCGAAATGCGTTTTTTTAACTCTTCCTTCGTAAATTTCCCACTGAAACAGAGGTCGATCAATTGCCCGGAAGGGAGCGTACCAGCCCGCTCGGGAGAGAAAGGACCTTCCCCGTCGAGTGCATTATTGGCGTCTATCGCCCTGCCGTGATGATGGGCGGCAACCGAAATGCCACCTCCCAGATGGCAAATGATTAAATCCAGGTCTTCATACCTCGTCCCATGCTCTGCAGCATAACGGCGGGCAATAGCTTTTTGATTCAAGGCATGCCAGATGGTGACACGCGGCATCAAAGGAGAACCCGTCAAACGGGCAACGTCTTCCAGCTCATCCACCACTCCCGGATCGGCAATGAAAGCACGGCAACCGGGTAAAGAGGCAGCCAGTTCATCGGCTATCAGCCCACCCAGGTTGCAGGCATGCGTACGCATAGCATGAAGTGTATCCCGCTTCATTGCCCCGTTCACTTCGTACACGCCTCCGGGAATAGGCTTCACCAACCCTCCACGCCCGATGATGGCATCAAATTGGAAAGGAATTTCATTTGCCTGAAGTTCCCTCAATACTAGAGATTTACGGTATTCGAACTGATCCATCACTTCCGGAAAGACAGACAGTTCTTCCACTGTATGGCGGATATTGCGGACTAACAAGGGCGTTTCATTCTCATATACGGCTATCTTCGTAGAAGTGGAGCCGGGATTGATGGCTAGGATTTTCATAAGGCTACAAGAATATAAGATTAAAGACAAGGCGTGCCAGTAGTGCTAGTCAGGCAAGCCATAGCCATACTATAATATTTGGACAAACCCGAATCGCTGCGTGAAGGCAATACTACCGGGCAGACAGGTCCCTGCAACAATCCCGCCATATCGGCTCCCGCAAACAACGACACAGATTTATAAAAAGCATTGGCAGACTCGATATTGGGGAAAATGAGCACATCCGCTTGTCCGTCGATAGGGGAGACAATACCTTTGATGTCGCCACTTGCCTGTTCGCAGGAGGTACGCACATCGAGCGGTCCGTCAATAATGACATTTCCAAATTCCCCTGCTTCCGCCAACTCTACGATGTTGACATAATCTAATGAATGGGGAAACTTGGCACTGACCTTTTCCGTGCAGTGAATCAAGGCTATGCGGGGCTGCTCTATTCCGAAATGATGGCAAGTGTGGATGGCATACCAAATCATTTCAATCCGTTGTTGCAAGGTGGGACGGGGTATCACAGCCGCATCTGAAAAAAACAGCAGTTTGTCGTAGGCAGGTATCTGCATCACTGCCAAGTGGGTAAGTATCTTTCCTTTGGGCAACAGACCCTTTTCTTTATCGAGAATGGCATGCAGCAGGTTATCTGTATTGATAATTCCTTTCATAAGTATATCTGCACCTCCTTCCCGCACAATGCGGACAGCTTCGCGAGCCGCCTCATCCGAATCTTCTATATGGATGGTCTTTACATAGTCAGGATATTCCTTTAAAGTGGGATATTTTTCAAGGATGGAAGAATCACCAATCATAAGAAATTCAGCAATACCTTCTTTCAGGGCACGACTGATGGCATATTCTGTGTTAGGGTCGTTGGCACAAACAACAGCGATTCTTTTTCTCTGGTTCAAAGTCTGAAGATGGGCAGTCAACTGGGCAAAGTTTCTAATGGGTTCCATAACGTTAGATTTTCAGCAAATATCTGAAAAATGATTGAGAAATTGTTCATAGCTAAAGAGAAAAATGCACGGATGCTCTAACATTTTGATATATTAAAACAGTTTTATCCCGATAAGAGAGGGGAAACTCGTTTTTTAATGTAATTTTGTAAATGCAATGCATCTCTTATACATTTAAACAAACCAGGATGAAAAACAAGAACACTTTTATTTTTCTTTCGCTAAGTCTTCTGGGACTGCTACTATTGTCGTGCCGGAGCAGCCGGATCTCTTCTCCCAAGGGTTGGAAGTTGGTGTGGGAAGAAAACTTTAACCAGAAAAAGGGATTTGATTCCCGCGTATGGAGCAAAATCCCCCGGGGAAAAGCGGACTGGAACAAATTTATGTCCGACTTCGACTCTTGCTTCGACATGCGGAAAGGAAACTTAATACTCCGGGGAATAAAAAACGGAAGTATACCTACCGACACCGCTACCTATCTCACCGGAGGCGTCTATACCCATGGAAAAAAGACTTTCCAAAGAGGACGCATCGAAATATGCGCTAAACTGCACCCCGCACAAGGAGCATGGCCCGCCATCTGGATGCTTCCCGAAAAAGGTCGATGGCCGCAAGGAGGCGAAATAGACATTATGGAAAGGCTCAACAACGACAGCATTGCCTACCAGACTGTTCATTCCCACTACACTTATACGCTCGGCATCAGAGAAACTCCCCTCTCCCACTCCACGGGAAAGATTAACCGGGACGACTACAACGTATATGCAGTGGAACTGTATGCCGACAGCATCTCTTTCTATATCAACAACGTACACACTTTCACTTATCCCCGTATCGTTACTGACAAGGAAGGACAGTTCCCCTACGACCAGCCTTTCTACCTGCTTATAGATATGCAACTGGGTGGCTCGTGGGTAGGAGGTGTCAATGCAAAAGATGTGCCCGTAGAAATGTGGGTGGACTGGGTACGCTTCTACCAAAAACAATAATTAATCATTAAAAAGCAAGGAGACCTTTATGAATCCTCTCATTTTTCCTCCCTATTTACAGGAAGGTGACAAAGTAGCCATCGTCTCTCCCTCCAGCAAAATAGATAAGCACTTCCTGAAAGGTGCTAAGCAAAGGCTGGAATCGTGGGGATTAAAGGTTGTGATGGGAAAACATGCTGCCGGTTCGTCCGGCCGGTATGCAGGCAGCATCCCGCAACGGCTATCTGATTTGCAGGCAGCGATGGACGATAAAAACGTGAAGGCTATCCTTTGCAGCCGGGGCGGCTATGGGGCTGTGCACCTGATTGATAAACTGGACTTCACTCACTTTTCCGAACAACCGAAGTGGCTGATGGGATTTAGCGACATCACCGCCCTTCACAACCTTTTTCAGAAAAACGGATTTGCCTCTCTCCACTCCCTCATGGCACGCCATCTCACCGTGGAGCCCGAAGACGATCCGTGCGCCTCCTATCTTAAAGATATTCTATTCGGAAATCTGCCCCTTTACACCTGTCCTAAACATAAGCTAAACCGGCAGGGAACTGCCCAAGGCATTCTGAGAGGCGGAAACATGGCAGTAGCATACGGACTGCGCGGCACTCCTTATGACATCCTGGCAGAAGGGACCATCTTATTTATAGAAGATGTCAGCGAACGCCCCCACGCCGTGGAACGCATGATGTATAACTTGAAACTAGGCGGCGTGCTGGAAAAGCTATCGGGACTTATTATCGGACAATTTACAGAATATACCGAAGACTCTTCCCTAGGAAAAGTCTTATACGGGGCTTTGGCAGATCTCGTAAAAGAGTATGAATATCCGGTTTGCTTTAACTTTCCCGTAGGACACATCACTAACAACCTGCCCCTCATAAACGGAGCAGAAGTGGAGCTAAAAGTAGAAAGAAAGGAAGTGCAACTGGACTTCCGTAAAAACATTATTTGTTAATAATACGTTTCAATTGACCTAAGCTGTAACGAAAATCATTAATTTTGAGCCCAAAATAGAAAATATAGCAATGAAAAAGAATTATATAATATTGTCGATGGCTCTCCTTTTGCTTTCCGCTTTCTCCTGCGGAAATAATCACAAGACAACTTCCAGCGAAGAAGAAGACTCCAAAGTGACTGTGCAGGTCCCTCAGTTTGATGCCGACAGCGCTTATGAATATACCCGGAAACAAGTGGAGTTTGGTCCACGCGTGCCCAATACAAAGGAACATGTAGCCTGCGGAAATTATCTGGCACAGCAACTGGAAGCCTTTGGAGCAAAAGTGACCAACCAATATGCCGACCTTATCGCTTATGACGGAACCTTGCTCAAAGGACGCAACATCATCGGCTCTTATAAACCGGAAAGCAAAAAACGGATTGCACTTTTTGCCCATTGGGACACCCGCCCCTGGGCAGACAATGACCCGGATGCAAAGAATCACCATACGCCCATCCTCGGTGCCAATGACGGTGCAAGCGGTGTAGGGGTTTTACTCGAAATCGCCCGCCTCATCCAGCAGCAACAGCCCGAATTGGGCATCGACCTCATTTTCCTCGATGCGGAAGATTATGGAACTCCCCAGTTCTACAAAGGTCAACACACTGAAGATTCCTGGTGTCTAGGTGCACAGTATTGGGCAAGAAATCCGCATGTACAAGGCTACAACGCCCGCTTCGGTATCCTGCTCGATATGGTAGGAGGCAAAAATGCCACTTTCTTCAAAGAGGGTTATTCGGAAGAATTTGCTCCGGATATTAACAAAAAAGTATGGAAAGCTGCCCGTAAACTTGGATACGAACGTACCTTCATCAATGAAAATGCAGGCGGAGGAGTAACAGACGACCATCTGTTTATCAACCGCATCGCCCGTATCAAAACCATCGATATTATCCAGAACGACCCGGATTGCGAACGTTCCAGCTTTGGTCCTGTGTGGCATACGGTAAATGATAATATGGACAACATCGACAAGTCCACTCTCAAAGCTGTGGGACAAACCGTATTGGAAGTAATTTACAACGAAAAATAAATTAGAAACAGTTTTATAATATGTCAATCAACGAATTACAAGACGAAGTTATCGCCGAATTTAGCGACTTCGACGACTGGATGGACCGTTATCAATTGCTTATCGACCTGGGGAACGAACAAGAACCGCTCGACGAAAAATATAAAACCGACCAAAATCTAATCGAAGGTTGCCAAAGCCGCGTATGGCTCCAAGCAGAGGAAGAAGACGGTAAGCTGATCTTTAAAGCGGAAAGTGATGCTTTGATTGTAAAAGGAATTATTGCTCTGCTTATCAAAGTGTTGTCCGGACATACACCGGACGAAATTTTAAATGCGGACCTTTATTTTATTGACCGCATAGGATTAAAAGAACACCTCTCGCCCACCCGTAGCAACGGACTGCTCTCGATGGTGAAGCAGATACGCATGTATGCACTGGCATTTAAGGCGAAAGGGTCCAATTAAGATTCATCTTCCTTATATTCTAAAATATCCCCGGGCTGGCAATCCAGCTCTTTGCAAATCGCTTCGAGCGTGGAAAAGCGGATAGCTTTTGCCTTCCCGGTTTTAAGTATAGAAAGATTGGCAGGGGTTATATCTATCCTTTCTGCCAATTCGCCAAGAGAAATCTTTCTCCGAGCCATCATTATATCAAGGTTTACTATTATAGCCATATTTCTTTTCTTTGTTCAGGTTCAACGATTTCAGCAATTTGTTGCTCCTTAACTAAATCGTCAGTTCTTGTTCTTCTTTCATTTTCAAACCGATAGCAAAGGTCTCTGCCACTATCAAACATCCTAACCCTAAAAACAAGTCTGTTACCTGGAAAGCCAGGGGTGCCACTACATAGCGTTCTATCTCAAAAATATCACCTACTTCCCATTGTGATACCAGCTTAGGCAGAATGCTACAAATAAAAGTTATTATTAACAGTACACCCAACCAGCGCAAACGCTTCACATTCTGCCATTCGAATATCCGTGATTTGTTGATGTTGGCAATCAACGTAACAAACAGAATCAAGGCCACCAAAGTGACAATGATATAAAGAAGCGAACATACCATCTGAAGCACCAAATGTCCAACTTTCATCTGCGGAGATACCTGCACCAGCATCTGTTTATAAACCACCGGGGTCGCTTTGCCTGTTTTTGCATTCACTAAAGTATCCGGATCCCACATAGCTTCGGCAGGCACAAGTTCAGCCAGACGATAGTCTCCCGGCAAAAATTCTTTCTTGCTCTTCTTTACCTTTTTTCCTTGTTCTTCTCCTAGCTCCATTCCTATCTTGATTCCTCTTCCAAACTGGTAACCACTCGTATAAAGAGAAAAGCCCAATACCAGAAACACTGCTATACAAAGTATATTTAATCTTCTTTTCATCGTCGTTATGTAATTTTTAGTTTAAGACTCTCTATTTTCTTCCTCTTTCCACGGATAAGGAACAGTGATCCGCCGGAGATAATAAAAGGAAAATATCGCCAGCAAAAGAGCTATTCCCGTAATAACAAAATACCAGATGCCTTCGCCCACTATCTCCGGCAGCGTCTCCGCCTCGGGGAACTTAATGGACATATAAACCGAAAAAGCGTTATTAACAATATGCATCAAGATGCAAGGAATGAGACTTGCCGTCTTGTAATATACCCACGCCAGTAGAATTCCCAAGAGGAAAGCAGGAAGTATCTGAGCGGGGTTGAAATGTATTATTCCAAATAAAGAAGCTGATATTAGAATGGCAACCTTCGGACTAAACTGCCGAAGAAGAACCCGGGTTATAGCACCCCTGAACAAAACTTCTTCGAGAATCGGTCCTCCCACTACTATAGCGAGAATTCCCCACCAACCGGAGCGCAGAACATCAAACGTAGATTTTAGAATGTCCGGAAGCCAGTCTATATGATCCACCAAGACAGAAATCAACCAGCCTGCCGAGAGGATAGCAACTACACATACTGCGAGATAGGATGGGGAAATAGGAGACCACGTCGCCTGCTGTTTACTGACGTATCCGGCTTTCCATAGATAAAGCCCCATCAACACTATATCCAGCCATTGTGCAGGAACAATCAATATCTGCATCAGTGCCTCTTTATCTATCCCGCCTGTAGTGGCTAAAAGATAGAATACGCAGGGAATCATCGCCAGGAAAGGAGCAATAATTTGTGCTGTCACAAAGGCAATTAAAACTAATTTTATAGTAGTTCTCATCTTTAACTCCGGTTGTAAGGCTACAAAGATAATTCTTTTAGTTTACACTCCCTCTTCCACAAGCCAGATATTCCTTTAAAAGGAGGTCGTGCTCCACCACCCACAAACGGTCGGAGGCATTCCATTTATAGAAGACACATGATAGAATTTCCTGATTAATTCCTTTGTGGTAGACCGCTTTTTGTGGATTCCGCGAAAAACTTTCCGTTTCACTATCCCAAAGCGCATACTCAACTACTGAATCCAGTTCCGATTCTGATATTGTCTTACAATAGTAAGGCATCCACTCAGCTCGCTCCGCATTCCAACGATATGCGATTTTCACTTTACCTGTTTCAGTTTCCTGATACTCATATTTCAGTTTCGGAGTAAGGAAACAACCGGTTTCATCAAGGGTGTAAACTGTTTCTACCGTATCCTTCTTGTCATAAATGAACTTGGAAAAAGAGGATGTGTTCTGAGCGCTTGCAGCAAAACTACAAATAAACATGGCTACCATAGAAATGGATATTACCAACATCGAGATACTCATAAATGACTTTTTCATAAGACTATTACTTTTAATTGTTATTCAATGATTATTTATCGTTTTTCGATATGCAAAGAAAGATATTATTTTTGAATACGCAAAAAGAAAACGATAATATTTTATCGAAAAACAATAAAAAGAGCATGAATTTCGATATTTTCTTTATCTTTTTCGATATTTAATCAGGAATTATGCAGGAAGCAGAGGTATGAAAAGAAAAAAGCATGTTGTCCAGGGAGGCACAACATGCAAATCAAAAGAGTGCTTTTACTTCAGCCTTGTCCCGATGGAGTTGAACAATAAGTCCATCGATATTATCGAATTTCAGCTCTGAACGGATATATTTCACAAAAGAGATGCGAATAACTTTGTTGTAAATATCAGAATTAAAATCGAGAATATGCACCTCAACGGTGCGATTGGTACCATTATCAAAAGTGGGCCGCTTACCAATATTGAGCATACCGCCATAAGCTTGACCGTCTACAAACACCCGCACAGCATATACTCCATCTGCGGGAATCAATTTATCAGGGTCGTCTACCTCGAGGTTAGCAGTGGGAAAACCTATTTTGCGTCCCACTTGGTATCCTCCTACCACCCTTCCATCAAGAAAATACTCATAGCCCAAGCAATAGGTAGCTTTTTCTACTTCGCCCTGGCGGAGAAAAGTACGAATCAGGGAAGAACTTATATGTACTTCCTTCACCCTTCCGTCTCCTTCTTCTATATTATAGGTATAGGCGCGCGCACGAAGCACTTCCATACCCATCTCTTCTCCATATCGGCAATAATCCTCAAAACCTTCCTGGCGGTTATGGCCAAAACGATGATCGTAGCCTATCACAAGGCACTCCACCTGATAACGCTCTTTGAGAATATGCAACATAAACTCCCTGGCGGTAAGGGTGGAGATGTCTCGGGAGAAGTTGAGCATCAGGCAGTAATCGATACCCGTTTGAGATAGAAGTTCCATTTTTTCTTCCGTCGTAGTAAGCAATTCGGGACGATACTCTGCATTCATCACCTTGCGGGGATGGACGGGAAAAGTGACCAATGCCGGATGTAATCCTTTAGCCGCCGCAATTTCTCTTACCTGACGGATAAGAAAGCGATGCCCTGCATGCACCCCATCGAAGAATCCGATAGCTGCCACACAGGGTTCGGGTATGATAGTAGATGTGTTGTAAATAATCTCCATAGGTACTTTCCCTTTTTTCAATTATTGGAACAGATGACTCCAATCTTCCCCTTCTTTTGGGGTATAGGTGGAGATGCCGAGCGTTTCTGCCACACGACAGTTACTCTCAGAGTCATCGATAAAGAAAGTTTCTTTAGGATCTATATCTGCATCTTTTAGTACAGCGCTAAATATTTCAGGGTCGGGTTTCACCATCTTCATCTCAAATGACAGGTAGATTTTTTCAAAGTAATCTTCTACCCGGAAACCGCGATAAGGAAAAGCGTTCTTACAGGCCCATTTCCAATGAATCTCGTTGGTGTTGCTCAAAAGGTATACCACATACTTCTCACGCAGTTTTAGCAGCAAATCCAGTTTATACGTTGGAATATCTACTAAAAAGCTGTTCCACGCAGCATCAATCTGACGGTCAGTTACCACTTTCCCCATCATTTCCCGAATAGAATTCCGAAACTCCACAGGAGTAATCAATCCCTTCTCCTGCTGCATAAAAATGCCTTGTTGATGATAAATGTTCAAAAGTTCGTCCACATTGGGCAAACCCAAAGTCTTAAAATTCTCAATACATCGTGGGCGGTCTAAATTAATCAGCACACCGCCAAAATCAATAAGTAAGTTCTTAATACCTTTACTTTTCATGTTTTTTATTTGTGAGTTAAACGCTGAATCCAGCGAACAAGTTCTCCACCCAACAACACCAGGAAGGAAAGGGCAATAATGATTAGCCATGTCTGCCACCTGAGAGGTGTTGTGCGAAATACAGCTCCACCGAACTGTACTATGAGAAACTGCCCGACCAGAATAGCCAACGCAATAAATTCCATTCCGTAAGATTTGGAAAGCCCTGTGAATGCCGAGTCTGTTGTTCCGAATACGCGGGCATTAAATAGATTCCAAAACTGCAACATTACAAAGAAAGTGAAGAAAATTGTCAGATTGTATCTATCCATACCAGCAGGATCTATATAGGTGAAATAATAAATCATCCCCAACAAAACAACAAGGAAGATGCTACCTACACCTATTATATTATATTTCATCGCTTTGGTAATGATGAAATCGGTGCTCCGGCGAGGTTTATCCAGCATCACCGATTCACTCGGCGGGATAGAAGCCAGTGCCAAAGCGGCAAAAGTATCCATAATCAGATTTACCCATAGCATCTGCGTTACGGTCAAAGGCAATTCCGTCCCAATCACTGCACCCAACAAGACTATCAACAAAGCCACGAAGTTAATAGTGAGCTGGAAGACAATAAAGCGCTGAATATTTTTATAAAGCGAACGTCCCCACATAACAGCGGTTCCTATGCTGTTGAAAGAGTCGTCGAGAAGAGTAATATCGCTCGCTTCTTTGGCAACGGAAGTACCTGTTCCCATGGAAAGCCCCACCTGAGCATGGTTTAAAGCCGGGGCATCGTTGGTTCCATCACCAGTTACGGCCACCACTGCCCCTTTCTGTTGCAGCAACTCGACTAATCTTTGTTTATCCGTAGGCCGTGCACGCGACATAATCTTCAAATCCATCACACGCTCCAGCGCCTCTTCGTCCGACAGTTCGGCAAAAGCAGCTCCGGTAATACGATTACGTTCTGTATCTATCTCGGGATTCCAAAGTCCAATCTGACGGGCAATCTCAGTAGCAGTTCCCGGCGTGTCTCCGGTCACAATCTTAATATCAATTCCTGCCGACTGGCATTTTGCCACTGCCGCCGGAACATCGGGACGGATAGGGTCGGAGATAGCCACTATGCCGAGGAAGATCAGGTCATTCTCTTCTACCAACGCTACGCAGTCTTCCGGTTCTCCTTCTTCTATTATCTTATATGCAAAGCCCAATGTACGCATAGCCATATTCTGGTAAGCCAGCAACCGGGAATCTATCTCCGGTCGGCAGGCAACCATATCTTTCAACTTGCCACCGCCCAGTGCCACTTCTTTACACTTGCCGGCTACGATTTCAGGCGCTCCCTTCACATACAATACTTTCTTACCTATTAAAGGGGAATCTACCAATGTTGCCATGAACTTTCGTTCTGTGGAGAAAGTTAGCTGGTCTAATACACGGGCATCCTCGCGCACTGCCAGATAGCTTCTTCCCTGCGCATTCAGCCAAAGAAGTAAAGCCACTTCTGTGGGATTCCCCACTCCTTTCGATTTTGTGCCAGGAGCTGTTTCTTCAAGGAAGGCGGTAGAATTGGTACTGATTCCTTCCACTACCAATTTGCTAATATCGTCGTCACCTAGTTTTTTCCCTTCTTCCAGTCCATAAAAAGCCGGTTCGTATACCTGCATCAGGTTCTGGGTAAGTGTTCCCGTTTTATCAGTACATATCACAGTGATGGCACCCATTGTTTCACAAGCATGCATTTTGCGCACCAAGTTATTGGTAGAAAGCATCCGACGCATATTCAAAGCCAAGCTCAGAGTGACACTCATAGGTAAGCCCTCCGGCACAGCTACTACAATCAGCGTCACCGCCATCATAAAGTATTTAAGTGTCCTTTCCAATACCGGTAGCCAAGCTTCCCAACCATGTAAGGTACTGAAATCATAATATAGCAATACGTCTTTAGTAAAGAAAATAAGAAAAGCAACTCCTGCCACGCTAAAACCTATTTTCCCGATAAGATTAGCAAGCTTTTTAAGTTGTATGTTTAGTGGGGTAGGTTCATGAGATTGTTCCGTACTTTGGCGGGCTACTTTGCCAATCTCCGTAGCATCACCCACTTGCAGCACGCGCATCGTCCCGTGTCCGTCCACTACGGTGGTTCCCCGCATCACATGGTTGGAAGCATAAGTAGCCTCTTCATCGAAATCAGCTTCTATTACTGTCTTGTTTACGACCGGTTCTCCTGTTAAATTCGATTCGTTGACTTGCAACGAGATAGCCTCCAACAGTTCGCCATCAGCAGGAATCTCTTCACCTGTCTCCAACACCACAATATCTCCAACAACTACCTCCCGCCGGGGTATCTCCTGAATCCGGCCATTGCGAATAACTTTCACGCGGGTCTCTTCATTCACGGTATTCAACAGGTCGAACTTCTTCCCTGCATCATATTCAAAGAAAAAGCCGATACCCGTAGCTAAAAGGATAGCGGCAATGATACCGAGCGTTTCGGCATATTCGTTTTCAACAATCGAAATAATTAGGGAGAATATAGCAGCTACGAGTAGGACTCGTACTACAGGGTCCTCAAACTTTTCTAAATAAAGTTTCCAAAGAGAAGGGCGTTTAGGGGGTGTAAGCAGGTTTACACCATTCTTTTCCCGGCTCTGTAAGACCTCCTCGTCTGTGAGGCCTAAATGATATAAATCATCTTTTTTTTCGCTCATGCAGATACACGCGTTAATTTAGGTTGCAAAAGTACAACATAAATTCGTGATAAAATGTTTAATTAAAACTTTTTAGGAGAATGATTGAAGCTTATCCAGTAACACTTTGGCAGAAATAGGCTTTGTCATAAAGTCAGTGAAACCGCTTTGCATTACCCGTTGCTTATCTTCTGGATAGGCAAAAGCAGTTAAGGCTATAATAGGCACAGTGGTAGATATGCCGCGGATAGCCTGGGTTGCTTCATATCCGTCTACCACCGGCATGCGCAAATCCATAAGAATAATGTCCGGCTGATGTTGCAAGTATAGCGAAACGGCTTCTTCTCCATTATGTGCCCAAAGCAAATCGTATTTTGAGGAAAGTATAGCTGAACATAATCTGTAGTTATCCTCAATATCTTCGGCAACCAGCACTGTCAGTCGTTCTTTGCGGGGAGTAGTCTCTGCTTTTTCTGGTTTTTCTTCAAGAAGAGTTAGTGTTTCGGTCGGCTTTATATTTTCTTCTGTCCTAGCTTGCAATGGCTCATTCTCCGCCGGTTGCTCATTTCTCCCATACGGAAGGGTGAACCAGAAAGTAGAGCCTTCTCCTTCAACAGAGTCAACTCCAATTTTACCTCCAAGTTTTTCCACAATCGTCTGGCAGATAGATAGACCGAGCCCTGTCCCTTTTTTATCTTTCCGCAATTTCACAAAACGACAGAAGACATCTGGCAATTTCTCCGCAGGAATACCTTCTCCCGTATCCGCTACATACACATAAAGCTCTTCTTTGCGTGCCTCATAACCGATGCAGATACTGCCCTGGGAAGTAAATTTAATGGCATTAGTGACAAAATTGGATATTACTTGCGCCACCCTATTCCGGTCAGTATGCAGAATACAGGAAGGCAAGCTTATTTCAGTGAGAATTTGTACTGAACTCTCCTTTTCTTTCAATTTCATCCGGAAAAGCTGTTGCAAATCGAATATCAGCAGATTGAAGTCTACCTCCGAATATACAAACTCAAGAGTTCCTGCCTCTATCTTAGCCAAATCCAAAATATCATTCACCAATTGCAGCAAGAGGTCAGCGTTCATTTTAATAATTTCCCGGTATTGCAACTTCTCTTCTTCTGTGGTAGCCATAGCCAACACCTCTGCAAAACCGGTAATGGCATTTAGCGGCGTACGAATTTCATGGCTCATATTAGCAAGGAAAGCGGATTTAGACCGGTCGGCATTCTCTGCCCGTTCACGGGCCTGCAGCAATTCTTCTTCTGCCTTCTTCAAACGGGTGACGTCGTGCACGGTCAGTACCATGCGTTCTTCCTTATCCAATAACAAATAACTTCCTGAAATCTGCGCATTACATTCCACCGATTCGGTAGGAGAAACCACTACTTCCAAACTAGCTTCCAAGTTGGTAAAGTTCTCTTCATTCTGGAAGGCATGGCTGATAGTATTTCTTATGGGACACGAACTACACAATTCATGGGTTCCGCACCCACAGGTAGCAGATAACGCATTGCGACATTGCAACAAATCTCCCACTTTCTTTTCCTGCGTGCTTTCTTTTGTATGAGTAAGATGGTAATAGTTGGTTCTGAGGACATGAAAATCTTTATCTACCAGCAATATGAAAGCATGTACATTCTCCAAGATGGCATCCGTGATACGGTTGGTCTTTTCCAATTGCCGGGATTCGTAACTAAGAACGCGACGCATGGTAATTTGTTTTTTTCTTTCCCGGAGAAACCCCAATAGAAGAACAATACACAGGATAACCAGGACAATCTGCAATACTATCATATATTTCAGGTATAAATTAGTAGTTCATAGCCGTAGCTTGCGGCAAAGTTAACTCTTTCAGAGTTAATAAAAAAAGGAACACTGAACAATTCGCCTCTCTAGCTTGTTATATTTAATGTAAACTAATAAAAATATACCTTATGAAGTACATTTGCACAGTCTGTGAATACATTTACGATCCGGAACTCGGCGACCCTGAAAGTGGCGTGGAACCTGGTACAGCTTTCGAAGATATTCCCGATGATTGGGTATGTCCCTTATGTGGCGTAGGAAAAGAAGACTTCGAACCTTATAACGAATAGGCACAACGACCGTAGCGATAAACGACAAGCGACAGGCTATCTTGTTCCCGAACAAGAAAAGACTGCCGCTTGTTATGTTTCTATCTATTTAATATAGGGCAAAAAGCTTTTATCAAGAGATTCTCTTCTCTTTCACATCACTGCTTGCCTCTACCACATTTACCACATAATCGCCCAGCTTTTCGCATTCGGCGATAATATCCATATAATACACTCCCATCTGGTAGTCATACTCCTTGTTGTTCACATCCAGAATATTCTGGTTTTTCAACTGATTGCGGTAGTTATTGATTTCATTTTCGAGATTAAACGATTTATTTATATCAATGCTCTGGTGCTCGGACTTCTCTACCACCACAATCATTTGCGCTAACGCATCATTGGTGAGCTTCATCATAAAATGAATGTGCTCATACTGTTTTTCAGTAAAATCCTGGTTGGTTTGGCGTTTCCGGTTAATGGTACGGGCAAGATTATAGCAACTGTCGCCAATACTTTCAATCTCAGTAACTTCCCGCAACATGGCACGTATCTGGAGCTTACTTTCCGAACTTAAACGCCCCTCGGACACTTGATTCAGATAATTGGCAATCTCTAACTCCATGTTGTCGCTGATATTCTCGTATTTCTCTATGCGACTGAACAACTTATTGAAATCATCATCCTTTTCCGTATGCAGCAAGTCTTGCACCATGCCAAACATCCGGTGGGTACGTTCAGCAAAAAGATGAATTTCCTTACGTGCCTGAAGAATGGAAAGTTCTGCCGTAGAAAGCATACCACCTGTGATAAACCGTAAACGCGGCTCTTCGTCTTCCTCCTTTGGACGAATGAGGGCACATACCGTACGTTCAATAAGCTTCACTCCCCATATTAACAAGCAAACGTTACAGATATTAAAGATGGAATGGAAAGCAGAAAGCTTATAGGAGATAGCGACTTCCGCATTGCCGGGATGGAAGAAAGTATCTACCACCCAATTAACAAGCTGCATAAAGGGATGAAATATAATCAGTACCCAAATGACACCAAAGACATTGAACACAAAATGTGCCAATGCCGCCCGCTTTGCCTGCGAGTTAGCTGTGATGGCAGCTATGTTGGCAGTGATAGTCGTACCAATATTCTCTCCTAAAACTAACGCGGCTCCAAGTTCGAGACTAATCCACCCATTGGCACACATAATTAAAGTGATAGCCATCGTGGCGGCGGATGCCTGCACAATCATGGTCAATACTGTACCGATAAACAGGAAAAGCAAAACGGAAATAAATCCCATATCAGTGTAGTTTTGCACAAATGCCAGCATCTCGGGGTTAGCGTTGAGATCGGGAGCATTCGCCTTGAGATAAGAAAGTCCCATAAAAAGGAAAGAAAAGCCAAAGATAAATTCACCGATGGATTTGCGGTTACTTTTGCCGGAAAAGATAAGTGGCAGGGCAATAGCCAGAAGAGGGAGGGCAAAAGCGGCCATATCGACCTTAAATCCAAATACTGAAATAATCCATGCCGTGACGGTGGTTCCGATGTTGGCACCCATAATAACGCTAATAGATTCGCCAAGGGTAAGCAAACCCGCGTTCACAAAACTGACGACCATCACTGTCGTTGCCGAAGAGGACTGGATGAGGGCAGTTATTAACACTCCTGTTAGGACGCCTGTCACCCGGTTAGTGGTCATAGCGGTCAAGATACTTCGTAGTCTGTCGCCCGCGACTTTTTGTAAGCCTTCACTCATTATCTTCATTCCATATAGGAAAAGGCCTAATGAGCCTATTAGCTTTAAAAAATCATAAAAAGAATATTCCATTTACAATTATTTTATTGGTTGTTTGTTCTCTAGCCAATTATACGATATATTTATCCCACTTTTCACCCCTTTAGAAACCGACAATGAGACAAATGATACAAATATGTTGCAAAAATAATAATATTTCTAAAGAATTCCCTATCGGGAGTTCACTTTTGGATATTTATCATGGTTTTAATCTTAATTTTCCTTATCAGGTAGTCAGTGCTAAAGTCAATAACCGCTCCGAAGGACTCAATTTCCGGGTGTACAACAGCAAAGACGTAGAGTTCCTCAATGTATGCGACCCGTCGGGAATGCGCACTTATGTACGTTCTCTCTGCTTTATCTTATATAAAGCCATAAGCGAGCTCTATCCGGAAGGCAAGCTATTTGTGGAACACCCCGTATCAAGAGGCTATTTCTGCAACCTCCGCATCGGTCGCAGCGTCACCCAGGATGACGTAAACCGAATCAAACAGCGAATGAAGGAAATCATCGCAAAAGACATACCGTTCCACCGCATTGAATGCCACACCTCCGAAGCTGTACGCATCTTCAGCGAACAGGGGATGGAAGACAAAGTGAAGTTACTGGAGACCTCCGGTTCCATCTATACCTATTATTATACTTTGGATGGTACAATAGATTATTATTATGGTAACCTCTTGCCACGAACCGGCTATATCAACCTTTTCGATATTGTGATGTACTACGATGGCTTGCTGCTGCGTATCCCTAATCGGGAGAACCCGACTATACTGGAGAACGTGGTGAAGCAGGAAAAAATGTTCGACGTATTCAAAGAATACCGCAAGTGGAGCTACATTATGGGGCTCAATAACGCCGGAGACTTCAATCTCGCCTGCGAAGAGGGGCATGCCACAGATCTCATTAACGTGGCGGAGGCCTTACAGGAAAAGAAAATAGCCCAGATTGCCGACACCATCTTCAACCGGGGACAAAACGGAAACCGGGTAAAACTGGTTCTCATTGCCGGTCCCTCTTCCTCGGGAAAGACGACATTCAGCAAGCGGCTTTCCATCCAGTTGATGACTAACGGGCTCCGGCCTTATCCCATCTCACTCGACAACTACTTTGTGGACCGGGAAGACACTCCGCTGGACGAGAACGGTAACTACGACTACGAATCTCTCTATGCACTGGACCTGGAGCTATTCAACAATCAGCTACAAGCTCTCCTGAGGGGCGAAGAGGTGGAACTTCCCCGCTTCAACTTCATGCTAGGCAAAAAAGAGTTTAAAGGCGATAAACTGAGAATAGACGAACATACCATCCTCATTCTTGAAGGCATCCATGCTTTGAACCCGGAACTGACTCCGCAGATACCGGCGGCAAACAAGTTTAAAATTTACGTATCTGCCCTGACCACTATCTCGCTAGACGACCATAACTGGATACCTACTACCGACAACCGCTTGCTGAGACGCATCATCCGCGACTTCAACTACCGTGGCTATTCGGCACAAGAAACCATTTCCCGCTGGCCCAGTGTACGGGCAGGAGAAGATAAATGGATATTCCCCTATCAAGAAAATGCAGACGTGATGTTCAACTCTGCCTTATTATTCGAATTTGCCGTGTTACGCATGCATGCCGAACCCATCCTAATGGGAGTTCCCCGCAATTGCCCGGAATACTCCGAAGCCTACCGGTTATTAAAGTTCATCAAGTATTTCGTCCCGGTACAAGACAAGGAGATACCTCCTACCTCTTTATTAAGAGAATTCCTGGGAGGAAGCAGTTTTAAATATTAAACAGATGCCGTTGTCTGAGAAAATTCGCCTAAAAGAAAGATTTTTCTAAACAACGGCACGTTTTTATTAGGCAAACATAGCAGGAAATGCTAACTTTGTCACAACCAAAAACAGCATTTAAAATGAAAATAATACCTATCTTTTTTGCCATCGCCTTCTGGTTCAGCACGATAAGCAGTGCACAGGGCACGCAAAGCAACAGAGCCACGGAACTGATGCAACAAGCACAAAGCAGTTTACAACAAAAAGAGTACATTAAGGCACGCTATTTATATAAACTGGCCTATGAGGCTTTTGCCGCACGGGAGAACTATCCCCAAGCCATACAATGTGGTCTCAAAACCTGTCAACTCTATACGCGAGAGAACTATTACAAAGAAGCCTTCGATCTCTGCCGGGATATGAACCAACTTATCTATACCGGAGAACAAAAGCAAAACAAGAAATTCCCCGACCTCCAATTCCTTGTCACCGAGGAGAGGATGCGGATGTTTACCGCCCTCAAGAATCCCGCCAAGGCAAAAGAACAGCTCAATTCGTTGCAAGAAATAGCCGCTCAAGCAAAAAACGATTCTCTCAATGAAACATTGCTCTATACGCAAGCAAGCTATTATTACACCTTTGGTATGAACAGCCAAGGAGATGCTGCCTTCAAAAAACTTATCAACCAATACAAGGAAAAGAAAGAATATAATAAGGTGAGCGAATGTTACCAAAAGCTTATCGGTATTGCCCGCAATGCAAACAACGCCGGGCTTGTAGCACGCACTTACGATGGATATATTCTCTGGACCGACTCTGTCAAAGCACTCACAGCACAAGACAAGCTCAACGTGCTCAAGCGTCAATACGATGAAAGTCAGCAGGCATTGCAAGAGAAAGACGATACTTTGTCTACCAAGCAATATATTATCATCGGGCTTTGTATCCTCGTCGCCATCCTCGTTGCCATGCTGATTCTCACCGCTATCGTGCTGCTGCGCTACATTGCCCTTAACCGGAAACTGAAAAAGAGCATCCAGATAGCCAAAGAACACAATGCCCTGAAAACTCAATTCATCCAGAATATCTCTTCGCAAATGAATCCGGCACTGGATACTCTTACTCTCTCTGCCCACGCCCTGTCGGCAGAAGCCCCAGAACACTCTCGACAAATGCAGGCGGAAGTAGATGGTTTGAAGAGATTCTGTCAGGATATTCAAGAGCTTTCCTCTCTGGAAAACTCGTTGACAGAGCCTTATGAAATGAAAGAAATCAACGCTAATACCTTCTGCGAGGTTATGATGGATAAAATCAGAGAATGTGTTCAACCGGAAGTTTCCGTAGTAGTCAATGCCCCTAAACTTCAAATCAAGACTAATCCTGAGCAACTGGAACGCATCCTGCTCTATCTTTTGGAAAACGCCGCCCGCCATACCGTCAACGGCAAAATCATTCTTGACTTCAAGAAAAGAGGTGCTCATACCCACCAATTTATCATCACAGATACCGGCACAGGAATTCCGCCCGAAAAGCAAGAAACCCTGTTTAAACCTTTCACCGAAATCAAGGACCTTACTAAAGGCGACGGACTAGGACTCCCTATCTGTTCACTAATCGCTACTAAGATGAACGGCAGCCTGACACTGGATACTGCATATACGAAAGGGACACGTTTTGTCCTGGAATTGCATGTGTAAGTTAAAAAACAAACAATAATTTTTAAAAAGGTGGCAACTGCCATTCTTCAATTATCTTAAAAAAAAGAATACGACTATGGACACTCTAAAAGAACAACTTATTGAGATAGTAGAGAAAGAACAAAGCGAAAAGATTCTTCCTTTCTTGCAAAAGTTGACACCAGAAGAAAAGGAAAGCCTCCACTCCAGCCTCATCAAACTAGAAGAAAACTACAACACACCCATGCAGCTTGACGAAAAGAGCTACAGTACTCGTGCCACTCTTCGCCAGCATCGTATTCTTCATCTTGCTGCCCTTGTCATATTTCCTCTGAAAGACTTCTGTAAGCACGAAGGGGGAATATATGTCGGGCAGTTGGAAGAAGTTCTTCCATGGTATATTCCTACTTGGCTGGACACTTATTACAAATTGAAGGAAAACAAACAGTCCAACGGTTTCTATGGTATGAACTATGAGACACTCATGGACTGGACCGAACGAGGAATCCTCCATGTCTCCCCCTCTCCGGAAGCGATTGCCAGATACTTGGTAGATTATATCAACGACACCGACATATTGCAAAGACGCCCAATCACTCTTAAAGAACATATCTGGTATCTGTTTCAATACACTTGCGGGCAAAACTGGGCAGACCAACGATCGGGCAAACAGCCTTATCATTCATTCCGCTACTTCATTGAGCACGGGCAACTAGACCGCATACATGTGCTACGAGAATCACTTCTGGCAACCAACCGCAATCTGAACAAGAATCTATGTGCCTGGTTTGCAGGCATGTTCGAAGTTCTGCATCCCAGCATAGAAGAACAACTGTTACTACAACCAGAGATGCTTGGCGTGCTATCTACCCGCCACAGCCGTCCGGCAAACATTATACTTGACTTTATTGGAGACCTTTGCCATCATCCTCAATTTCAGACAAAAGAATTTTTGAACCAAACAGGCTCTCTATTCACTCTAGAAGTGAAATCCGTCACACAAAGCACATTAGCTATCCTCAGTCAGCTTGCTAAAGAACAGGAAAAATATCGGGACGACATCTGCTGTGCCGCCGTACAAGGACTATTGAACCGGGATGCATCCATACAAAATCGGATTGCAAAGCTTATCATAACCTATGGCTCGACGGAATCCGTTCCCTTAAAACAAGCGCTTTCGGCCTACACAAACCAAATGTTATCCACTACCCGCCGGAAATTAGAACCCTATATAGATGTCACTATCATATCTACTCCAAAAAACAAAAAATTATCCAACTTCTACATATCCAGAGATGTACCTGGCTTCTCTCCTGAAAATGATCCAATACAGGAAGTCTCTGATATTGAAGGTCTGACATCTCTTGCTTGTCGGACATTGGAAAGTGATACCTACTATCAGTTCTACGTACTTCTCAGTGCATTAATTAGATGGACTCCCCAAATGGAAGCAGAAAAAATTTCCGAGTGGACATTCACACTGCAATATGCTTATCAACTGTTGAAGAAGGGAAGTCCCCACACCGGCATTCTGGACCGGATGATAGCAATCTTCATCTTCGATTACATAAAATTACTGATAAAACGTTTTCCTGAAAGTGGCAAAAGGCTGAGTGCCTTACACGAAGAAATGGTGCAAACGGATGAAAAGCTAAAGGGGACAGGGGACTATCTCAACCTCCAATCACTCACCGTACGCCAAAGTTTTAATAAAGAAATAGATTTCCCCATCCACCGACACTTACTTTGCCACACTTTGGATCTTCTCGAAGAAAATAATAAAGACAACCCGCCGTTGCTCTCCACCCCCACCCATAAACCTATGTATATTGCACCGCTAATCTTAGTAGAAAGGTTGAAACAATATCAGCAAGCCGGGGTGGAGCCGGATGTTATAGATATGCAGCTAGCACTGTCGCGAGTAGCTCTTGACACCCCTTCACAAACATTGCAAGACACCATTATCCAAGAGTTAGAAGGAGAATTTCAACATCTGCTTCTCTTCTTGTTTGGTAAAGAAGATGTACTTCCCCAACCTCCTTTTACTCATCCCTCCTGGTGGATGACGGCAGGTATCATTAAATCGCCGGAAACTGTTTATCCCCAATTTAAAGACTTTCCTTACGATGAGGAGACACGCGAATATCTATCAGGGAACTTTTCATGGGATACTTACCCTGCATCTGCCCTTAGCTCAGAAGAAGAGAAAAACGACGACTATCATTCAAAGTGTTCTTCTCCTCTGTTAGCCACCATGTTTGCCAGAATGCAACATGCCAGTCGGAGGGTTTGTCCACCCAGTCCCTTACCCCTGCTGGGGAAACTGTTTGCAAGCAGTCAAGCTGTCATAAAAAACGATTGGCCCCGACTGATATGGTTTGCTCCCAATACCCCGGAAACGGTATTGGCATGGTCTATCTATCACGCCATGTGGGACCCAATGCTACATAAGATGAAGGAAGCTAACATTACGCAAGTCACCCTAATAGCCCTTTATCAGCTCAAACATACTTGGCACAACACCTCTTATCTACTCGAAGCGTGCAGCATGTTGACATATAACTCTGATACCCGCACTTATGCAGCCGAACTCTGGGCAGATCGCGTCTGCAAAAAATGTATAGACAGCTCACGCCTGGGGAGCATCCTCGGCTTGCTTCAAAGCACTGAATGGGCACCCGTCAAACGATTGACGGACTTAATCGAGAAACAAATGTTCAACCTCAGCCCGTCTCATAACCGGGAACTGGAAAAGCTACTTACGGCAATGCTAGTACAGTTCCCTGAGAAACGAATAAAAGGATTGAAGAAATTACTGGAGATTTATTCGGAAGTACTCTCCCTTAACCACAGCAAAGTGGAGGACGAACGCCTTCTGCACCTACTCGAAGGTTGGAAATAAAGTTGTAGCATATTTGTTACGTGTTCTTCAATAATCCGCAAAAGGTACGAAATACAAAGCCCCTACTTTTGCACCAGATTATTAACGACACTAACATTTATGAAACGAGTTTTAAAATTAATCTTTTCAGTTCTTTTACTTGTGAGTACAAGCGGAAACACCTTTGCCGAAGAAAAGGTGAAGGTAGCCCGGCAAGGCACTATCCGCGGACGCATTGTGGACGCATCCGAACAAGTTCTCCCCGGAGCATCTGTCTACATCGACAAACTGCATACCGGAGTGACCAGCGACGTGAACGGCTACTACACACTTGCCAATCTTGACCCGGGAACATACGTAATGAAAATCAGCTACGTAGGCTATTCACCGGTGCAAATGAAAATTACCGTCCCGGAAGGAAGGACGCTCGAGAAAGACGTAGTACTGAATGAAGGTATAGAACTTCAGGAAATAGTGATAGGCGGCGCTTTTCAGGGACAGCGCCGCGCTATCAATTCCCAAAAGAACAAAATGGGAATTACCAACGTGGTTTCAGCCGACGAAGTAGGTAAGTTTCCCGACTCTAATATCGGCGACGCGCTGAAACGTATTAATGGCATCAATGTGCAATATGACCAGGGTGAAGCACGCTTCGGACAAGTCCGCGGCACCTCCGCCGATTTAAGTTCGGTTACGATAAACGGTAACCGCCTCCCCTCTGCCGAAGGTGATACACGCAATGTGCAACTGGACCTGATACCCGCCGATATGGTGCAAACGATAGAAGTGAACAAAGTAGTTACTTCGGATATGGACGGAGACGCCATTGGCGGTTCTATTAATCTCGTCACTAAAAGCACGCCTTACAAACGCCTGATCAGCGCCACAGCAGGAAGTGGCTACAATTGGATTAGCGGAAAAGCACAACTGAATCTGGGCTTTACGTACGGCGACCGTTTCTTCAATGACCGGCTTGGAATGATGGCAGCAGTATCTTATCAAAATGCACCAGTCGGCTCGGACGATGTAGAATTTGAATATGATATTGACAAAAACGGAGAAACTGTCTTGATAGAAGCACAAAAAAGGCAATACTATGTGACCCGCGAGCGCCAAAGCTACTCCCTTGCCTTCGATTATAACATCAACCCAAACCATAAACTGACACTGAAAGGTATCTATAATCGCCGTCATGATTGGGAAAACCGTTATCGCGTAAGTTATAAAAATCTGCATAAAGGGGGCCTGGACGAAGAAGGAAAGATGCAACAATCCGCCCAGATAGAGACCAAAGGAGGCAGTACCGGTAATCGGAATGCACGTTTGGAATTGCAACAAACGATGGATCTCAGCCTCGACGGAGAGCACGGTTCGGCAAGCTTTCGGTAGATTGGGGGGCATCCTACGCACGTGCCGGAGAAGACCGGCCCAATGAAAGGTATTTCAATCTGAAACAAGATTTTCTTGGTTTTGATGTGGTGGATGCAGGCAACCGCTTTCCTTATATCACTACCGACGTCAATCTGCACACCGGAAAAGTAGACAACGAAAGAGGTAAATGGAAAGTGAAAGAACTAACCGAAAGTAATCAAGAGATTTACGAAAAAGACCTGAAGTTCAAACTCAATTTCGAAGTTCCATTAACCAACGGTCTCTATGGAAACAACCTGAAATTCGGGGCGAAGCACGTATCCAAAACAAAAGAACGGGATGTAGTCTGTTACGATTATGCCGATGCATACGGAGATACCTATGGAACAGAATACATGGAACATCTCGCCAGCCACATCCGCAGCAGTTACATGCCCGGCAATCAATACACAGCTACGGATTTTGTAGCCAAAGAATATCTGGGCTCGCTCGACCTGAAAAATATGGAAGGAAAACGGATGCTTGAAGAATCCTCCGGCAACTATCATGCCAAGGAAAATATCACCTCAGCCTTCTTCCGCTTCGACCAACATCTGGGGAAGAAAATAAAAATGATGCTAGGCCTGCGCATGGAAGCCACTCGCATCCGGTATAATGGTTGGAACTGGAACGTAGCCGATGACAAGAACGAAACGGAAACACTCGAACCTACCGGAAAGCATAAAAACAGCTATCTTAACTGGCTTCCCAGCGTACTGCTCAAGTATGACGTTAATGATGACTTTAAAATCAGGGCTTCATTCACCGAAACGCTCAGCCGCCCCAAGTATGCCGCCCTTATCCCCTGCGTAAATATCAACCGTAGCGATAACGAGTTAGTGATGGGTAACCCGGAATTAACACCCACTATCTCTTATAATTTCGATGCAAGTGCCGATTATTATTTCAAAAGTATAGGATTAATCAGTGCAGGTATCTTTTATAAGAAAATCAACGACTTCATCGTAGACCAAGTGATAAGTAACTACACTTATCAGAATAATGAATATAAAAAGTTCACCCAACCCAAGAATGCAGGCGATGCCAATCTGCTAGGAATGGAGTTTGCCTACCAACGCGATTTCAGCTTCATCACCCCTGCATTGAAATGCGTAGGATTCTACGGAACTTACACTTACACCCACACCCAAGTGAACAACTTCAATTTCGAGGGTCGGGAGAATGAAAAGGACCTTCCTTTGCCCGGCTCCCCCAAACATACGGCAAACGCTTCTCTCTACTTTGAGAAGAAAGGCTTCAACATACGCCTCTCCTACAACTATGCCTCCAGTTTTATCGACGAAATGGGCGAAGTAGCTGCATTGGACCGTTATTATGATGCTGTGAACTATCTGGACCTGAACGCAGGCTACACTTTTGGTAAGAAAATAAAAACTACGTTTTACGCCGACGCCACCAATTTACTGAACCAACCGCTGCGCTACTATCAAGGTACCAAAGACCGTACCATGCAGGCAGAGTATTATGGAGTAAAGATCAATGCGGGTGTAAAAGTCAACTTCTGATATTCCCGCAAAAACCCCGAATGTTTTAAACGACATCTATTCACATAATCAACTAACAACAAAATAATATGAAAATTAAAAGCTTACTGACACTCACCTTTATCGTTCTCTGTACTTTGGTGCAGGCACAGCTAACCGATTACTCTATTTTTGAAAAGAAATTCAACTTTTACATAGCCAACGATTTAGGCCGCAACGGTTATTATGACCAAAAGCCTATCGCCGAATTAATGGGTAGCATGGGAGAAGAAATCGGTCCCGAATTTGTATTGGCAACCGGGGATGTCCACCACTTCGAAGGCATCCGTAGCGTGAATGACCCTTTGTGGTTAACCAACTACGAACTCATCTACTCCCACCCGGAATTGATGATTGATTGGTTCCCTATTTTAGGCAATCATGAATATCGTGGGAATACAAATGCAGTGCTCGACTATACCCGCATCAGCCGCCGTTGGTCTATGCCCGACCGATATTATACCAAAGCATTCCAAGACAACGGTACCAGTATCCGCATCATCTGGCTGGACACCACTCCACTTATCGACAAATATCGCAATGAAAACAATACCTATCCTGATGCCTGCAAACAAAATATCGCTCAACAATTGAATTGGCTGGAATCCGTACTTGCCTCTGCCAAAGAGGATTGGATCATCGTAGCAGGTCATCATCCCATCTATGCCTACACCCCCAAAGCTGAAAGTGAACGGCTCGACATGCAGAAACGCCTTGACCTTCTCTTACGCAAATACAAAGTAGATATGTATATTTGTGGACATATTCACAACTTCCAGCACATCCGCGTAGCAGGAAGCGACATTGATTATGTGGTAAACTCATCGGCTTCCCTGGCACGAAAAGTACAACCCATAGAAGGAACGAAGTTTTGTAGTCCTGAACCAGGGTTCTCGGTATGCTCCATTGATAAAGAAAAGCTAAGTCTGCGGATGATAGACAAGAAAGGGAATGTGCTTTATACGATGACACGCCAAAACTGTCGGTAGTTCCTTTTAATCAAGCAGTCACACCACTTATTCAAACTTATACGGAACACTTTGGGTATATCAGTTTTATAATTATAGAAGATTGTACTTTCAATCTTCATCTATGCGGAAACTGCCCGCTACACACATAGCGAGCTAAATATCTCTTCCTAGGAGTTACAGCACTGTTTTTTTACCGTCACGGTCTCACTTTCTGCTCTCTATCCCTTTATTCATAGGCATTTCAGGAGTGAGAGATGGAGTGAGAGATAGAGTGAGAGCAAACGGTTGGTCTCACTCTGTTTCATCTTAATTTTGCCAGTTAGCCCATCTTTTATTTATCACAATAAACTAATTATCAGCATACTATCTATATCATCAACATATAAACCAATAATATCCTTCCCATTGCATTTTTCATCAGATTCTCTGCAAATCACATGCTATTTCCTAGTATTTACGTCTTAAAGTAGTGCTTCTTATGCTATTTCCCTCCAATATGCACCGCATCAACGCTCCATCTTTCTTCTTTTAGCTATTGCCATTGCATAAAGGCTCACTACTGTGAGCTTTTTTGTTCACAGCAGTAGACAGGTTAGACCACAAATGTAAGCTGATTTATTCACAACTGTGAGCCTTTTATAATCCTTAATCCCCAAAACACCAATGATGAAGCTCGCATGTATAGAATACAAGGAATAACCGATTGGATATGGAATGTTATCTACCAAATAAAGAGATTAAATCAATACAATAAAAAATGGAAGAGATATAGCAAATAAAAATTGCTCATCTCTCCCATTTCTCATTGTCGAATGGATATTCGACAAGTTGTTATTCTATAATAAATAAGCGATAAATTCAATTATACCTGACTAAGGCAATAAGGTTTCTGAATGCGTAGAAAATTCTCCTTCCCAAGAGGAATCCTTTAAATCAATCTTTATCTTATATTGCCCTCCTTCCAGACACGAATAATCAATAACTACTTGTTTTGTATTAAAATAAGTTTGTTGAAATTCTATGTTACCAGTTAATATCTTAATAATGGTAACAGAGGCGTATAATTCCACTTTGTTAAAGTCGATAGTAAAGCCTGAGGTTAATTGAACCACTGGAGCAATAGGTACTACCAAGGGAATATCACTTTCCATAGTACGTTGGAAATATATTAAAGGAAGATTTTCATTTGTTTCCAAAGAACTAGAAAAACATGGGAAGATATCTACCACACCCAATAAACATACTAATGCAACAATTTTCTTTTTCATAGCGTTTCTATTTTTATAATTTCGCAAATAAAGAAATTTTTTTTAGATTAAGCAGTTCAATCGAAGTTACAATAAAGTTACAAATGGATAAAAGACAATTCAAACAACTCGTATAATATTAATAATCAGAGCATTTTATGCAAACAAGCGATCGAACATATCAGGACCTATTTTCTCTCTCACACGACTCTTTCGTGTTTTAAGGGCTCCTTCTGAAACACTTACACATAAAATAATGGTTTGTTTAGAGCATTTCAAAGCCCAAAAAAGACAATAAAGGAGATCCTGTTTTGTTAAAATCGGAAATTGTATTTTTAGTTCTGTCATTACATCACCTAAACTCTCATATAAAGAATCACATATATTCTGCCTTTGTACCATATTTAGATGAAAAGAAGAAATATTTCTTTGTTTTTCTATCTTCTCTATCAGATTATACGCCTCAGTTTGTTCAAATAATTTTAAACATAAATTCATTTTACGAGCAAAGCGTTTTTCAAAAGATTCAGTTTGGGATTCAGTTCCATCAGCTTCTTTCACATTTTCATCTACCATATTCTGTAACATATCACTTCTTAAAGAAGTTAATTCGCTTTGCAATCGTAAATACTTTTTCCTCCGTAATTTATCTATCCAAAGAAAAGCCACAATAATGGTTAAGGCTATACACAGCAAAAGGATACTTCCCACTTTATAGCGCGTCGATAGTTTTTGCTTATACAATTCAGCTTCATACTGTCCTATAGTCTTAGCTATCTCGACAGCTCTTCTAGTATTACGTAGTGAATCAAAAAGTATGATCAAAGAGTCAGCCGCTGCTATGGCTGCAGGATAATTCTTTATACTCTTTTCTAATTCATAAAGTTCGTTATAGCTCCCAATCCCTCCATATATCCCTGAATTCTTAGCAACATTTAAATAATACCGTGCAGAATCTAGTTGATGAAGATTTCTTAAAAGCCGTCCCTTCAAACAATAACGAGCCAAAAGTTCATCACTTCTTAGAGAACCATTTAAAGAAAATGAAAGACATTCATAAGCTTTTTGATATTCTTTCTTCCAATCATATACTCGTGCTATATCTTCATACACAATAGAAATCCACCTTTTATTTTCAACTTCTTTTGCTATATTCAAAGAATATTCATAATAAGTCAAAGCGCTATCTGGTTTCATCTGTGCAAAAAAGGTAAAAGCAATTCCTCTATAGGCATAAAAAAGAGGTTTCTTTTTGCCTTGCTCACAATAGGTGTCATGAGCCTTTCGGTACATCTGCATGGCATCCTCAAACAATTCTTGGTCAGAATAACAATCCCCTAATGCTCCATAAATAGCTCCTAAATACATTTTCTCACTTTTTTCCGGCATTACTTTCAAAGCATGCAGAAAACATTGAACGCCAAGATCCATTTGACGCATATCTTTATAAATACATCCCCAACAATAATAAGCCTGCACTTCACGATCTCTATCGGAACTATTTCTATAATATTCCGCAGCAATACGAATCAAAGAATCGTTAGTTTGAAGAATGCGCAATTTATTTTTTGCACGAGTGATGAGCAAGGCATATTCAGCAAGCTTTTCTCCATAGAGCTTTTCTGGTTTTTCAATAGTTTGAAGTATAGTCAAAGCACTATCTGGTCGACATGCTATTATTGAAGCAGCCTTCTGTAGAATTCTAATATCAGAGGGGGCTTTTTGGCAGGAGACAAACAAATAAATACTACTGACTAAAGCTATAATTATATAACCGTATATTTTACTCATTTTGAAGTACCTTAATTATATAGAAATCCTCATCTTTACTCTTAAGCATTGCAAATTAATACATTTTGTCACATACTTCAAACGTTTTATAACGAAATTATTTCTTTATGGATATTGATTTTGAATATAAAAAGTAACAATAGAGGTTCTTTAAACCAACAATTGCAGTTATACAAAAATTTTATATAAAGAAAAAAAATTGAAATCCATCATTTTCCAATATGTGGCTTCCAATTTTTTATTTAATGAAGAGAATTTATCTACCTATCAAATATAAAGTCTAAAAAAATATTACATGTACAACACCCCAAAAGTTCTGTCAGTTATTGTGTTTTTTATAATCATTTATAAGACGAACTACATCTTGCACTTTCTTACAACTCACTATGATATAGCCTTTCTGCGTTTCAATTGACATCATTTCTGAAGGATTAGTCACATACATTTCATAAAGGCCTAATTGTTTATTCTTAAACTTACCCAGATAGCCCCACAAACCGCCAGAACCAAATATACGAATATCACCCTCGCTCCCATGATATAATTCTGCCTCCTGGATATTTTTTATAGGAACGTTATAGTTCCAAAAAATATAATGAATAGAGAAACACTTTTCAGTTAGGGATAGTTTTAAGGGAGTGTAAAGAGCAGGTCCCAATGCAATCATAATCAATAAAAATCCACTTACTAATAAAGAATAGGAGACACTCCTTTTAACATGCCAGTAAATTCGTACTTTACATAAAATCCAATAGAGAATTATGGCTACAACAACAATAACTCCTACAGTAATTAGAATGGGAACCATTCCCCAAGTACATTCATAAGTATCCATAAAGCATTATACTCTCTCTTTTAAAGAATTTATTATCAATTCACTATGCCTACAACTAAATACGTATGTATTAGTCTTAGTCTTTACCAAAAAAGCTTCTTCCGAATGACATACATACGAGTAATAGATACCAACAGTAGCATTTCGATATTTACCTCTTGTACCGAAGTATCCTCCTGTCCCTATAAGACGTATATCGGTTTTATCTGCATGATAAGGTCTTACTTCCAATATATCATTTCGAGAAATCACTTTTTTTCCACAAAGTTGTGTAATAACGAGTTTATCCGAAGTGAGTTGTATAGAAACAGGTAAAGTCGCTATACATGCCAAGATAATCACTGGTAAGACTATCAAAGAGAAAAGAGATAGAATATCTTGGTTTTCTTGATAATATAACACTAACTCGTACCCAACATATACAAAGAGAATAGTAAAGACTACAGTAACGATAACAACGTACTTATCCCATCCTACTTTCTCTGATAAAATATATTCATTCTTCATTAACCTTTAAAATTTTAAGAGAATTAACTGATGCGTTATTCACTAAAGTCTCTGCTATATCTTCAGAAATAGGGACTTTGGTTTTCTGTTTAATATAATCTAGACATACTGTTATTTGTTCTTGAGTCTCTGGATTCACAATAACTTTGGTACCATCATCTTTTAGTGCCCAAACTTCCAGAATAGCCTCTTTTTCCGGGAGAAGTCTCGCCACCGTATTAAGACCTTTAGTTGGAGAAGCAAACATAAATGCCATACCTACTGCTACAAATATTCCAAATCCAACTACTACCATCACTACCATGACTACAACAGGCGAGACAAGCATCTCGTCTTCAATATCGTCTATATTTAAAGTCCCATTATAATATGCTTCATTTATTTTTTTCAGTTGTTCTTTATAAACTTCTTTAGAGAACATTTCAGGATATTGTAAGAGATTCTTTTTCTGGCAAACCTCAATAAAACCTTCAAAATCATTATTATTAATGGTTTCCAGTACTTCATTATCACCCAAAGCTACTACCAGATTCAAAATAGATTCGTCCAAGTTAACCTGAATATCAGAATATCCCTGTTCTTCAATATATTTTTGGGGATCATGTGAGAAGTCATGTGCTACCTTAGGATCTTTAATTATTTTTTCTCCTAAGTCAGACAAAAATTCTAGATATCGAACATCTGCACTTTCTAGACACATATCCATAGGAACAGCACTTAACCCAATCTCGGATGCTCTCGTTATTACCTTATTATATACATTATCATCTGCATCACTCATCAAATAATTAACTGTACCTGGCAAGTTGCAAGATGATGCAATAATACTTGTGGATAAAGAACCACTCAATACTTTTACTAATTTACCATGTCTTTTCATACTCTTAGTTTTTAAGCAATAATTTATATTTAAGAAATACATCTGTTTGCAGATCTTTAATATTGTTTTTAACTATCTCTATATTTTCTCTTTCTTTAAAAATCTCTGCACAAATCTGGCATAAATGCATATCATCTATATTATCTATCTGTTTATTTCTCATTTTGGCACAATAAGACAATATCTTGGCAGGTCCATCAATATATAACCATAGCTTTAAAAAGTCATTAAATTGGCGTTCATATAAAAAAGAAAGAGAGTATTTTTTAAGATCGCCTAAGTGTAAATAAGGAATATAATCTAAAGTTAAACCGCAGCAGGCATTCATCTGATGATAACAATCAATACTGATAGTATTAAATAAGCTATCACACCTCCGCTGCCTAAACATTTTAGGAATGCAAAACCCATGTTTATCAGATTTCTTATTCTCAACTGCGGTAGACTTCTTAAATGCAATCCAAACTCCACTTAATATGCGAAGGTTAGGACATCCTTGATACTTCTTTAGCCTAGAATCATTAAAGAAACATACTGAAGTAAAAGTAGATATCTCAGAACATTCCACATTCACCACTATCTCTAAAGATAATTTCATCCCTGCAATAATAGCATTTACTATAGAATCATAAGGGACAAAGTGTTGGTGTTCATCTCCTGTACTTATATTTAGTTCCTTTAAGCCCGCCTCTTGCAATGCATGAAGCTTTTTATAAGCTGCTTTAAATGACACCGCCCAATAAGCGTTAGTAACCACTCTGGTTATTAATCCTTTCTTATTTCCAAATTCAATGATAGAAAGAAGGTCTTTTCCTAAAGTGAAACATTCGCCCCCAGATAATACCAATATTTTAATCGTAGGATATGCAGTAGTCGCTTGCTCTATATAATCCATCATTTCGGATAATTCCAACCTTTCTTTGTTTTTAGGGTTACAACTAAAACAACAATTTTTGCAAGCTGCTGTACATTTGTTAGTCGTTATGAAACTTAAAATAGAAGGTTTGACTGCCAAGGTTCGTGATTCCATATTATCAATATTTACAGTTTTCACTAATATAAGTTGTTTCTTTGTGTATAAAAGTAGTGAAGTCAAGCAACATAGCCATCAAATAGCCGTTACATTATGGTTACAATTCAGAATAAAAAGGACTAGAGTAAATTAAAAGAGTTACAAATACTCCCTATTATAGAAACCTCAAATGTTAAAAACGAGGATATATTACCTTCTTCAAATCTTTTTTTCCTTTAAATTGTTTCAAATAATACTTCGTTCTCACACACACGGAGCTGAAAAGAGTATTCAACCTAAATAATAATTAATGGAAAAAACTTAATGCAATGAAGACTAAACCTATACAACATCTTCAGAAAAAGACTGAAAGGCTTAAATGCCTCTTCGTGTTCACCTGCATGTTATTGGTCTCGCCATTCCTGCTTGCACAGACAAAAATCGTAACGGGAACAGTGACCGATGCAGCAAATGAGCCATTAATCGGAGTATCAGTATTGATACAAGGGACATCGAACGGAACGGTGACCGACCTCGAAGGGAATTACTCCATTTCGGTCACACCGGAAAACGTATTGGTGTTCTCTTACGTCGGTATGGCTACCCAGGAAATTACGGTAGGGACACAAAATGTTATTAACGTCGTGATGAGAGAAGATTCCCAAGTGTTGGCAGAAACAGTAGTGATTGGTTATGGTAGCGCAAGGAAAAGAGATTTGACAGGTACTATCACCAACATCAAAGGCGAAGAAATCGCCAACAAACCTGCCACCAACCCGCTGGCGTCCCTACAGGGAAGAGTAGCCGGCGTACAAATTGTAAACTCCGGACGGGCAGGGGAAGACCCGGAGATACGTATCCGTGGTACTAACTCCATCAATGGATACAAACCGCTTTACATTGTGGACGGGCTATTCAATGACAACATAAACTTCCTTAATCCGGAAGACATCGAGTCTATGGAAATCCTCAAAGACCCGTCTTCATTGGCTATATTCGGTGTGCGCGGCGCCAATGGTGTTATTATTATCACCACTAAAAAAGCCAAGGAAGGACAGACGTTGATTAACTTCAACACCTCTTTTGGCTTCAAGAAGGTGGTGGACAAGGTGGACCTGGTGGATGGTCCGCAGTTCCGCGAACTCTATAACGAGCAGTTGGCTAATCAGGGAGATGCTCCTTTCGACTTTACCCACTGGAACGCCAACACCAACTGGCAGGATGAGATATTCCAGACGGCTTTCATCACCAACAACAACCTGAGTATCACAGGTGCTTCGGAAAAGCATAGCTTCTACTTGGGCATAGGTTATTCGTATGAACAAGGTAACATCAAACATGAGAAATTCAGCAAGGTGACTTTGAATGCGAGCAACGATTACCAGATAACGGACTTTCTGAAAGTAGGGTTTCAATTTAACGGTGCGCGTATGTTGCCACCCGATTCCAAACAAGTCTTGAATGCATTGCGTGCCACCCCGGTAGCTCCGGTATACAACCATGAGTATAAGCTCTATACGGCACTGCCGGAATTCCAGAAGGCACAGATTAACAACCCGATGGTGGACGTAGCACTCAAAGCCAATACCAACAAAGCGGAGAACTACCGCGCTTCGGGAAACATTTACGGAGAAGTAGACTTCTTGGAGCACTTCACTTTCCGTGCGATGTACTCTATGGACTACGGTTCGAACAGTGGACGCACCTACACTCCTATTATAAAGGTGTATGATGCCACCGTTAAAGGAGATGTATCCACCCTGGGAACAGGAAAAACGGAAGTGAGCCAATTCAAAGAAACGGAGACGAAAGTGCAAAGCGACTATTTACTGACTTATACCAATAGTTTCGGCGAAGGCAGCCACAACGTGACGGCAACCGCCGGTTTCACCACTTATTATAATTCTTTGAGCCGCCTGGACGGCGCCCGTAAACAAGGCGTCGGACTGGTGATTCCCGACAATCCTGACAAGTGGTTCGTCAGCATCGGTGATGCAGCGACCGCCACCAACGGGAGTACTCAATGGGAACGTTCCACCGTCTCCGTCTTGGCTCGCGTCCTCTACAACTATCAAGGTAAATATCTGTTCAACGGTTCTTATCGTCGCGACGGTTCTTCCGCCTTCTCCTACACCGGAAACGAATGGCAGAACTTCTTCTCCCTCGGTGCCGGATGGTTGATGACCGAAGAAGAATTCATGAAGCAATTCACCTGGCTGGATATGCTGAAAATCAAAGCTTCTTACGGTACATTGGGTAACCAGAACTTGGGTACTGCCTATCCCGCAGAGCCTTTGCTAGAGAATGCTTTTTCCGCCGTCTTTGGTAATCCATCCATCATCTACCCCGGCTATCAGCTTGCCTACTTGCCTAACCCCACCCTTCACTGGGAAAAGGTGGAAGCATGGGAAGCCGGTTTCGAAACCAACGTGCTGCGCAACCGCCTGCACTTTGAAGGGGTGTATTATATGAAGAATACCAAAGACCTGCTTGCCCAAGTGCCGGGCATCTCGGGAACCATTCCCGGTATCGGCAACCTGGGGCAGATTCAGAACAAAGGAGTGGAAATGTCCGCCACGTGGCGAGACCAGATCGGCGAATGGGGATACTCCATCAGCGCCAACCTGACCACCATAAAAAATAAGGTAAAAAGCCTCGTACAAGAAGGTTACTCCATCATTGCCGGAGATAAGCAACAAAGCTATACCATGGCGGGATACCCCATCGGCTATTTCTACGGCTATAAAGTGGCAGGTGTCTACCAATCCCAGGCTGAGATAGACAATTCTCCCAAGAATACGCTTGCCACCGTCACCCCGGGTGACTTGAAATTTGCGGATGTGAACCACGACGGAGAAATCACACCCGAAGACCGTACCATGATTGGTAACCCGACACCGGACTTCACCTACGGACTCTCCTTTAGCGTAGACTACCGCAACTGGAGCCTGAGCATGGAAATGATGGGACAGCACGGCAATGAAATCTTCCGCACATGGGATAATTATAACTATGCCCAGTTCAACTACTTAGCCCAGCGCATGAACCGCTGGCATGGCGAGGGTACTTCGAACTCCCAGCCCCTGTTGAACACAAAGCATGCCATCAACACACTGAACTCGGAATACTACATTGAAGACGGAAGTTTCTTCCGTATCCGCAACGTGCAGTTGGCTTATACCTTTGACCGGACGCTGATTTCGAAAATACGCTTGCAAGCCCTCAGGGTGTATATGAACATCCAGAACCTCAAGACCTGGAAACACAACACCGGATACACCCCCGAACTCGGCGGAAACGCCACCTCCTTCGGAGTGGACAACGGAAGTTATCCCGTGCCGGCTGTGTACACTTTCGGAATCAATGTAACCTTCTAAAAGAATACAATTATATACCTATTTAAAAGAATATGATAATGAAAACAAGAACTATTCTCCTCTTCCTGCCCCTCCTTTTCCTGGCTTCGTGCAGCGATTTCCTCGACCGCAGCCCGCAGGGACAGTTTACGGAAGACGATGATCCCAATGCTCTGGTCAACGGTAAGATATATAATGTATACACCATGATGCGTAACTTCAATATTACCGCCGGGACTCCCGCTTTCGCTATTCATTGCTTCCGCTCGGAAGATGATGAAAAGGGAAGCGTGGCAAGCGACGGCAGCGACGTGGCAGAAATGTACGACGACTTTGTGTACACTCCCACCAACGGACTGCTGGGCTCTTACTGGAGTCAGAACTACGCCATCATTTATCAATGCAACGACATCCTGACCTCCATCGCCGATAAAGAAACAGTCGGGCAGACGCAGGCGGAAGACCTCGTCAACAAAGGAGAAGCCCTCTTTTTCCGCGCCTACTGCTACTTCAACCTGGTGAGAGCCTTCGGCGAAGTGCCTTTGGTGACGTTCAAGATAAACGAAGCGGCGGAAGCCAACGTGCCTAAGACCACCGCCGAAAAGATTTACGAACAAATTGATGCCGACCTGACGGAAGCAGAGAAGTTACTGCCCGAAAAGTGGGACCCGGAATTTCTGGGACGCCTCACATGGGGAGCCGCCCGCTCGCTCCATGCCCGCACCTACATGATGCGCAACGATTGGGAGCCGATGTATAAAGCTTCCACAGACGTCATCGCCAGCGGCATCTATAACCTGAACACGCCCTATGATAAAATCTTCACCGAAGAAGGAGAAAACACTGGCGGTTCAATCTTTGAGCTGCAAAACACCGCCACCGCCGCCATGCCTGCCAGCGATAAAATTGGCAGTCAGTTTGCCGAAGTGCAAGGCGTCCGGGGAGCCGGCGAATGGGACCTCGGCTGGGGCTGGCACATGGCAACCCAGCTGATGGCGGAAGCCTTCGAACCGGGCGATCCGCGCAAGGATGCCACCTTGCTCTATTTCCGCCGCTCGGAATCGGAGCCCATCACACCCGAAAACACCAACACTCCTTATGGAGAATCTCCCGTATCTCCAGCTGACGGGGCATACTTCAACAAGAAAGCTTATACCAACCCCGCTTTAAGGCGCGAGTACACCAAGCATGGATTCTGGGTCAACATCCGGTTAATCCGCTATGCCGACGTGGTACTTATGGCAGCCGAATCAGCTAATGAACTGGGATTAGCAGGCGAAGCGAATACTTATCTGGAAATGGTGCGGGCACGTGCCCGTGGAAACAATCCCGACGTGTTGCCTAAAATCACTTCCCTCGACCAGAGCGTCTTGCGCGAAGCCATCCGGCACGAACGCAGGGTGGAGCTCGGTCTGGAATTCGACCGCTTCTATGATCTTGTTCGCTGGGGCATTGCAAAAGAAGTGCTGCATGCCGCAGGAAAAGTGAACTATCAAGATAAGAATGCGTTACTTCCTTTGCCTCAGACGGAGATAGATAAATCCAAAGGAGTGTTGGTTCAAAATCCGAACTATTAAGTTTATTAATGGTTCTTATCCGTGGCTACACAACAGAAACGGATAAAGCATGAGGGTGTTTTTACTAGAAAAATGCCCTCATGTTCCTATTAAATATTCACTACTAAACAGAATAATATGAAGTGCAACAGATTAAAAAGCCTCATTCCGGCATTGCTCGTCGGAATGCTGGGTAACGCATCGGCGCAAAAGTCACCGCAGGACATGGACAAGTTCATTGATGCGCTGATGCAGAAGATGACCGTAGAAGAGAAAATCGGGCAGCTCAACCTTCCCGTCACAGGAGAAATCACCACCGGACAAGCAAAGAGCAGTGACATCGCCGCCAAGATACGCCAGGGCGAAGTGGGAGGACTCTTCAACCTGAAAGGAGTGGCGCGCATACGCGACGTGCAAAAACTAGCCGTAGAAAACTCCCGCCTGGGTATTCCCCTGCTTTTCGGTATGGACGTTATCCACGGATACGAAACCATGTTTCCCATCCCGCTGGGGTTGTCGTGCACCTGGGACATGGAAGCTATCGGTACCTCGGCACGCATAGCCGCCGTAGAAGCTAGTGCCGACGGTATCTGCTGGACGTTCAGCCCCATGGTGGATGTCTCACGCGACCCCCGGTGGGGACGTGTCTCCGAAGGTAGCGGCGAAGACCCCTATCTGGGAGCCCTGATTGCCCAAGCTATGGTGCGGGGCTATCAGGGAAAAAACCTCGAGCGCAACGATGAGATTATGGCGTGTGTCAAGCATTTCGCTCTCTACGGCGCAGGCGAGGGCGGACGCGACTACAACACGGTGGACATGAGCCGCCAACGCATGTTCAACGAATACATGCTACCCTATCAGGCAGCTGTCGATGCAGGAGTGGGCAGCGTAATGGCTTCTTTCAACGAAGTGGACGGTATCCCTGCCACCGCCAACAAATGGCTGCTCACCGATGTACTCCGCAAGCAATGGGGTTTCAACGGATTCGTAGTGACCGACTACACCGGTGTATCCGAAATGATAGACCACGGCATCGGCGACTTGCAGACTGTATCTGCCCGCGCCCTCAATGCCGGAGTGGATATGGACATGGTGAGCGAAGGCTTCGTAGGCACTATCAAGCAATCCTTGCAAGATGGCAAAGTGTCGATGGAAACCTTGGACCAGGCATGCCGCCGCATTCTCGTAGCAAAATATAAATTAGGACTGTTTGACGACCCTTATAAATATTGCGACCTGAAACGTCCCGCACGGGATATCTTCACCAAATCCCATCGCGAAGCCGCCCGCAAGATTGCAGCCGAGAGCTTCGTCCTTTTGAAGAACGAGAACAGCCTGTTGCCCATCAACCCGAAAGGCAACATTGCCGTAATAGGACCGCTGGGAAACTCACGTACCAACATGCCCGGTACCTGGAGCGTGGCAGCAGTACTCGAACGTACCCCTTCGCTTATTGAAGGACTGAAAGAAATGACCGCCGGCAAAGCAAATATCCTTTATGCCAAAGGAAGCAACCTTATCAGTGACGCCGCCTACGAAGAACGCGCCACCCTCTTCGGTCGCTCGCTAAACCGCGACGACCGCACCGACCAACAACTGCTGGACGAAGCCCTCTCTGTAGCCCGCCAGGCGGAAGTCATCATCGCCGCATTGGGAGAATCCTCTGAAATGAGCGGGGAAAGCAGCAGCCGCACCGACCTGAACATCCCCGACGTGCAGCAAAATCTATTGAAAGAATTGCTGAAAACCGGCAAGCCCGTCATCTTGGTGCTCTTCACCGGTAGACCACTCACACTGACATGGGAGCAAGAACACGTGCCTGCCATCCTCAACGTATGGTTTGGTGGCAGCGAAGCAGCCTATGCCATCGGTGACGTCCTCTTCGGCTACACTAACCCGGGAGGAAAACTGACAATGAGCTTCCCGCGCAACGTAGGTCAGATACCTGTATACTATGCGCATAAAAACACCGGTCGCCCACTGGCGGAAGGCAAATGGTTCGAGAAGTTCCGTAGCAACTATCTCGACGTGACTAACGACCCCTTATATCCCTTCGGATACGGATTATCATATACCACCTTCGCTTTTGGCGATGTAGCCCTCAGCAAACGGTCGATGGGGATGACGGGAGAACTGGAAGCAGCCGTCACAGTGACCAACACCGGAACATGGCCTGGCACGGAAGTAGTCCAACTCTATATCCGCGACCTTGTGGGAAGCACCACCCGCCCGGTAAAAGAATTGAAAGGTTTCCAAAAGATATTCCTGCAACCGGGACAAGAAGAAGTAGTTCGTTTCCGCATCACCCCCGACATGCTGAAACATTATAATTACGACCTTGAATTTGTAGCCGAACCGGGAGACTTCCAAGTGATGATAGGTCCCAACAGCCGGGATGTGAAATCGGCACAATTCACATTAAAGTAAGTTTTTTATCCCCCGACATTCATCTTATGATAAAAACAATCGTTTATCTCCCGCTCCTCTGCCTGCTCTTTGCGACGGGAGCGTGCAAAAACAAAGCTAACCGAGAGACCGCCTACACCGGCGATCTCTCTGACGAAGCATTGATGGACACCGTGGAACGTCGCACGTTCCTTTACTTCTGGGACGGAGCCGAACCCAATAGCGGTCTGGCTCCCGAACGTTACCACACCGATGGTGAATATCCCCAGAATGATGCCAACGTAGTGACCTCCGGCGGAAGTGGTTTCGGCATAATGGCACTGCTGGCAGGCATCGACCGGGGCTATGTCACCCGCGAAGAAGGACTGGCACGTATGGAGCGCATCCTCAATTTCCTTGAGAAAGCAGACCGCTTTCATGGCGCCTTTCCCCATTGGTGGTATGGCGACACGGGTAAAGTGAAACCTTTCGGCGAAAAAGATAACGGCGGCGACCTGGTAGAAACCGCTTTCCTCATGCAAGGCCTGCTTGCTGTACACCAATACTATGCCGACGGCAACGAGCGCGAAAAAGCACTTGCCCAACGCATAGACAGCCTGTGGAAGGAAGTGGACTGGAACTGGTATCGCCAAGGCGAACAAAATGTTCTCTACTGGCACTGGAGCCCGACGAACGGCTGGGCGATGGACTTCCCTGTGCATGGTTACAACGAGTGCCTCATCATGTACATATTAGCGGCTGCCTCTCCCACACACGGAGTACCTGCTGCTGTCTATCATGAAGGGTGGGCACAAAATGGCGCCATTGTATCGCCTCACAAAGTGGAAGGCATCGAACTGCATCTGCGCTATCAAGGAACCCAAGCCGGACCACTCTTCTGGGCGCAATATTCTTTCCTCGGACTGGACCCCGTGGGACTGAAAGATGAATATTGCCAATATTATCATGAAATGAGAAACCTCACCCTGGTGAACCGTGCCTATTGTATTCGCAATCCGAAACATTATAAAGGTTTCGGTCCGGACTGCTGGGGACTGACCGCCAGCTATTCGGTAGACGGCTATGCAGCCCATTCTCCCAATGAGCAAGACGACAAAGGAGTGATTGCACCTACCGCCGCCCTTTCGTCAATTGTCTACACACCGGAATATTCTATGCAGGTGATGCGCCATCTTTATAATATGGGCGATAAAGTATTTGGCCCTTTCGGCTTCTACGATGCTTTCAGCGAAACGGATAATTGGTATCCTAAACGCTATCTTGCCATCGACCAGGGACCTATCGCAGTGATGATTGAAAACTACCGGACAGGGTTGCTCTGGAAACTGTTTATGAGTCATCCGGACGTACGGGCAGGACTGGATAAGTTGGGATTCACTTATACGGATAAGAAGGTTCCCGAACATCCTGAGTCGGAGAATGAATAGGTAAGGATATAATAGCCTGTATACAAGGCAATTATATACTCTACAAAAACCATTATTAATGGTTTGGCTGTCTCTCTGTATTTCCCAATCTGATACTTCAAAATATAATACAAGTCGATAGTATCTCTAATCCCCGCCTGCTAAGGAGGGGTGTCCGAAGGACGGGGTGGTCGAAGCGCATAACTAGCTATTATATAACATTATGCATTCATCAACCACCTCCCCCTGCGGGGACTCTTCCTTTCCAAGGAGGAGAATGGAGATACTATCGACTTGTGCTTTTATTTAACTTTCTATTAAACCGTTATCAGCCTTCGCCGCCTCCACCACCGGAGTTTCCACCACCGCCTTTCACATCATCATTAGTGATGGTACGAGCGGCTTTCTTCACGCTTGCTTTCAGTTCACCGATACGATAGCTGATGCTAAAGCCAAAGCCATGGGACACATATTTATTATGAGTCTTCGAGAGGAAATTAACACCTTTAGTTGTACTGCTATAAGAACGGTATTTCTCTAAAAAATTGTGGCAATAAGCACTTAAAGTCAATCGTTCCCCTTTCAGGAAAGAACGGTTGAGACCCAAGCTATAGTAATAATATCCAGAATTTTTTCCTTGCAGTGAAATATTGGGTGTGCTTCCTCCACCATTCAGACTAAGGCGTATCTTAAGAGGCAAAGTATGTTGGAGTCCTGCATACAAAGACCCTTGCCAACCGTAATTATGAAAATTTTGCTCGGGGCTTTTTATATCTTTGTAATTACCGCTTGTATTGATATACAACCTCGTATTCGGACCAGCATTCCAATTGACATAAAAACTCATACCTGCCTCACGATTCTTCCCTATATTCTTATAAGTAGAATACAAAGCACCTTCAGGAGCCCGATGTTCACCGTTATCCATCAATTCTCCACCTTCCTGCGTAATCAGGCGACTGACATTTTCAATTCCGTTGTTACTAAAAGAATATCTTAAATCTACATTGAAAGTAAACTTAGAAGTGAAACTGCTATAAGACAAATTAAGCGAGTGACTCTTCTCACTTTTTAAATCCGGGTTACCCTGATTGATATACATAGGATCCTGATCATCGAAATAAGGATTCAGATTCCAAATGCCGGGTCGCCAGATACGCATGTTATAGCTACCACGCAGACTTTGTGTCTTTCCTAACTTCATTCCCAACGAAACGGAAGGCACTAAATTGCCATAGCTGGTATTGAAATCTTCGCCCGGTCCTACAATATATTTCACTCGCTGAGCAGTATATTCATAGCGCAATCCCGGCTTAAAAGAGAAATCTTTGTAGCGGAGAGTATATCCGGCATAGGCAGCAAAAATATGATTCAAATGTTTATAATTACTGCTACGGTCTTCATTATATACATAATTATCATCCCCTCCGGGCGCCTCATAGAATTTATTGTCACTCTTATTGTTACGCAAGATATACTTTGCCCCTGCCTCTATCGTATGTATCTTTCCTATCGGAGTAGTGTAATCTGTCTGCAAAGTATGTTCTATCGTATTTGTCCTACCGTCGGAGTTGGAATTCTTAAGCGAGAGACGGTCTACAATCTCCTTCACATTCTCTTCCGGTTGGATGTCGATATATTCAATGGCATTATTATCCTTATCGGGATCGCTGTCAAGCTTATAAGAGAAAGTAAGCATCCGGTCTTTATTTTTACGGGAAGTACGTTGGTAGTCAATGTTGCCATGAATAGAATACCAGGAACCATTTCCTTTGCTCAAGGTATTATAACCATAAGCCAGCGTCTCGTAGTCGGCACCCCACATCTTCGTAAAACCGTCTCCATGATTATCGTTATTCCCACCATACATGCCAAAGGCAAGAGTCAGCAAACGCAAGGTATCTATTTCGTAACTAGCTTCCACATTTCCATACTGGAAGTTGCTTTTATATTTGGAACTGCTACTCGATTCAAGATACTTTTCTGTATTTGAACCGTAATTCTCCCGATAAGCATCTCCGTAGCTCCGCGGACTTTCATTGTGATTATAATTATAATTGCCGGAAACAGTGAGTTTGCCTTGTTTCACGGTAGCATAACCTCCACCACCCATGCCACGGTTGCTGGCATTGGCACGGAAAGTGGCGGTGTATCCTTCGAAACCTCCACCCACAGTCACAATGTTAAGGATACCTCCCACTCCCTCGGCATCATATTTGGCTCCGGGGGAAGTTATCACTTCGATATACTTAATAGAATTGGCAGGCATGCTTTTGAGCACCTCGGTAGGGTTGTTGCTCATCATGTTGTTGGGCTTTCCGTTCACATGAACTTTGAAACTGCTACTGCCGTTTACTTTGATATTGTCCTCTCCGTCCACCGTCACCAAAGGGACTTTGCGCAACATCTCGAGCACGGTGTTTGTCTTCGAGTCGGGGTCGTCTTCCACATTATATTCCAGCTTATCCACATCTATCTTTACCAAAGCTTTTTGTGCTACGATTTCCACTCCCTTGAGTTCGTTAGTTGCCTCGGAAGTATACAACGTGCCTAAATCGACTACCTTTTCTCCAGCTTTCACCGCAAATTCCTTTATTACAGTAGATTTTCCTACAGAAGAAATGGAAATGATATAAGTGTCCGGCGCGATTGCCAGCTTCTCCTGGAACTTACCGCTGTTCCCGGTTACTGCCATCTTTATAGCTTTTTGAGGTGCACTCTTCTTCACGATTTTGATAGTTGCATACGGTTCTCCCTCTTGTGTTAGCGAATCAAGGAGAATTCCTTTTACTGTGAAAGTAGGTGGAACCGCATTTTGCGCGAAACCTATCCCTGCAGTTACAAACATTGCTATAATCAGCAGCAGCAATTTGTGTTTCATGTTTAATTTAAATTTTAAATCTGTATCTAGTTTCTTATTTCTATAATGTATTAGACGCAACAATAAGGAAAAACGTTACTATAATGAGGTCAAAAATAACTGGTTTATTTGCGGTTAGAAAATATTCACAGTTAAGAAAACAAAAACCTTGGTGAAAAGCACGGACAGAGGCAGATAAACATAATAACAGGAAAGGATGTTTCCTTTTTTTGAGACAAAAGAACAAAACGACGAAAAAAAGGGAAGAGAGAAGAACGAGAGTGGAATTACAAAAAGGTTACGTCTCCCTTATCCTTTTAACATCTTACAGATTCGTATTCAAAACCGCTCAATCACTTTCACCTTATTACAGTTTTAACACTCAGACAATCAAATTATTTATTAAAGACCAGTCTGACTACACATATCGATTTATGACTGTAAAGACGTAACAGAAATGTAATGCGAAAAAAGCTATATAAAGCTTTGCATATCCTACAGAAAAAAATAACTTTGCTAAACTATATTACTAGAGGGATGATTGAAGTATAAACTGTGTATAAATAAATATTAATTCTTTAACCAAACGACAAAATGAGAAATTTAAACTTCCTAAAGTTATTTTATGGGCTTATGCTCGTGATGCTCAGCACCGCTTACACTAGTTGTGTTGATGACAATGATGACACTGAGGCTCCTTTCCTCGAAGTGTCTCCCACTACTCTGAATTTTGGCTCGGACGGTCAGCCAGCCAACGGAAGTCAAGCTTCTTTCACTATTTCCACCAACCGTGCATGGAAAGCTACTGTGCCCACAGACAAATCTTGGGTGACGCTTTCGCAAGAGCAAGGAGAAGGTACGGCAACCATTGAGGTAAGTATCCCCGAAGGAATCAATGACGAGGCAACCGTTACGATTGAGATCTCTAATAAGGTAGGGGTGCTGATGTCAGAAGCAGTGACTATCAAGAGCGGAAACTTAGAACCGACTGTACTGATTTATAAGGAGACGTTCGGAACGGAAGGAACTGCTGAATATCCCTATCCGTTCGTCGATACCTATCAGGGATGGGTAAAGACCGGGGAAGGGTCATCAACAGTAGAATACACGGGAAAAGCAGCTTCACTCCGTAATAAGAGCAATGCCAGCGACGGATATGAGGGAGCTTCCGGCAGCACTAAACTATTCTTCGGTAACACCGCAGAATTTGTTATCAACAAAATTACATTAAAAGAAAACCAAAAGAATTTAATGTTGAACTTCGGAGGTGCTTATTATGATGGTACTACCAAAGACGATGTATTCAAACCGGAACAATTCCATGTTTATTTAAGTGCAAACGGAACTACATGGACTCCTATCAATTATACTACTACTGAAGCGAAGAATGGCTGGATATATGCTACAGCTAATTTCACTTTAAAGAACAGTGTGGAATTCCTTTATATCAAATTTACTGCTGACATAGCATCCATGTTCTCATTGGACGATCCGTCTCTTTCTACAGGAAATGGAAGTGGTCAAATGATAGATCTAGGAAATGGTGGCTCCGTTGACCCGGGAGAAGCAATTGAAATATCTATTCCTGACTTAATTGCTAAAATGACCAACGATGAAACTGATGTAGACCAATCATATATAATTAAAGGCATAATTTGTGGAGATCCTAAAGGATTGAATTATTCCAAAGGCACTTTGTATATAATGACAGAGGGAGCAACATCAGCAGGAAACGGCTTAGCACTTTATAGTACTGATATAGATGCAACAAATTATGATTTAGGAGATGCCCTTGAAGTAACATTGAAAAAAGGAGTAGCCAAAATATATAAGCGTTTCGGCATTCCTCAAGCAAATGCTTTTAAAGCAACTGATATAAAAGTAAACGCAAAGAATAAAACAGTAACTCCTATTCCAGTAACAATCGATCAGCTTTCTGCTTATTTAAGTATGCCTGTAATAGTTAAAGATGTCACCGTTACAGAAGCAGGAATATGGATGGATAGCGATAAGAATACAACCATTAAAGATAAATTCTTTGTTGGCTCTACCCCTTTGCAAATATACTTTAATTATAATGCAGCCGCCATTTTCGTAAATCAAACGTATGGTCCTGCCCAACAAAAATCACTTACCGGTATTGCATCTATATATCAGGAAACGGGACAAATTATGCCACGTAACTTAGAAGATGTAAAAGAGTTTAATTCCTCTACACCCCTGATTACAGAAGTTACCCCAACATCTGTGATTTTCCCAGCCTCTGGTGGCAGTAAAACCATAGAAGTAAAGATTACTAATCAAGGAAATAATAAACTCTCTACATCTGGTTTAAGTGAAGCATTTACAGTTGCTGTAAATGAGAATATCATAACAATAACAGCCGTAGAGAACAATGGCAGGGAAATTAATGAAACTCTGACAATCTCCCTTGAGAATGGTAATAGCAAGACAGTGTCTATCACTCAAGAAGCAAAAAGTTCTACAGGAGGCGGGGATGAAATTGTCATGACGAAAGATGACATCATAAACGGGAAAACAGGTGATGTAGCATTAGCGACCAACGGTTATGGTAAACAAAATGTTAATGATGTGTCCACTTGGTACACATGGAATACTAGCAACTTTAATTTCACAGGAGCAAGGATATGCATAGCCCCGGAAAATAACGGTAGCGGCATTCAGGTACAAGGAAATGCTTCGGATGCGACAAAGCAAGGCCGAATTGGAAATGTTACGGCAATTTCTAATATCCAAACTATCGAAATTGTACTACGTGTAGCCGCAGGTAATAAAAATGATCCCTCATATAACGTTTATGCCGGCACCTCTGCTAACCCGACAAACGCAGATAACAAAATCACTGGTACATCATCGGTTGAGACAGTAGGTGACTTTAGAGTATATACTCAGACCTTTGATCTTTCAACAGGAAATTATAACTATTTCAATATAGTCAATGATTTAGTAGGTGCTTTATATATTGATTCTATAAAGATTACTTATAAGAAATAAAACCTCTAAACACACTCTTGGAGAATGATATTAACTATCTCCAAGAGTGTTATTGTAATCACACATTATATATTTTAATGACAACTACACCTATCAATAAAGTTAATATGCTACCGGAGCTATTGATTTTTACACTAGTCTTATGTATTAGCGCCTGTAGCAACGATGACTCCGACGAGAACTCCTCCCACGCAGCCGAAGCCTACTGGAAGATATCTTCCACCGTAAGGGCAGCGTCCGGTTCGTCGGCAATTATCATTACAGGTACACCGGGAACAGTATGGAATGCAGAGATAACGGGTGGAGCCACGTGGTGTTCGTTCAGTAGCAAAGACTTCATTACTTCTTCTGCCAAATCAGGAGAAGTGAAAGATGGGCTTAATGTTCTATACGTATATTATACAGCCAATGCCGCTAACGAACAGCGCAAAGCCACCATCTCACTCCAGTTTGACGGACAGGAAGCGCAGCAGTTCGACTTGGTACAGTTAGCAGAATCACAACAGAATCTTCCTAGCTTTAAAGCATGGGCGGAACTTCCGGAATTCAAAGAGAATGCCAACTATCAATACGTGACTCATTATGTTCCTTTGAACAATAAAACGATACGTAATTATTCCGTCTGCTTCGATAAGACCAAAAAGGCTGCTCTATGGGTGGCTTATCCTATCCATCAGGCTTACTTAAAAGGTACGGGAGAACGTACAGAGCGTTGGTCTTTCGACCCTATTATTGCTACTGGCGTCCAAGCCAATTGTGTGGACAAGTCTTATAAAGGAAGCTATGACCGCGGACATCAGCTTGCCTCTGCCGATCGGCTAGGTACAGATGAAATGAATGCCCAGACCTTTTATATGTCGAATATGACTCCACAGCTTAACCGTCTTAATCAGGATATGTGGGCAAACCTGGAAACGAAGGTGCGGAAAAACAATTGCTCAGATACACTTTATGTAGTCACCGGAGCTTATTTCGGTTCAGGAGCAACCACCACTACCGACGGCGCGGGCGACAGCGTCCCCGTCCCCACCAACTACTTCAAAGTACTTCTCCGTACCAAGACAGGAAAGACAGGGAAAGCCATTCAAGAGTGTTCGGACAGCGAACTAATATCAATCGGTTTTTGGGTAGAACACAAGTCTTACGGAAAAATTGACCCGCCTGCCTCTATCTGCACCACCGTGGCAGACATTGAGTCTAAGACCGGTTTTACGTTCTTCCCCAAAGTACCAGCTAGCGTAAAACAACAAAAGAATCCCAAGCAATGGGGTATTAACTAACACAGTGGCTTATGAAAAAACTACTATTTTCTACTATATTGTTTGCTGCGCTGATAGCCACCGGCTTCGCACAGAAACCATATAAGATAGTGTTCTATAACTTGGAAAACTTCTTCGACACCATTAACGATCCCGAAGTAAAGGATGACGAGTTCACCCCCGAAGGACCCAAGAACTGGAACCATGCCAAGTACACCAAGAAACTCCACAACGTGGAACGGGTGCTTTTCGACATCGCTGCCATCAACAAAGACTATCCGGTGGTTATCGGAGTGTCTGAGGTAGAAAACCGCACGGTGCTGGAAGATATTGTTGCCACACGTAAACTAGCTCCGGCCAATTATCATATCTCCCACTTCGATTCTCCTGAGGCACGTGGAGTAGACGTAGCCTTCCTCTATCGTCCGGATGTCTTCAAACTTGAAGGCCAGTACCCGGTAAAGACAGTGATTCCATCTCTACCGAACTTCAAGACAAGAGATATACTCACAATGTGGGGAACGATAGAGAACGAACCGTTTTTCTTCATGGTAGCCCATTGGCCTTCACGCCTGGGAGGAAAAGAAGTCTCGGAATTTAAGCGCATAGCCGTAGCCGAACAAATGCGTAGTATCGCCGATTCTGTGCTCGCCGCCAACCCCGCTACTAAAGTGGTGATGATGGGCGACTTCAACGACGACCCCATCGACAAGAGCATCGCGCAAGGACTGGCAGCTAAGTTCAAGATGAAAGAACTCGTGCAAGGCGACCTCTACAACCCCTACGCCGACATGCTGAAAGCCGGATACGGAAGCCTTGCCTACGGAGATGCCTGGAACATTTTCGACAACATAGTGATGACGGAGAACCTGGCGAAAGGCTCCACCGGCTCCCTGAAGTTGCAGAAAGCCCCTGGCTCCAAGTTCTACGGCAACATCTTCAAGCAACATTATATGGTACAGAAAGAGGGGCAATACAAAGGATACCCACTGCGTACTTATGTAGGGAACAACTTCCAAGGCGGATTTAGCGACCACTTCCCTGTTTACATTTATATAGGCAAATAAAAAACTTAAGACTTATGAAAATAAAAAGTTTCCTAGTTATGATGCTATCTTTACTATCTCTGACCGCTTTTGCACAAAACGGAGGTATTAAAGGTAAAGTCATTTCCCGTACCACACGTGCGGCGCTGGATGGTGTAAAGGTAACCTTGACACCGGGTGACGCGACAACGACGACCGACGCCACTGGTAATTTCCTCTTTGAAAACCTTGCCAAAGGCGAATACTCCCTGACATTTGAAGTAGCGGAATTCGAACCACTCACTCTTGCTGTCCGCGTGGACAAGATGGTGAGGGATATTAACCGCGTGGTACTGGTACCTGACAACCTCACCCCGACGGTGGACGACGCTATCTTTGCTGAGTTCGACACCGAAACGCTCGACGATGCCCAATCGCTACCTTCTTCGCTGTCGGCTTCAAAAGATGTCTTCAACAACATTGCGTCTTATAAATTCAGCGAAATGCGCTTCAACGTTCGTGGATACGACTCCCAATACTCGGATGTCTATCTCAATGGTATCCGCTTCAACGACGCACTTACCGGATACACTCCCTGGAGCTTATGGAGCGGACTCAACGACGCTACCCGTAATCAGGAAGTTGCCACCGGCATCAACATGGGCGAAACCGGCGTGGGAGGCATCGGCGGAATAACCAACATCAACACCCGCCCCTCCCAGATGCGCAAGGGACTACGCGCCAGCTTGGTGAACGGCAACTCTATGTACCGTTTCCGGGGTATGGTGACATATTCATCCGGTCAGCAGGATAACGGCTGGTCGTATGCCCTCTCCTTCTCTACCCGCCAAGGCGGAAACTCGTATGTAGACGGAGTGTATTATAATGCTTACGGCTACTTCCTCGCTGTAGAAAAGCAATTCAACCTGCGCCACCGCCTGGGGTTGACCTTTATGGGCGCTCCCACCGAACGCGGTGCACAACAAGCATCTACACAAGAAGCTTATGACCTTGTGGGCAACAACTATTACAACCCCAACTGGGGCTGGCAATCAGGTAAACGCCGCAACGCCCGCGTTCGCGACTATCATGAACCTATTGCCATGCTCAACTATACGTTCGACATCAACGACCGTTCACAACTCAACGTGGCAACCTCCATGCGCTTCGGTCAGAACGGATATTCAGCATTGACATGGTATGCCGGACCGGACCCACGCCCCGACTACTACCGCTACTTGCCCAGTTTCTACAAAGGAACCAGCGTAGGCGCCTGGCTCGATGAAGCATGGCGTGCCAACACAGATAATATCCGCCACATCAACTGGGACAAACTATATGACATCAACCGCAACCAAGCGGAGAACACCATCTACGGTCCCGGACACCGTTCTATCAACATGATTGAAGAACGCCACACCGACCAGCTCGACTGGAACCTTGCCACACAGTTCTCCCACCTCTTCCGCAACAACTCAAAGATTAACGGCGGACTTAACTTCCGCCGCAACCGCACGGAATACTACAGCGAAGTGAAAGACCTCCTCGGCGGTGACTACTGGGTGGACATCGACAAGTTTGCCGAACGCGACATGGGAGGTTTAAACCCCATTCCTTACCAGAACGATATGGCATATTACGAGAAATACGGCCACGCCCGCGCAGTGAAAGAAGGTGATAAGTACAGCTATGATTACTATGCCCACGTCATCAACGCCAAGGCATGGGCACAATACGAAATCAATTTCGGCTCGCTGGGCATCAACCTCGGCGGAGAAATCGGGCAGACTACTCTGTGGCGCGAAGGACTCTGGAAGAAAGGACTCTTCCCCGAAAACTCTCTCGGCGATTCGAAGAAGCTGGACTATCTTACTTATAAGTTGAAAGGTAACTTCAGCTACAAAATAAACGCCTCACACACGCTCGAAGCCAACATCGCCTATATGCAGGGTGCACCGGCTTTCCAGGCAGCTTTCGTTTCACCCCGTACACGGAACTCCACTACACCGGGACTCTCCACGGAGAAAGTATTCAGTGTAGACGCCTCCTACAATTTGCGCATCAAGGACTTCAAGGCACGCATCTCGGGCTATTACACCAAGTTCAAAGACCAAAACAAAGTGTTGTCTTACTACGACGATGTAGAAGCCACCTTCTCCAACTTTGCTATGAGCGGTATCGACAAGCAACATTTCGGTCTTGAAGTAGCAGCATCTCTTCCTCTCTACGCCGGACTGTCGCTGAACGGAGCCGTGAGCTGGGGACAATACACATACGACTCCAACCCCGACTACGTACAGATTCAGGACAACAGCGGCGAAATAAAGAACCAGGGCAAAGTGTACTGGAAGAACTTCCGCGTAGAAAGCACTCCGCAGACTGCCATCAACGTGGGTCTGTCCTATCGCAGCCGGAACAACATCTATGCTTCCATCGACATGAACTATTACGACAATATGTACCTCTCTATGAGCCCGCTCTACCGGACGGATGCAGTATTGACGCCTAACCTGACTCAAGAGGAAATCCTCTATCTGCGCCATCAGGAAAAGTTCAAATCTGCCTACGTATTGAATGCAAGCATCGGCAAGAACTGGTTTATTAAACGTACATATACCCTCGGATTCAGCCTCGACGTGAAAAATATCCTCAACGACCAGGACATTAAGACAGGCGGATACGAACAAGTGCGCCTCTTGAAGAACAAAGACGAAAGCTATCAATCCTACCAACCGTTCGATTCGAAGTATTTCTATATGTTCGGCACGACGTATTACCTGAATCTATATTTCCGATTCTAACCCCAAAAATAAACATCACATGAGTAATATACTAAAGATATGGATAGTGTTGGCAGCCGTATTCAGCCTTGCAGGTTGCTACAATGATTTCGACGATCCGGCTCCCGCCAAGGTCTGGACGAAAGAAGATTTCAGCAAGGAACAACTGATTTCCATTAAAGATTTCAAGAACCTCTTCTATAGCATTTACGGCAACTCGGCTTCCAGTTTGGGCAAGACGCTGGAAATTAAAGAAGATTACGTGATTCACGGTAAAGTTATCTCCAGCGACCAGGCGGGCAATGTCTATAAATCCCTTTATATCTATGACGAAGAATCGGAGGCGGCTATCGAGCTGAAACTGATGGTGAGCAACTATGTCTACTATCATCCCGGACAGGAGATATTCGTCAAAACCAAGGGGTTGGCAATCGGCAGCTACCGCTATATGTTAAGCGTGGGAGGCATGCCTACAGCAGAAGATATCGCCAAAGGTTATGCCAACCGCAACCTGGAGACACAAAACCAGATTAACGCCCACATCTTCCCGGGCGCACTGGGAGAGGTGACGGATAAGGACATTCTTATAGTAACTCCCGATAACTACAAGACAGCCCTAAACGATAATGCTCTCGGTCGTCTTGTTCGCTTTGAAGGACTGACATACAAAGAAGGAACGATGGACGGGGACAAATATCCCCAGTATCTGGAAACGGTGTATTTGAATGGTTCTACGACAGCTACTTATACGAATAAGTACTATACTGAAGAGGGATTACCGGCTACGTATGCTTATAGTTACGCAGGAGAGCGTTACTACGGTTCTTCTCTCTTCACATACGGTGGCACGTCGCCGAGCGTGGGCAATTACATCGTGCGTGTAAGCGGATATGCCAACTTCGCCCTGCAACCGTTACCGGAAAATGGAGCGACAGGCACGATTACTGCTATCTACACCAAGTATTCTTCTAAGAACGGAGGATATATCAAGTATCAGTTGCTTGTAAATAGTATGGACGATATTAAGTTCTAAAAGCAGGAACTCTGTGCTGAGGCTTGCGTGCCTCA
>JAUUNK010000150.1 GCA_030844565.1 Bacteroides ovatus
TGTGCCCATTAATTTTAAAGCATCGCCTCTGTGAGGAACTTTTTCAGTGCCCTCCTCGCGGTTCGTGCTTTTTTCTCTTGTTAACTTTACTATTAAATGCAGGAAAACTTCCTTTACTTAATTTCTTTCAATCCTTTCACCGACTCTTGCGTTGCTTCCTTTAAACTGATAGCAACTCCCCCGCTCGAAGCTAATTTTTGCTTCAAGATACTTTTATTGGTCACCAGCAACCGACGAATGCGATAGCTTTGAGGATTCGTATCCCAGTGAGCATCTTTTCCATCCTCATAAAGAGTTGCCACATATTTTTTCTTTGCCGGAAGGAAATCGAAAGATATGGTTGCCACACGTGGATTCTCATCCGTAATCGCTCCCACAAACCATTCTTCGGTATGTTTTGCTTTACGCGCTACAGTTATGTAATCGCCTGGCTCTGCTTCCAGGTAGCGACTGTCTGACCAATCAACAGGAACATCCTTAATAAACTGAAAAGCATCCATAAAACGGCGGTAGTTAGAAGGAAGGTCCGCCGCCATCTGAATAGGACTTGGCATAGTGACATACAGAGCCAGTTGCTTGACTAATGTAGTGTGTACCTGTTCGTCTCGCTTACTTCCGTTGTAATAACTTAGCTTAGTTTCGAATATCCCCGGCGTATAATCCATTGGTCCTCCTTTGAGACGGGTAAAAGGAAGAATGAGGGTATGGTCAGGATCGTTCCCGCCCATCGATTCGAACTCTCCGCCACGAGCTGATTCTTGAGCAAGCCAGTTTGGATATGTACGGCAAAGCCCGGTAGGACGCACAGCTTCATGACTATCCACCATAATTTTGAAATCGGCAGCTCGCTTAACTACGTGAATATAATGATTATTCATCCACTGGGAAGAATGATATTCACTCCGGGGGATAACATATCCTACATACCCGGTCTTCACGGTGTTGTAACCATGGTCTACCATATAGTGGAAAGCACTGTCCAGTTGTCGTTCATAGTCGGCAGCGTTAGCAGATGTTTCGTGGTGCATCAGGATACGCACGCCTTTAAAGGCAGCATACCTCTGAAGTTCCTTCACATCGAAGTCGGGATAAGGCTTCGTAAACAAAAACTGACGTTCTTTATTATAAGAAGCCCAGTCCTCCCAACCTTCGTTCCACCCTTCTACCAACACAGCATCCATTCCTTGCTCAGCCGCAAAATCAATGTATTCTTTCACACGAGCGGTGTTTGCCGGATGATGTCCATTCGGTGTCAGCTTTTGATAATCAGTCACCCCCGGTTTGGCTTTGTAATAATCACTATATGCCCATGTCTTACCTTGACCGATAAACATCTCCCACCATACACCGATAAACTTTTGCGGTTTAATCCAGGAAGTATCCGCAAAACGGCAAGGCTCGTTCAAGTTGAGGATTAATTGAGAAGCAAGAATGTCACGAGCATCATCGCTAACGATAATGGTGCGCCAAGGAGATTGGCAAGGCAGTTGCAGGTAACCTTTCTTTCCCAACTTGTCTGGGGTGAGGTGGGCAGTAAGTCGGAAGTTCTTGTCATCTACGTTCAGCAACATGGCAGAGTAATCCACTAAAGCCGCTTCATGGATATTAAGATAAATACCATCAGCAGTTTTCATCATCAAGGGGGTCTGCACAGTGAAAGAAGTGGCAGGAGACTCATATCCTTTCTTAGATAGATTTTTCTGCATACCTTCTCTTATCTCGGATAACGGAGCAGTAGTATAGGCAAACTCATTTGTATCATAATCTCCCGGGATGCAGAACGTTTTGTGGTCTCCCGTCAGATTAAATTCGGTTACTTCCTCCTTTACGGTCAGATAATTCAGATTATCCTGTTCCGGAAGTTCATACCGGAAACCCAGTCCATCATTAAAAAGACGGAAACGTAGAATGAGTGTGTAGCTATGTTGATCTTGCCGGATGAGGGTAATCGCCATCTCATTATATTGGTTACGGATATGACTGTACTCTCCCCATACCGGCTCCCAAGTTTCATCGCACTTCCCGGTTTGTATTTTCCCCACCGTAAATCCTTTTGTTAAAGAAGCTTCTTCGGTCTCCAAACCGAGGCAGCTCCAAGGAATCATCACTTTTCCTTTGTAGTTGAGCTGATAGACCGGTACGCTGTTCTGAAGCTGTATCTCCAAGCTAAGTTTTCCATTCTGTGATTCCAGCTTGTAGGCATACACTGGAGAAAGCGCCAACAGGAGGATTCCGCATATTACTGTTCTTATCGTTTTTATCATTATCATTAAATATTTAATATTTGAATATTTCATACTGATAAGGTTCCAGTGTGAGAACAGCAGGAAGCACGCTTGTTTTGCCATTCAACAGGCTTTCCACCTGCTCCCCGGCACGTTCAATAGGAGTTTTCACTGTCATAGACTCATTCGTTGTGTTTACCACGACAAACATTCTTTCTTTTCCGGACAAACGACAATAAGAGGCTACTTTGCCTGTATTATACCATTTAGTTTCCCCACTTCGCAGAGCTGTCGACGCACAATAAATTTCCATTATTTTTTTATACCCCGTAAGATAACTTTGATTGGAATTCCAATCCATAAGTCGATAATCGAAGAAAGAAAGTGCTTGAGGATATCCTATCTCCTGCGAACTATAAATGAGCGGCGTTCCTCCCAACGTAGAAGCTATCACAAAAGCAGCCATAGCACCTTTCTCATTCTTATAAATCTGCAAAGGAGAGTATTCGGACGCCAAATCATGATTAGTGGAGTAACGCAAACGCTGTTTTCTTTCCGGAACATCTTTATACTCCCGTTTATGGACATCATATAAAGTAGACAAATCAGACGTGCCTGTGAATACCTCTTGCAAGCAGGAAGCAAAATCCCAGCCATATAGCAAGTCGAAACCATCCTCATACAGAGAAGAAGCAGAACCTTCAGCAAGCATCAATAAATCGTCACCTTTCAGTATTTTCAGTTCATCAATGGCATGCTTCCAAAAATCATGTGGTACCCCTTCTGCATAATCGCAACGGAATCCGTCTACATCCACTTCAGTAATCCAATACTTCATTGCTTCCAGCATAGCTTTACGCATATCTGGGTTGTCATAGTTAAGATCGGCTACATCTGCCCACCCCATACCATCGGGAGATATAATATTTCCTGCGGCATCCTGAGTATACCACGCTTTATTTTGTATCCAAGCATTATCCCAAGAGGTATGATTGGCTACCCAGTCGAGAATAACCCTCATATCTTTTTCATGAGCTTTCTTTACCAGAGTACGCAAGTCATCAAGAGTCCCATAGTCAGCATTTAATTTTCTATAATCCTTCACACAGTAGGGCGAACCGACGGAGTTCTTTATTCCCTCTTCGTAAATAGGCATCAACCATACGACATTTACTCCAAATGTTTTGATTTCATCCAAACGGGCAGTTATGGCATTCAACGCATCCGTGCGAGAAAACACTTTCGGATTAGCTTCATAAATCACAATTTCATTAACTTCCCCCAGAGAAGAAACAATCGGTTCGTTCACTATTTCACCAGAATCACTGCTACACCATGTAAAAAAGTGCAATAATAACAGAGGGACGAATGTCCGCAAATAATTTTGTTTCATCTTATTGTTACATTAATTTTCCTCAGTTTTTTCCATGTCTATTTCCTCGATGCCACTGTCGGTCACCCGAATATAGTAGTCCCGGTTTAAAGTTATAGGCATGTCGCTTGCTTGCGCTCCTCCACCATTGAAAATTAGGTTCATAAACTTATCATTCAGTTCTTCCCCCATTTCGATGTACTTATAAACCACTCCATTTATTTCTTTCGTTCCTGTGACAGCAATACCAGGCCAAGCCGGAGTAACATCCCCTCCGTCTGCCCAACCATAAACATTCTGGATACCCCAGGAAGTAACATCTTCCACATATATAATATAACCCATATAATCGCTTGGAACCACTTCCTGGCAATTTGTATCAGTAATGCGGAAATAAAAGTCCCGCTCCAAAGTAATATTAGGTCCATCAAACTGTTTTCCACCATTATCATTATTAAAAATGAGGTTTACATTTTTATTTTTAAAATCTTCACCCGTATCAAAATATTTATAGGTTATTTTCCCAATTGTCTTAGTTCCAGTTACCTGAAGCCCAGGCCATCCTCCGCCCAACTCAACATCACCCCAGCCATAGAGAGCCAGTGCCTCCCAGCCGGATTTATCTTCGACATAAATAGCATACCCGTCATGACTATCCTCCTCCGGTTTGTCCGGTTCAAAATAAGCTTTCCAACGGGATACCATCACATTAGTACGTGTCCCTGTAGCGGCTTTAAGCCGATGCAACATTTCTTCATTTTTCACGGTACGTTCCACACCTTGCTGCTTGGAAACAAAATAAAAACCATCTGCCAGAGTCTTGCCGTTTTCAAAAGTGGAAGGGATTAGATAAATACCCCATTTCACCTCATTGCCGGTAGCTTTTTCCAGTTGCCATTCTATTTGTCCTATAGCTTCATCACCCCCGTTAAATTCTCCTACAATGTAAATGTTATCTTCCGCTTTTGTACCTTGCGGCATGATAACCTCCAGTAAGATTGCATTTTCTTTTAATTCAAATTGAGGTAACTCGTGTTCAAATACTATCTCTTCCCTATTATCGCAACTCCCAAGTGAAACCTGCAAAGTTATCATCAAGAGCAAATAAAATAGATTCTTTTTCATAAATATATCTGTTTAAAGTTATTTATAATTAGGATTTTGTATCAGCCCCGGATTTACCAGTAAAGCGGATGAGGGAAGCGGAAACCATTCATATTTACGATTGCGTGTGGCTGGAAGTATTTTACCATCTTCTGTTGCACGGCCAAAGAACCACCACTGCCCTTGAGTAAATTTATCAAAACGGCGAAGATCAGTACGCCGGCGGCGTCCTTCCGACAAAAATTCCAATCCCCACTGGCTCAACATCCAATCCATATCAAAAGCGGTAAATCCCCTACCCGGTTCATCTTTCACCGTTGTCCAGTCAGCCTCGGAGAAATAACGTTTGCGCACACTGTTTACCAATTCTTTTGCACTTTCGGCATCACCAGCACGCATTTTACATTCAGCCAGCATATAGACCACCTCTGATAAGCGGAATTCCACTTCATCGATGTCCTGGAAATCAATTCCGGCAGAAGCCGGATAGATAGGATACTTGACCAATCTTATACCCGAAGTCGTTTCGCCCCAACGAGGTGACATGACATCTTCCAGCTTGCGGCCTTTATTCATAAAGGTACCTACTTGGTCTACATATACAATAGGCTGCCCATCCCTATCAGCATCCGCCTTTAGAGGTTCTCCAGTTCCATAATTTGCTTTGATGGCCCCTTTGAGAAACATCCCTCTGTATTCATTCGTTCTCTCATTATACACGTAGTTCTGTTTACGTATATCCCGGTCATCATACCGTTCATACACCGCACCTAATTTATCATTGTAAGGAGCATCTAGAAAACACTTAGCATGATCTGTTCCACCATACGTATTCACATCTCCGGAATTATCGAAAGAAGGAACCAAGCATGCACAATTCCAAGGGCTTTGCTGGTAAGTTCCGTTAAAGTAATCCCAGATATTGTAGGGCATAAAAGGCATATCCCGCATCCAGCCGCCGTTTAGTTGTCCCACTTCAAAAGCGAAAGCCATAATAATTTCCGGACACGTAATGTTTCCAATGGAATAAATATCCCGATAATCGTCTGCTATCGAATAAGTACCATACTTATTACTGAGAATTTCTTGGCAAAGCGTGGCGCACTCTTCGTAATGTTCTTCTTTGATAAAAACCCCGGCATTCAAGAGTAAACGCGCCTTAATAATGCGGTTCACCGCCTGATTCATACGGTTGACATTATTCTGAGTAAGATTTTCTACACATTGGTCCAATTCATCTACAATAAAATTATATATCTTTCTGCAGCTTATATCAAAATCAGGATCAGCAGTAGGAGGCACCTCCGTTCCTGTAGAAATATTAAGCGGCAAAGCACCTCCCCAGATTTCAAATATGTTGTAATAAGCCCATGCCCGCAAGGTCCGTACTTCACCGATATAGGTTTTCATTTTTTGTGCAGTCATTTTCAAAGAAGTGGGATTAAGAGACTCAAGATCAGCAATTAATGTATTGCATAATCCAATAGTAGTCCATGCCGTTTCCCAAGTCGTACGGATGATTTTTGAGTCGGGTGTCCAGGTATGCGACGAAAGCACGAACTTTTCTCCTTCGTCATATCCCCATAAACCACCATTCCATGAACGCCAGGCTACCTGATCGGCAGAGAATTCTTGAAGGTACCAGAAATATTCAATATAACTCATTGCTCCTGTCTGGTAAATGGAAGCAACGGCACCTTTTACACTGTTTTCATCCTGATAATAAATAGTAGAGTCCACCCTGTCAAACACTTCTTCCGTAAGGTCGAAACAAGATGATACAGAGAAACTCACCAAAGCGGCTAACAGCCAGTTGTATTTTAAGTATTTCATATTTTCTCGTTCTTATGAATAATTCTACTTATTTATTTAAATCTTAAAGTAAGCCCCAGAGTCAATTGAGTAGCTGTAGGATAAGCACTGTTGGTATCTATGCCCGGAGTAAGTCCGTTAACAGAGACAATAGAAGGGTCATTGCCCGAATATCCAGTGAGCGTAAAAAGATTCTTAGCAGAAACAAAGACCCTCATTCCATCCAGTATTTTGTTCCATTTAGGAGTAAAGTTATAGCCCAATGTCACATTCTCCAATTTAAAATAGTCTCCTTTTTCAAGAAAGAAAGAAGAAATGACACCTCCACCCGTTATAATATCTTTATCTTTTAGATAAGCATCCCTAAGCACATTGTCCGTACCACAGCCTTGCAAACCCATTCCATATTTGCGCATATTAAAAATTTCAAATCCAAAAGCTCCACGGAAAAAAATATTCAGGTCAAAATTCTTATAACGCAAAGTATTGCTCCAGGAGAAAAAAGAAGTAGGAGTACCGTTACCAATATAGCGTTTGTACTTTTGATCAGCTTCCGAAACGGGTATTTTCTCTCCTTTATCGGTATAAATTAGCATTTTGCCATCCTCCACACCTGCATATTCGTAACCATAGAATTGACCGACTTTACCACCCTCCTTTACACGGAAGAAATACTCGCTTGTACCTACACCAGGCTTCTGATATAAATCTACATAAGAAGCCTGATACATATTGTCAGAAAGCACTTTCAGTTTAGTACTTCCGTATGAATAATTAATTCCGGAAGTCCATTCTACTCTAGTTCCTTTAAAAATATCGCCCTCAAGAGATAATTCAAAACCACGGTTTTGGGTAGTACCCACATTCACCAGAATATTTGAGTAAACAAACGGAGGTTGCGGAGCAGTGTAATTATAAAGCAAGTCTTTGGACTGACGGTCGAACCAATCGATAGAGCCCCTTATCCGGTTCCCAAAAACAAAATCAACACCTACATTGGTACTAATACTTTTTTCCCATCCCAGATTTGGATTAGCATTTACCGAAGGAGCATATCCCTTTACCCATTCGCCGTCCATAAAATAACTGCCTTTAGTGCTATAAGTCGCCAAAGAAAGATAAGAAGAAAAATCAGAACGCCCTGTTACACCATAAGAGATACGCGGCTTCAAACTTTTAACCAAGTGGGCAACATCTCTCATAAAGCCCATATTTGCCATTTCCCAAGCCAAAGAAACGGCTGGAAATGCTCCCCATTTATGGTCTTTCCCAAATTTGGTGGAACCTTCATAACGAATAGAAGCGGATGTCATCAACATGTTTTTCCAATTGTAATTGACGCGTCCGAATACACCTATCAGTTTAGCACGCGATTGTCCGGTACCCATCGCAGCCTTTCCTGCATTTAAGAAACTTCCACTTCCCAAGTCATGCCATTTTAGATTGTCGTAAGCAAAATCACTGTTAGAAGCGTTCAGACGTTCCCAGCGGGAATCTTCGTACGTATATCCTGCCACAGCTTTAATACTATGGTCCGAAAGGTCCAACGAATAATTGCCCAACCATTCCAGACGCTGGGTATACCATTTTTGATAGGTAACTTCCGCTCGTCCTTTATAACCATTCCAGTATGATTCTCCTGAAGTAGAAGGGGTAAAGTATTGCTGTTTCAAGTCGTTATAATGCAACGAATAACTCAAAGTAGTATTTAATGTATGCCTTTCGGAACGAAGGATATGCAGCTTTGCTTCTGCTGTTCCCAAGACGTACATACGTTGCCCGTTGTTGTCTATATCGCTGAGTTCCGCCACAGGATTGCGCGCTCCGGTAGGAGAAGAAGGCTGGTAATAATTACCATTTTCATCATACAATGGCATAGTTGGGTTCATAGAAAGAGCCGTATCAAACATACCGTCGTTTCCCCAGACCTCGTTTACCCGGCGGGCATTCAGCGAACCGTTTAGTTGCAGGCGGTTATCTACCACCCGCTGTTCGATGACAAAGCGACCGCCATATTCTTCACGTTCACTCTTCAAGTCGATTCCTGTTGCTTTCTTGTAATTGAAAGAAGCGCTATAATAGCCACTCTTTGTACTGCCATCGATGGATATATATTGATTATTATCATAAGAAAAGTTTCTCATTAGTAAATCATACCAGTCGGTGGAAGCACCATAATCCGTTCCGCGCCTTGACCGACGAAATTCATCGGGTGAAAGGATTTCCGGTGCGGGCTTAGCAATGTTCACTCCAAACCAACTATCATAGGTCACCTTGGCAGTTCCAGGCTCACCAGCTCCCTTCTTAGTAGTAATAAGGATAACACCATTTGCTCCTCGTGTACCGTAAATAGCAGCGGAACCGGCGTCTTTCAGAACAGTCATCGACTCTATGTCCTGTGCCGAGAGATTACGAATATCCCCTCCTGCCACTCCGTCTATTACAATGAGAGGGTCATTGGAAGCGGAAATGGACGTAGCCCCCCGAATTTGAAGAGAAGAACCTGAATTGGGATTTGCCGACGCCGTACTATTTACATTTAACCCCGCCACTTTGCCGGTAAGCAATTCCATCGGATTATTCATTGCTCCCTGCTGGAACTTGCTCTTGTCTACTTGGACAATAGAGCTCGAAAGCTCTTTCTTACTTAATGACCCGTAGCCTACGACTACAACCTCCTCCAGTGCCTGAAGATCTTCTTCCAGCACAACATTGATTTCATGTTTACCTTTGCAAGCAACTTCCCGGCTCTTATAACCTATAAAAGAGAAGAGAAGTACGGAAGAGGGGGTAACACCGGACACAAAATAATTCCCATCTGTGTCAGTAATAGTTCCATTAGCAGTTCCTTTCACCGTCACATTAACACCGATGATAGGCTCGCCAGCCGCATCTTTTACGGTCCCTTTCACCGATAACTGTTGTGCCGGAGCTACGGTTGCAGCAAGTAAGCTAATAGAGAGGAAAAGATACCGGTAAAGACATAGCTTTGTTCTTTTTGCATTCATAATACTTAGATTTTACATTAACAAATAGTCTCCTTCACTACATAGGAGAAGCATCTATGCAAATATCCATAAAAAGAACGCACTGTCTTGCTACTACTAAAACAAATCTAAAGAGTCTAAAGACATAACACACTTATAATCAACAACATGATTTTAACAAAGTGAACTAAAAAACTAAATACAGAGGAAGTATGATAGTAGTTATTAAGCTTTAAAAGAGCCTATTTTCATAACTTGTTCTTCGAAATTTTCCCGATGAAGAGACTTATTTTTAAGCTTTGAGCGATAGGTATAAATTGTAGTGATGGAATAACGCAAGAAACCGGCAATCCTGGCACTATCATTAATTCCCAGGCGGATTAAAGCAAAAATACGTAGTTCAGTTGTCAACCGTTCGCCTTGTTTGGGAATAATACGTTCCGACGATGGAAGCAATCGGTTGAAGCATTCCACAAAGTCGGGGAAAATCTTCAGGAAAGAATTATCAAAGTCCCGATAGAATTGTTTGAGTTCATCATCGATAAATTGCGATGATTTCAAAGTTTTGTATAACTCATCCACCTTACCGATAGCCGCTTTTTTATTCAACATTCGCCGATACGTCTCCAATTTATCGATATAAGCGGAACATAAACCAAGAAAGCGACCTATATATTCTTCTTTAATGCAATTCGCTTCTCTCAACGAATCATTTGTGAGCTTCTGCCTTTGGTTAGCATCTATCAAATCAGCATTCAGCCGCTGCAATTCCCAATTAGCTTGCATTACTTCCCGCCGAGCTTTAGCAAGTTTCTTCATCTGGCATACCACATATCCGACAGTCAGTATCAGAAACAGAGACAACAGACTGATTAGCAATAAAAAAGTTTGTAACTTATGCCGTTGCATTTCTTTTTCCGCCTGATACGAACGGTCAATTACAGGAAGCATCTTGGAAGCCTGCACATTACGCAAGCGGGCATTGTAGAAGCTGGCGTCAGCCATACTCTTTTTCATGTAGCTATTCGCCCGTTCCACATCTCCTTCTTCATAGAGAATTTCAGCAAGTGCCCGAAGAGAATTATTTTCTTTTACTACCCCTTTTATATCCGCAATGGCACTCTTGATAAGGCTTATTTTCCGGAGCTCCGGCTGGTTGTCATATTGGTAAGTAAATGCCAAAATCGAAGTGAGGATAGCATATTCACGAGTATCAGGAGAAACTTCAGAAAGATAAGCCTTCAGCAGTTTCTCCGCTTCTTTGAGTTGCTGATGGTCTATGAGAAAGGGAGCTTTGGCAGCTACATACTGGTAAGATCCCTTGGAAACCACTAGAAGAACAGAATCCCGGTAAGTGTTCATCTGACTTAAATAATAGGGCATATATTCATCATCCTGTGCATATTCGGCATGATAAAGGTATATATTTTCGAAGATCGTATAATAATCTGCTAATAAACGCGGAGAAAGATTTTGCTTGTCAATGCTCTCCAGTAATTTAATCCCTTCGGCGTATAGCCCGGATGTAGCGAGAACATGCGCTTTCTTCAATTTTGATTCATCCAACCATTCCCTATTTTCCAACTGAGTTGCTATTTGTATATTCCGGTTGATGCAGCGACGGGCAGAATCACATATATAAGCTTCATATTCATGATAAAGCTGAAGATTGCCACGATACTCCTCTTCCGGCGAAAGCCCCGATTTATTCAATCCTTCTTTAATAAAAGCGATACGTTTTATCTTCACCTCTTCATACCGTTTACTAAATTGAATTGCCTCATCAAGAGCCATCAGCAATGAGTCTGTTTGCGAATGAGCCCGAAGCGAAGAATTTGCGATAAGAACAAGTAAAAATAAAATTCCATTTTTCATGATTCTCTTTCCCTCTGTTAGCATGTTATAAGCAAAGATACAAACTATTTCTGAAATGAAAGGCAGACATAATAAAGATAGTATGGGAAAGAAAGAGGGGATAGAAAACAACAAAGGCTTCATGGTCTGACGACGCACGAAGCCTTATCTTATTTCATTGCAATCCTCCAAGGGAGGTAATAGGATTGAGATTATTAAAAATGTCCTACGGGATGATTCATCATAGGTATTTGAGTATCTGACAACTCCAAAACGGTCTTTAACTTATTCACATCCATCGAAGCACGCGGCACAGTAGCCAGTTTTGCCGCAGCACAGAAAATAGAAATATTCTGCGAAACAATACCAGCATCCATAGCTCCCATCAATTGATTGCGTGCATTCCCTGCATCTCCAAAACGAGACAAGTCGCTCACCAAAACCAGGCAAACAGGCGCACTCTTTACAAAATCCTGTCCTCCGGCTACGGCATCGCG
>JAUUNK010000151.1 GCA_030844565.1 Bacteroides ovatus
TTGCAACGAGATCCAAAAAGTGGCATGGGAAGTATTATAAAAAGAACATGTTTGGTTGTTTCTATGTCTATAATGATGGGATTACTCGTATAAGTGATGATAAACTTTATTTTAACAGTTCCCAACTCCGTACTCCACAACCAACTGCACAAAGCGACTTACGCAGTTTTTCCTCTACTTATGATCCTTGCTACGTCTCTGAAAGCACCGACTGTCAAACCACCTTCCGTAGTATGAAAACATTCAGCAATGTCAAGTTCAAGGTTCTCTTTCCGCCGGAAGAGGCAACCAAGATGGAAACCAGCAGCATGACTGTGTAGTTCACTCCACTTTCGGCTGATTTCATTTCAAATCATCCTGTTACCGGTAATCAACATGGGTGTTTTTACCCAGAAATCAGTATTTAAGGGACATATCACAGTGGTGCGGAAAAATAGGACGGTTGTTTTTCTCTGCTTAGTTGAAAGTAAAAGACGGGGAGGTGAAACGTGGGACAGTTGCCACTATTTCCAAGAAAGACAACCGTGTGAGATATAAACAGGAGTCGGCAGAGTTGTGTGACGATACAGCGATCATTTTGTCCTCCCATAAGAAGTCGGTCAATTATAAAGGACGTATGATTTATTATGCCGATGAAAAAGCGATGTATTGGATTCTGGATGAGTTCGATAAAGAGCAGGATATCATTCCCTCGGAAATGGAGATGAAAGGAAAGTGTTATTGGTCAATAATTATGGCAACAATATAAAAAAATATCGGTAATGACAGCAGCTGTTGTTTCTAATGGTTGCAGTTGTTGTTTTCTGTCGCTCGTTTCCCTATAAAGTATAGAGTTGTATATAGGGTATGCCTATAAGTATTCAATTTATTTGAATCCTTGTAATGGACGTGGTTGTGAAATTCTCAGGCAACTGACTATTGCGGCAACAACAGCAAAACCAGTTGCTGAATACAGACATGTTTGCGAACTGTTGGTTGGAACTAAATAGAATATCATGGCAACTTGTGTCGCTCCCAGTGTTTGCCCCAGTAGACGGGCTGTGCCCAACATACCGCTCGCTCCTCCACTACGGTTGGATGGAGCGGAGGAGATGATAGTACTGTTGTTGGGTGTCTGGAATAATCCGAAACCGGATCCACAAATGAACAGCCGCCATATAATATCCACATTAGTAGGGTTGGAAGGGAGTACTGCGAGCAGGAAAAGTCCTGTAGCAAATATTACCATGCCGATACCTCCCAGTATTCCGGCGTGGATACGTTCTACCAATCGTCCGGCAAGCGGAGCCATAATCATTGTCGCTATCGGCCAGGGAGTAAGGAGTAATCCGGTTGTCACATCGCTATGTCCCAGAGTTCCTTGGAGGAAAAAGGGGAGGGAGATCATGGCTAGCATTTGTCCGGTGAAGGAACAGATGGATGTGCCGATAGACATGGAGAAAATGGGGATACGCATCAGGTCAACTGGTAATAAAGGAAATTGTTGGCGTAACTGGCGGCGTACAAAGAAATAACCGATTGTCAACAACGCAAATACCCCGACTATGATCAACGTGGTGTTTTCTTTATGGGTAATACCCTCTAATGAGAATATAAGTAAACCAAAGGTGACTGCATTCATCAGACAACTGAACTTGTCGAAACGGCGTCCGGTTAATTTTACCGGATTGTCAGGCAGGTATATCAGTCCGATTACGAGTGCGGCAATTCCTATTGGGATGTTGATGGCAAAAAAACAATGCCATGAACCCAAAGAGAGAATAATCGAAGCGATTGTCGGTCCGGCAGCAGTCGATATGGCAATGACAAGGGCATTGATGCCCATTCCGCGACCAAGAAAACGTTTGGGATAGATGATCTGGAGTAGCGCCGTATTCACGCTAGTGATTGCGGCCGCTCCGAATCCTTGTAAAATACGGGCGGCTGTCAGCATCCAAAACGAGTCGGCACAAGTACAGATCCCTGAGGTGATGCTGAATAGCAAAACGCCTGATAAGTAAATCCTCCGGTAACCGTAAATGTCTCCCAATGAAGAGAAAGAGAGGAGAGAAATGGTAATCGCTATTTGATAAGCATTTACTATCCAGATCGTTGCGGACGGCGAAGTTCCCAGGTCGCAGGCGATGGTCGGTAAAGCCACATTGGCGATTGTAACGTCTATCACAGATATTCCAACTCCTAGGGCAGTGGCTAAGATAGCCCAATAACACTTGGATAACGGTAAACCGTCGTTCTCATTTACAGGTATGGTGTGATTTTGCAGTATCATATAGTCATAATTCATTACTATCAACTAAAAATGGATAGAGTTAAAACTTAAATAAGTTCGGCCCACTCGAATCATTTAGCTCTTTGACATTTTAAAAAAAAGGATATCATTATAAGCGGCTGATTCCAAAAGGTATAACTTTCAATATACCTGTAGCCGTCATACTTATCTACAATGTGTCTGTACTTGTGCGCTGCCAAGAAACTTGACTGATCAGGTAAAAACATATTTGTCTTTATACATAACTGCCTGAGTATGATCACAAAGATAATTTCAAATCAGCGCGCCATCAAAACGTTTGCGACAAATTGAAATTCAATAAATTCAGAGAACTACTATGTTTTTCGAAAAGACGCTTATAATTAAATTGTTATTTTAGATTTTCAACGGCTTGATATAACCGCTTGAAGAATAAACATTTAACTGAGTATTTGAGAAATAGTGGTAACGATTTAGCAACCGTGCGGTTTTCAGCGTTTTGCGGTGCTATGCTGTCAAATAACTCTTTCAATGGCAAAGATATTATTTTTTATTGGAATATACACTTTCTTTTGCAAATATTCGACAAAAAAGTCTCTAACGTTCGTTTGTTAGAGACTTTGATTCATTATTATTGGATTACTGTTTATTCAAATGACGATAAACAATATTTGATATATCAGCCATTATTTTTGCGTTATCATCATCAGATTCACGAGAATCCTTTATCAAAACGACAATGTAGCATTTCTCACCGTTGGAAAGATATATCACACCTGCATCTCCCTCGCTTATCTGTACGCCATCAGTAGTTCGGTTGGAACGTCCCGTTTTATGCCCAAATCTGATATCGTGAGGCAACCCAGCTATTAGTTTATTTTTGCCAGACACACAATCTAGCATGGCTGTCTCTAAAAACGCAAAATGTTCTTTTGTCAAGATGTGTTCTGTGTGTATTTTCTTTAGCAATTGTGCAATTGCGAATGGTGTGCTCCAATTGTTGTAGCATAACATAATGTCAGTATGCATGCTTTCCTCTGTCTCCGTGAAATTCATATCCTTTATTCCAAGAGATTTTATGTAGGAGTCCACTTTATCAATACCACCAACAAACCTTATTAGCCAATCGCATGTGTTGTTGTCGCTAATCGATACTGTATATTTGATTATATCCCTATAAGAGATATGAATCCCTTGGTCCGGATATTTATCCCTTAACGGGCTATACGTGTTTTTCAGCATTTCTTTCTGTTTGATATACACCATTTCGTCCAGCGAAATATTCTCTGCTTCCATTTTTTTCAAAGCTGTCACTGCAATATGGAATTTGAATACACTCATAGTGGGATATTTGTCATCGTTGGCAATGGTAATTATTTCGTCATTATGGATAATTGCTACCCCGACAGACGCTTGCTTCCCTTTGATAATCTTTTCAATTTCTTGGGTCATGTTTTGCCCGAAAGCCATAATGCTGCAACAGCAACAAAGCATAACTGATAGTAGCGTTTTTGTCATGTTCATTTTTGATAGTGGAACTTTTTGTTTCATATAGTTTTCTTTTTTGCTTCTTAGCCCAAAGAAGCGGATGCTCAAATGCAGAAACGTGGACTACCAATGCAGCATTCTAAGTCGAAGGTCGTAGGAAACCTAAATGCACGAATGTAGTATAGCAGCCCACGCTATATGCGTGAGAACCACTATGCCATCCTTGTGCAGTGTCTTGAATTTCCTACGTTCCCGACTTACAAGAAAGCATAACGCTTCTTTTTCTTATGTCTTGGATAGAGTTGCCTCAATCCAATTGCAAAAGTACAAAAAATCCGTGATATGGCATTCAATAATCATGGATTTTATTTTGGTTTACAGTTGCATACCTCTGTTCTGTCTTGGCTTCGGTATTCCGATTGCTTCTCTAAACTCGTTCATTTTCTTTCTGAACCAACTAACGTGCGATACTCCGTCAATCTTGAAATCGAACTTTCCGTTTTCGTCCTCCTTGATGGAACATACAGCACGTTGGGTTTCAAAGTCTCGGTTGAACTCGGAAGAATAGAGTTTGCCTTTTATGGGAACATCCTTGAACGTGCATAATCTTCGGATTATATCATCATTGAAACCCAAGCGTTCACGCAGGAAGTTTATTGTCGGTATCAGTTTCTCCACATACGGAAAGTAGCGTTTCACAAAGTCTGTGAACTCAGACAATTTGCGGTGTCGCTGCTCGTAAGCGTCCGTTATCTCCTGTATGTACTTCGTCTGTTGCCGTTCCCTTTGTCGGGCTTCTTCTTCAAGTTCCGATACACGCTCCTGCAAATCCCTGTTCTCCCTCTCCAGCGTCTTGACCTTGTTGCTGCCGAAAAGAGAACCTACGCTCTCGGCTATGTTGGTCGCAGCGGTCGTGGCTGCGCCTTTCAGTTTCTCGGTCTGCACCTCTTTCTTGGCTTGTCTGAGTTCCTGCTGTGCCGTTTCTTTCCGCTCCTGCAAATCCACCACTTCCGCTTTTAGGCTATCGACAAGTTTCTGTGTGTCCCGATAATACTGCTGAGTGGACTTGTGTCGTGCCGTTGAGCCGTCAATACCACGCTGCAATCCGTACTTCGCCATTGCAATGGCATAGGTGTCTTGGTAGGACTTCAATTTCAGCCGTGTTATAATATCATCGGCACACAGCCTTGCAATGTCTGTCGGCTTCTTGCGGTAGCGTTTCTTCGCCTGTTCCTCACGTTTCCTGCGCTTGCGCTCTCCCTTTACGATGGGAACAAGCGTTATATGTATGTGCGGAGTTTCCTCGTCCCGATGAAGGTGCGCTGCCACGATGTTCTCCTTGCCGAACAGGTCGGCAAAGTATTTCATATTGTCGGCACACCACTCGTTCAATCTGCCTTCCCTTTCGATGCGCTCCATGTCCTCATGCGTTCCCGACACTATAATGCGGATTGCCTGTACTTGGTTGTTACCGATTTTGCGTGTCAATCCTGCGTTTTCCAAACGGTGTTGGATGGCGGCTGTTCGGTCTTTCACTCCGTCGGGGTAATCGATGAGTTTTCGGTTAAGATGCGTGCGAGTTGGGTCGGCGTTCTTTGGAATGATGAAACGCTCGATGTGGGCGGTCGTTCCGCTGTCGGAACCGTGCGCCTTTTCCATGTGTAATACGACAAATCCCATATATTTTTCCTTTCTTTTTTAGCTTGTGAAACAATGATTGATAATTATAATTGTACGGCTCTTGCCGTTGGTCGTGGAGAGTCCAGAGAGGTGCAACCTCTTTGGCTTATTGGGGAATTTTCAGCGGTACGGAGTATTGCGGCTCGGAAAATTCCCTAATAAGCTATGGTATTTTCCGTTGGCAAATATCCGCACGGCTGCAAGCGTTCCCCTTACTACATTTTCAGCCCTCGTTTTTTCGGTGGCTGCATCATCTGCCTTGCGGATTGGACTTGCTTCTCCTGCTTCATCGGCTCTGCCGATTGGGACAAGAGTTTACCGCACAGGTAGTCGTTCAAGTCCTTGTACTCACGGTAGTATACGGACTTGTCGGAAAGGTGTTCTCCGAACCTTGCTTTCAGCTGCTCACAGGCTGTCCGTCCTGCCGTGTCGTTGTCAAGGAAACAGCCGATTCGGGAATAGGTCGTCAATATGCCATCCGCCTTTGACAGATTGGAAACGGAGTTCAGTACAATATAGTCCTGCGTGTTCAATCGGGGGCATTGCGGATTGTTCTTCACACGGATGGCAAGGAACGAGAGATAATCCATGAAACCCTCGAAAAGATAACACATACTTCGTGGCTCGCCCTGTTGTCGGATATATGTGATGTCCTTTGGAGCGACACAGCCTTTGAAATAGCGGTTGCGCACCTCATAGCCCCCTGTCATATTCGGGAAGCCGATGGCAAAGTATGGTCTGCCCTTGTTCTCAAAACGAAGTTCCCTACATTCCCTTTTGGCGAGTTCGGTGTTTATCCCACGCTCATGTAAATAGGACAGCAGCGCAGAAGAAGACAGCTCCGTAACTTGCAGGTATCGGTACATCGGTTCTGAAACGGACTGCCGACCAAAAGAGAACGGTGTATGATTGGCGGTGTGCAGGTGCGGTGTCTGTTTGGCGATGCACTCCAACAGATACGGCACATTGTCGGAACGGTAGAGTTCCTGCGCCAATGCGATGATGTTGCCGCCCTTGCCGATGCCGAAGTCGTACCATTGGTTGAGTTCGGTGTTTACCTTGAACGAGGCTTCGGCTTCCTCTCTTAGCGGTGATTTGTACCAAAGGCTGTTGCCCTGTCGTTTGACGGGTGTGTGACCCAAACCTTGCAGATAGTCTGCGATTCTGATTTGCTTTGCTTCCTGTATTGTCATAATGTATATTCCTACGGATTTGATGATGGTTGAAAAAGCGATGATTTGATGAATAAATAGTTTAATGTCTTGATTTATACTTACATATCCTCTCATCAATTATTCATCAAACCACTCACGAAAAGAGAAATTCATCGTTTACGGTGTCGGATATGGTCTGCCCACCTTGTTTCTCCTTTTCATCAGTGGATTTCTTTTGATGAATGTTTGATGAGAATGTAAATATCTATATTTCAATATATTTATGTACTTATTCATCATTTCATCAAAATAATCATAGTGTTTCCAAAAACACTCTTGTCACAGTGTAGAACCGTCCTGTCTTCCGTATTGGAGAATAGCGACATTCCCGTGTATAGTTCAACTGATAGGTGGTATAGGTAAGCGTATTGGGTGCAGGATTAAGCTTCCAGCACTCTTTCAATATCTTGCGGACTTGGTGTTTCTCCACTTTTGCCTGTGAATACCGCAACAGAAGAAAAATATCGTTGCAGTCAAAAGAGAAAGTGTCCGTGCCTACACTCTCCATAATGTCAAGGATAAGCTCGTGCATCTCTATCTCCAATCTGTTACGGTTGCTGCGGATAATCTTCTGCAAGGCTTCGGTATGCAGCAACGATGGAGCGAACCACATACGGCTTTTCTTTTCGGTGGATAGCTGTCTGTGCTGCAAATGGTAAAGGAAAGCAGGTATCTCCGCTTTCAGTTTTTGCAGGAAGTCGGTATCATCCGACTGCAAGCGGTCTATCCTGCGTACCCAATAGCGTGTTTCACCTGCGTCTATGATGACAGGCAGATACTCGTTGTTGGAACACAGCACGAACTTGGCGAAGAACGCTATCTCGTCGCGGTCTTTGCCTTTGGCTTCCACCTTGTAGGATAATGCCGTGCTTAGGTTCTTCAACCGTTCGCTGTCCTCCCTGCGGCTCAACAGTACCTCATCCACCACGATAAGGAGCTTCCCTGCCCAATCGGAATTGAACTGGCTGCGGAAATCCTCGTTGGTGTTGAATGTCACGTTGTTCTGAAACAGGGCTTTCAAGAAATTGAGGAATGTACTCTTGCCTGTGTTGCGTTCCTCCGACACCAACAGCAGGATGGGCAGCTTCTGTATGGGTTGCAGGTAGAGCAGTTGGAGATAGTCCATGCCCAACTCAGATTGCTCCCCGAAGATGTGTTCCACCAATGAGCGGATAGAGGGGAAATCGCCATCTTTCGGTTGGTTGTCTATCGGCTCGTAGAGATTGAGGAACTTGCCGATTACAGACTGATAATTGACGTGTTCGGGTACGGTGCAGAAGCCGTCATACTTGGGTACGCTGCCGATGTAGTCCTTGCCATAGTCTTGGCGCAGGGTCTCGTTGTTCCATGCGATGCGTTTCCTTACATACCCTCCGTTCAGTCTCGGTTGCTCCACAATCTTGTAGAGCGTTGTGCCGACACGGATAAACTCTTCCTTTGCCATGCCGCCATCCGTTAGCGGTCTGTGGCTGTCTTTTACTTTGTTTGCTTCCATATTCCAATGATTTAAGTTTGAAAAAATGTCAGCTACAAAAGTATAATCAACTATTGGATAAGCCGATACGCAAATCACAGCAGAACGCAGCAAAAAAATACCTTGCGACAGAAAAGTTGGTGTTTCGGGGCTTAAAAAATAAAAAATCCCGAAGAAGCAGAGCTGGAAACAGGTGCTTCTTCGGGTACGTGAGTATGTGTGAATGGCAATACGCCTATGCAAAGTATTTCGGACTTGACATATCGGTAATGTTCAGCGAAAAGAAGATGCCTGTTTTTTCTTTTCGCAAGTACATTCTTTCAATGATGGCATTGCGAACCTGCTCCGCTCCGAATGTATTGATACGGAAAGCGAGGGCGATGATGGCTTCAAGATTGTAAACCTCCATGCTGCGGTTGTCCGACAGGCGGATGGTACGTTTCACTTCGTGTTCCCTCAAAACTCCGCTTTTGCAAAGAGCCTTTATCCCTGCTTGGATTGTCGGGGCGACAACTCCGAACAACTCGCAGAGTTCCCACTCGGTCATGGCGATAGAGCCTGTATCAGTCGGCAGGGTGATGTTGCCCTGTCCGTCCATCGTGATGATATTGCGTTTCTCTTTCATCAGTATTCTATTTATTAGTTATCAAATGGCACTGCAAATACTTTTCTCCATATCCACCAACTTATCGGACAACTGCTCCAAGTCCTGACTTATCTTTTGGGCGGTTATTTTTGCGTAGATTTGAGTGGTCTTTATATTGGTATGCCCCAACAGACGACTGACGGTTTCAATAGGTACTCCGTTGGATAACAGTATGGTGGTTGCCGCCGAATGTCTTGCGACATGATAGGTCAGATGCGTCTTTATACCACACAACTCGGCTATGGCTTTCAGCTTTTTGTTACAGGTCGTGTTGCTTGGCATTGGGAAAACCTTATTGTTTTTCGCCATGCCCTCATACTTCTCTATAATCTTCTTGGGAACGTCCAACAGACGGATATTCGATTCCGTATTGGTCTTCTTTCTTCGAGTGATTATCCAAAGGTTGCCGTCAAAGAAAGTTTGCAGGTTGTCGGTGGTGAGGTTCTTGACATCGGAATACGCCAGACCCGTGAACACCGAAAACAGAAACAGGTCTCTCACAAGTTCGTGGGTCTTGTCGGGCATCTCTGTGTTCATCATGGTGTGTATCTCCTCTTTCGTGACATATCCTCTGTCCACGCTTTCGGGGGAGTTGATATACCCTGCAAAGGGATTGAACGGCAGACGACCGTCATTCCTCGCTATGGAAATGATGTGCTTCAACACAATCATGTAGCCCCACACGGTATTGGTGCGGCACTTCTTCACGGTGCGCAGGAAATACTCGAAGTCGTTGATGAACGTGAGGTTCAACTCTTTTAGGGGAATATCCTCACGCTTATAAGCATGGGGCAGGAACTCCCGTATATGCTTGCATACGGTCTTATAACGGGTAAATGTTCCTTTGGCACGGCTGTGTCCGACTTTCTTTGCAAACTCCGCATTGTGTTGCTCAAAGAGTTTCAGCAAGGTTTCCTGCTTTACACCGATGCCGAGATAGGCGTCTTTCAGTTTGGCGGCGGTTACATATCCGTCCGTCTGCATCAGTTCTTGGTATCGGCGGTTCACCTCCACCCGAATCTTGTCAACCGCACGGTTGATTCTCTGCGCTTCGGCACTCTTGCCCGAAGCACGGTTGTTCTTCACGTCCCACAAGTGGGGCGGAACGTCCATCTTGCAGCTGAATTGTTTAATCTCTCCGTCCACCGTAAGGCGGCACATCAGTGGCAGGTTGCCGTTGGGCTTTGCACTGCCTTTCTTCACATAGAATAATACCTTGAATGTACTTCGCATAACTCACATTTTTTTGGTTACAAAATTAGTTTACTGTGAGTTACCGACAGCTACGCAGAATTACGCAAATCGCAGAAAAATAGCCTTTTAGCTAAAAATCTTCTTCAATCACTCGGTAATGATGTGGTAACTGAACTCTTGCGCTATATGGCTATATTATGGCTTTCTTTGGCTTCTTGCCAAGAGAAAAAGATAGCGTAACGAACACTTTTTCAGCCTATTCGCTACGCTATTCTCTGATTTACTTTTTAGCTATCTGTTTATTTTAGATTTTCAATAGTCTAATACAAGCCTCTGAGAAATAAATATTTTGGGGAATATTTGCGTAACAGCGATAGCGAATTAGCAACCGTGCAACTTTCGGCAGTCTGCAATGCTGTGCCGTCAAATAACTCTTTTGGCCACAACTATAAGTTTTCTACTAAAATATTAACGTCCGATCAAAATATCACCGAATCTTATCGCAAATGCACCGGGCCAGACCATAAATATATCGGCGGAATCCGGGACGATAGTAGAGTAATCGACTGAACCATTCAAGATGCTTGTCGAATAATTTCACCATAATTCCTACAATAATCATGGATATAAGAGTACCTGCACCAACTACCTGCCATTGCCATGTACCAAAGTAGAAATACCCCCAAGCTACTGCTATAACAACCAGAGAGATATCAACCATGATTTTAGCTTTGGCAAATGGAATATCGGTAGCTTTGCCAACTGCTACTACAATACCCTCACCTGGCATAGTGACTGAGCCGCATCGTATCTCTAAAGAGATGCCTACGGCAAGCAGCACGCACCCCATTAATTGTACCGCCACTTTCCATAATATGGTATTACATACTATGATTGATGTAAGCCACATATTAACATCTAATAGGAAACCGAATACAAAGCCAATAATGAATTGAAAAAATTGCATCCGTGGGAAACCTCGGCGGAGGATGAGAACCTGAAGCCCGATGAAAAGAATGTTCATTATGTATGTATATTCTCCAATCGTAAATTGAGGAGCCATGCCAGCTTCTCCCGCGAGTGTCATAACAAACGGGATGGTAGCAATCACACTACTGCCAAAGTTTGACCGTACACAGAGTGCTACTCCACATGCCATTATGAACAAAGACACGATGAGCAATAAATGTTGCCATGAAAACGAGATGATTCTTTCTTTCATGAAAAAAATAAAATTTGACTGCATAATGTCGTTGATTATAAGGAATTTATAAAATTCCTCGATTTAGATATAACAAAATATTGACAACTATAAAACCTTCTGACATCCATTATCTATTACTATATGACATCCTGCTCTATTTTATAATCTCACCATGTCTTTATTTTATATTCATGAATATAGCAAGAAAAACAAGCAACACAGTCCAACATCATTGGACTGTGTTACCGGATATGATTTATTTCCTGTATCCGCATTTAGGACATACACCTTCCTCATTATTCAGCGCCACACCACATAACGGACAACACTCTATGTTATGCTTGGTCGAAAATTCGGCAGATCCAGCATTCACACCACTGGTGAACGTGATTTTCGCAATGTTCAACTTGTCTTTTAACAAGTCATACACGATTTTAATCATGCCCTCCACGGTCATGGTCTCTTTGGTTACCACCAAGCGGGCTTCGGGATAAGCCGTAGCCAGTTCTGTCTTGAAGGCTTCGCCTTTCATCTTGTTTTGCGGATGACCGTTTTTAATACCTTGTTTCTCATATACGTCAAGTATGACAGGTAATAACGGGTCATCCTTGCGGAGTACCAAGGCATGGTCGAAATTTTTTAATACTTCCCATGCCACTTTTTGGATCTCGTTGCAG
>JAUUNK010000152.1 GCA_030844565.1 Bacteroides ovatus
GGTACAGCTCAAAATCCGGAGTACAAAATCACGGGGACAGCGCGAGTGCTTGTTAAATGCAAGCTGGTGGATACGGTATCTAATGTACAGTTGTGGCCGAACACGAACTCACACGAGGAAACCGCATGGGTGGGTGTCTCCCTGGTAGGAGAACCCAAAGACATAAACGGAAAAACCAAACAAGTCTGGAAGCAAGGCAAACGCTATGTTTATACTCTTATCTTTGGTGAGGGTGGCGGCTTTAACCCTGATCCAGATCCTGAAAATCCAGATCCAGAACCTGTATTGGTTCCTATTACATTCGCCGTAACTGTGGATGATTTCGTTGAATATCCTCAGGACCTCGATGCCAGTGTTCCTAATTCAAACTCTGGACAATAACACTGAACAACCGCAGACTTGTCTTTTCCATTTATCAAGTTGTGGAAATATAATAAGCCGGGCGGGGTTGAATGTTCCCTTCCCGGTTACTATTTATTGTACAAAAAATAAATGCCTATGCGACTTAATTTAAAAAAGGATTTCCTTCTTGTCACGACCATGCTGGTCGCTGTCGGCTGTTCCGATAGCATGACGGAAGAATGCGATTCGGAGCAACGGATACCGATTGTCTTTGGCACACAAGTTGCCACTCGTGCAGTGGTGGAAAATAACAAGGAGGGTATGGATAATTTCACATTGTGGGGATGGGTACGGGAAAGCGACGGACCGAAATTGTTTTTCGATGCTGTTCCGGTTACTCCATCGGGAAACTATGGCGAGAAACGTTTTTGGGCTGTAGGTAGGCCTTATGGCTTTTATGCGGTGCATCCGGAAAAGATGAAAGAGAATAATATTGCCACAGAGGTCTCCTGCAACGATAAAGGTGAACTTAGGGTTACGGGGTTTGATTCTTCCGAGATGGGGAAGGGTGCTGTGGATCTGATGACAGCAGCAAAGACGGATGTGGTTTATGAGGGGGGCGGAATGATGGCGCCTGTGCTTTTGGCATTCAAACATGAATTGGCACAGGTGAAATTTACTGTCTGTACAGGGGAGAAGCAGGCGGAAGTGTCGGACATCAGACTTTTGGGGGTGGACTATAAAGGTGACTTGCTGTGGACACCGGAGGAGTCGACATGGCAAAACCGGATAAACTGCACGGAAGAAGGAACCCCTTTCGTACGCAGCGAGAGCGTGCGGATAGAAGCTGGAAGCAGTGTTACCGTGCTGGATAGCGTATTGCTGTTGCCGCAGCCGGTGACGGAGCATGTGGCGGTAACCTTTAAGTATGCCTATGCCGGCAAACCGTTGTCGGAGGCAAAAGAAGCGATGGTATACCTGGATGTGGCTCAAACAACGGAATGGATAAAGTCGAGCACTTACCATTATAAAATAACGCTGCCTGCTGGCGATGCCGATATCACTGTCAAAGTGAGCGTGGGAGATTGGGACAGCCGGTATATTTCGGCAGATTGGTAATCTCATAAACAGGAAATAGCAAGATATGAAAATTCGAAAATACTCATATATATTATGTATGTTTGCCGCAATGGTGGGAATAATGACGGCTTGTGCATCGGACGAGCAGGAGGAGATGTTTCCCGGAGAGGGAGAACCGGTGACGGTGAAGCTTTCAATTGATACAAGGGCGGCAGGAGCGGATGATTTCGAATCGCAGGTGAAGACACTCAGAGTGTATGCTTTTCACAACGGTAGTCTGGTAGGGTATTATTATGGTGGTGAGGATGTGCAACCCCATACTTTCAAATGGAAGCTGCCACAAGGAGAAGTCTGGTTTTATGCGGTGGCCAATGAACAAGCGGCAGGAAAGCTGCTTAGCGAAAACAAGGGAGACATTTTTGTACTGCCCGGTGAGACTGTCGGGGGAGTACGTCCGGTCGAAGGCTTGGAAGTTGCGCCGGACAGACTGGAGTCTTTGACTTTCAGCCGGCTGCCGGAAGCGGAATATATGTCGGGCGGAACGGAAACAGACAAGGATGAAACGGGAAAAAAATACCGCTCTGCCATTGTGCCGATGACCTGTAAGTATCGTGGAACAGTTACGCACGATAATCAGGAGATAAACCTGGAACTGAAACGCAGCATAGCGAAACTACAGCTTTACTTTGCCAAGGCGGATGTGGCAGACGCCGGAGAGGGGCAGCTCTATATGGGGCGCGGGTTGTATCTCTACAATATGCCGGAATACGGGTATCTGTTTCCGAAAGAGAAGTACGAATATACGGGAGATTTCAATTGTCTGGAGGGAGCCGGTGAAAGTTCCGACTCGAAGAATCAGAAGAACGGCAAGGTAATTCTGAGTGCGGGATGGCCGGAGGAACCGGAAACCGCTCCGCAAGAAGGGACACCGGAATATGAGGTGTATGAAAAGAACTTGCTGGAGAAGACCCATATCAACGAGATTAAGGCTTTGGCACATGCCGGGAATACAGGCACGAAAAACTTTCAGTGGATGCCAGCCAAACCGATTTATCTGTTTGCCAACTCCAATGAAATTGCAGACCGTTATCCTGAGAATCCGTCAGCAGAGAGTTCAAGGGGATATTATCTGAAAATACTGTCGCATGAACATAAAGTGGGAAGTGACGGTACGGAAGGCCATGAGGCTGATATGCAATATGTGGCTTTGCCCGAAGTGGAAGCCAACATGAACCTGCGGCTGTTTTCCGTTATTTCCATGCATGGACACGTGGCTATGACAGCACATTGGATGATTGTTCCGTGGGAAGCTGGAGGCGGAGATGTGGAATTTAATTAGGCAGACGAATAACAGATAAAAATATACAGCATGATGAAAAAAACAGTGAATCATATTCTGGCGGCGGGACTGTTGGCGCTCCTGTCGCTTGCATCTTGCACCGATGAGTTCATCGAAGGAAACGACTTGCAGGGAGTAGACCGTGACAAGCGGGTGGAGGTGAGGCTTCCGTTCGGTGTGGGACGTGGCATCACTACCACGATTACAACCCGTGCGGCAGGTGGAGAGATTGATTATGACTCCCAGCTTTCGGGCGTGATGGCTTTTGTATATGAAGCGAAGAGCGACAATCCGGAAGAAAATGAGTTGTTGGCCTATCATCTGTTCTCCAATCCGTCCAATAAGCCGCTGGAAGGCGCTACCGGCGGATGGATTGCCGATAATGACGACCCTACGTGCGGTGAAATCAAGTTCTATGTTCCGGTGGGCGATGTGTATATCTATCTGTTGGGCAATGCGCAAAGTTCGTTCCTTAATTTCTTTCCGGGAGTATCGGGTGGGGATGCGCTGGGCACTCAGGCGGAGTTTTTTGAAAAAGCAACCCCGAAGTGGAACGGAAACATACACAGCGTAGACGGTTATCTGCCGCTTACGGGTATGGTGAACAACAATACAGGATTATGTCATGTGAACGAACAGGGACAAATCAGTTATACGGATGAAGAGGGAAAAACTCATACGCTGTTGCCGGACGGTAAACACGATGAAGACAACTCGTTTGTGCTGAAACGCCTGATGAGCAAGATTACAATGAATATCAGGGAAGGTAAAGGAGTGAAGTTTACGGCGCGAGATTACACGGTTCGCCATATACCTCATTATGTGTCGCCCACCGCACAGGCGTGGACGGAAGAAGAGCGGGACCGTATCCTGGTGGAAGATGGCAAGCCGGTGAATTTCGGTTTACTGGATTCTCTCACTTTTACTATATACCTGCCGGAGAACATACGCAAGGTAAGATCCGGCGTGGAGATTACCGAATACAGGCAGCGGGATAAGGTGGTGAAGACTGCCGACAATAAAAATACGGAAGAGACCGCTCCCGATGATTTTCATGCTGATAATGCCGATAATCACAAAGGGCACTACAAGTTTGAGTTTGCTCCGAAAGCTTCTACTTATATTGAACTGACCGGATGGTTTGAAAATGCAGACAAGACGGTTGCTGCCGATGTCCGTTATTATATCCATTTGGGTAATTTCGGGAAAGACCTCAATCACTTCAGCGTGGAGCGCGACCATCACTATACGTATAATGTAACCATCAACGGAGTGGATGATATAGTGGTGGAAGTGGAAGATGAGAACGAAAAGACTCCGGGAGCGGAAGGAGTGGTGTTCAAGCATGAGGCTTTCGCACATATCGATGCCCATTTTGACCAGGTGGAGATGAAATTCATGCGGAAAGACATTGAGAATGGTGTCTATCTGTATACCGACACACCTTTCGGGGTCATGGGGGTGATGTATTATCCTAAAGGTACCCCAGACGGAGGTTCGGAAGGCAAATGTGTATCCGTGAGCAGTTTCGGTATTACCAAAGAGGTGGCACAAGGCTATCTGGCGTGGCTGGAGTTTGCGAAAGAGACGCAAAAGGATAACTATTTCTATAATGGAACAAAACCGGATAAGGAAAGCCCCTATCTCCTGGAATACTATTATCCAGGCAAGGTGAAAAGTGTGTTCGATGCGCTCGATGAGTTTTATGCAAGTAAGGAGGATTCGGCGTACTACACCTGCTTTGTGGATGAGAACTTTTATGAAAGACATCCCGACCCGCGCATTACGGTACCGGTGCATCTGAAAGATTTTATCAACTGCAAGGACCGTATCTTCTCGCTTGCTACCGACCTCGAGTTCAGCCAAGATGGTAAGAGCGCGGTGTCGCAGTCGGTTTATACGCTGAAACAACGTTCCATTGCCTGCTTCTATGATATGAACGATGAGACTCTCAATAAATTCGGCTTGGAGTCGGTGGAAGAGCAGAAGCACATCCTGTATGAGCCAGAACCGGGCGAGAGGGAAGTTTGGGACGGCAGAAAGAATACTTGGCAAAAGCTGGATGGTCAGGTTGGAAATTGTAATATGCATGGTATGGAATGGGGGCTTAAAAAATCACCTTTCCTATCCGGTTTTATACTGAGGAAAGATGGAAGTCTGAAGGAATCCCGACCGATTAGCGGACAGGCCGACGATCCGGTTATCATGCTGATACGTAACCGTGATTTGAACGGCAACGGCTATCTGGACGAGGAAGAACTGCGCTGGTATGTACCTGCCATAGGGCAATTGGTGGGTATGTGGCTGGGAGAGCCTGCCATGGCAAAAGAAGCTGCCTTGTGGAAATCGTCTTTCGATATATATATAGGAGCAGACGGGAAAAAGATAAACAAGGATCCCGTACAGGGATATACGGCCAGTACATACGGTCCTTATTCCACAATATGGTCGGAACTGGGAGGATACATAAGTCATACGTATCTGAGGCACATGATTAGTGTGAGGAGCTTGGGAAGCGGAGTCGTGAGTGGCAGGATGGACAGGGAAGTTTCGTCTCCTTATTACAAATACGATGAAGCAAGCCGTACACTGGAAGTCTTTTTGGCGGACGAAGCCATGCGCTCGTTCAGTTACCGGGAGCTTCAGCCCCATAACGAACGCGATACGCAGAACCGTCTGTACAAGAAATTCCAGCTGGCACAAGAACCCATGCTGATGGATACGATTGCGAAATTTGAGTGCACTGACCCGAGTCACCTGAGATTTGATAAAGATACTCCCAGTAAGGTAACATGGACAGGTACGACATTGAAACTTATTGAGATAGACAATGCCAAACGAGATAAGTTTACCATAGCCCAAGACTATCACGAAGCAGGAGACGGAGTGACCCCCGCCGGAGCGTGGCGCTTGCCCAATGAACGCGAGCTGACATTGATTCAGCTGGCATTCAACTTCTTCCAGGATGAGGACAACCTGCCTTTCTCGCCCATGGTGAAGCCGGGAGACAAGGATGCCGTAGGTGATGCTTACGGCTGGTACAACCCACTCAGTCTGACATGCGATTTAAGTGATAAAAGGAAGCATAATTTTAAGCACCGGCTTTGCGCCATGTTCCATTGCCGTACGGCGTATTCTTACAGCCGCTATTATCCCGGTAGACACGAATATACGCCTACCGGCTACATACTGAACTATTGGAAGACCGATTCGGAAATGGAGTTGCTGAAAATTCGCCGGGTAGAAATGCACATGATGCCCTACTATTCAGATTGGAGAGGCATGGTGGAGGATACCGATGAAGATCGGGAAAAATACGGCAGAGCCGGTGTGTTCTGTGTGCGCGATGTGAGATACTGATCCGTAGGAATGACCGGATAGTTTTCCATTTTTCCGTTTAGGCGAATCTTATTTAGGGGAACACCTAAGGATACAAACAAGCCGGCTAATTCAAATATTTTTAGAATGAATTGGCTGGCTTGTTTTTTGTCATTTAACATGAATTCGATATAAGAAAGTGTTTTGATTGTTTTATAAACAACCAATTTTGTTATTTTCCTGTTGTTTTCGTCTATGTTTTGAGCGTTTTGGAGGCATATTCGCTTCTCTTATCCAGATAGCTTGCTATCTTTCTCATCAGAGAAATGAATCTGGTCCAAAAACAGATCCCCAATCAAGAGGCAGAAAAATCAAAACAGTTTCTTTGTCAATATTATATAAATACATATTTTTATATAGACATTAAAATAAGGTTATTTGCCTTATCCACAACAGATGTATCTAAAGAGCTAAGATAAATTCGGGTGGTTTGTTCCGAATTATGTCCCAATGCTTTACTGATGACAGATAGAGGGACATTTTTACTTTGGGCAATACTGGCCCATGCATGGCGCGCGACATAAGTAGTAAGCGGGATATCCAAACCAATCTGCTTGCCAATCTGCTTCAGATTTCTATTGATACGATGAGCCGCATTCTGGTATTGATGCCACTCGTCCACACCATTGTTTCGAATAACCGGTAGCAAATAGGGTGTATCAAAGGTATCATATTTATCGATGAGTTCCTGCATGGTTTTTTCCCTTTTGATAAATAACTGCTGACCTGTCTTATTTCTCCGATAAGCAAGAATCCCATTTTGCAGGTCTTGCTTTTTTAAAAATGCCATATCTACAAAGGACATTCCACGTGTATAAAAGCTGAATAAAAAGATATCCCTGGCGAAGACCAGTGATTTTTTCGTCAATTTTAAATCTCGTATTTCCCGGATCACATCCAAAGAAACAGCACGTTTCTTTGTTTTATCAATACCGGTATATACATGCTTGAAAGGATTTTGCTGGGTAACAAAACCCTGTTCCACCGCACGGTTATAGATAGCTCTGAGATTACGCATATAATAGGAACTGGTATTTGGACAAATACCGGTTCCTTTAAGCCAACTTTCATAGGCTATCATCAGATTGGAGTCCATGGCTTCCAACGGGATGTCTGCTTGGTCATTCAAAAAGCGTTCAAAACTGCCCAAGGCGTTCCGATAGGTATCGGCAGTACGTACTTTTCCTATTTTCTTCAATTCAACCAACAATCCTTTCCCATACAAAAGAAAGGTATAACTTCCTTCATGAGTAGAGTAAAGTTTTACGATGCGGTCGGCTGTATAAGTTTTATTTTCCTGTTTCAAACGGTTGATACATTCTTTTATTTTGAACAGATCTGTATCAATGTGCTTTTTCAATGCTGTCAGATAGAGTCTTCGCTCTTCATTCTTTCCAGCCGAAACATTTATTCGTTTCAAAACTGTATTCCACTCGTTCGGGAATAGCCTATAACCGGTACGAAGTTTCCGTACCTCACGATGATGGATTATTTGATAATGTAGAGTCCCTTCTTTTTGGATGGTAGAAGACGGGCGGAATTTTACTTTTATACTAGTCATATGCATTCAGATTTAAATTTTATATAGAGTTTATAAACAGACGAACTAACCACATGCGTTTCAATCTGTTTTGTGATTTCAAATGAATTATAGTTAGATATGCAAAAAGCGACTCCGGAGTTTTTACAGGGATGGTTTGGCGGAGTTTTCGCCGTTAAACCGTCCGGTTTTCGTTAAACGAAAAAACAAGACTACAAAACAGAAGAAGAAAGCATAACGGTGTAACTGATTCATTTACAGAAATGAAAGTCTTTTATAGTCCTTTCCTGTCCGACATTGGTTTGGCAGAATAAAGCGGATAAAGGCAAACGTTCCGTTTCTTATCCGTTACCCATTTCAGGGAGTGAAAAGCGGTGCAGAACGTTGTCCGAAAATGACCGGGAAAGTCCTTATTTGTCTGTGTTTCACATTGTTCTAAAACTCACGAAAGCAGTAATTTTACAAACTTAAAAATGAGTGATTATGAACAACGAACTGAAAGTGTCCTTTTACATCAAAAGGGAAAAGAGCGTAACCAACGCCTGCGGCATTTATCCGGTGATTGGCAAAATCATTGTCGGCGGTACGTTAGCCCAGTTCAGCAGCAAGCTGAAAGTCGATGAACGCCTGTGGGATGTCAAGTCAGGACGTGCGACCGGAAAGAGCAGGCAAGCCGTTGAGCTGAACCGGGCGATAAACAGGATAAACCTTGCCATTCATGCCAGCTACAAGGACATCTTGAAGCGGACAGGCAAAGTCACAGCCGTGGAGGTAAAGAACGCCTTTCAGGGTGTCGCAACCGCACAGACGACTGTCATTGCCCTGTTTGAGGAAATGATGCGGGATTTCAAGGCGAGGACGGGCATAGACCGGGCGGAATCGACTTACAAGCAGTACGAGGTGCTGCACGACCAACTGAAAGACTTCCTGAAAATACAGTACCACGCAAGCGACATACCGTTTACAGAACTGGACTTGCCTTTCATCGAATCTTTGGACTTCTATTTCAGGGTAAGGCGCAAAATGAAAGCAAGAACCGTCAAATCAAGGCTCGTGCTGTTTAACAAAGTCGTCCTGCTGGGATAGTAAAAAGAAAGAGAATTTGAAAGCTGAAATCAGCAATTTGATAAATACATAAGACTATGCACATAGACTTTGCCTCGCCATCGAACGGAACATATAACAATGCAGGCAGTAGCCGACAGTTGGCAAATTACCTCGAACATGAGGATTTAGAAAGGATAGAAAAGGGTATCTATACCGAAGGATTTTTCAATCTGACAGATAATAATATCTATAAATCAAAGGTCATAAAGGATATAGATACAAATATCGGCCAACTCCTAAAAACAGATGCCAAGTTTTATGCTATCCATGTCAGCCCATCGGAAAACGAGCTTCAAGTGATGGGTAACACAGAGCAGAAGCAAGCCGAAACTATGAAACGTTATATTCGTCAAGTGTTTATACCTGAATATGCTAAGAACTTCAATAAAGAACTATCCGCTTCGGATATAAAGTTCTATGGTAAGATTCATTTTGACCGTAGTCGTTCGGAAAATGAACTGAATATGCACTGCCATTTGATTGTGAGCCGGAAAGACCAAGCCAATAAAAAGAAGCTATCACCATTGACTAATCATAAGAACACCAAGAATGGAGCAATAACAGGTGGCTTTGACCGTGTGAATCTGTTCCAGCAGACAGAACAGGGATTTGATAAACTGTTCGGTTATAACCGACAACAATCCGAATCGTTTGATTACCATAACACAATGAAGAACGGTTCTATCTTCGAACAACTTGATTTACAGGCACAAACCTTTATTGGCGAAAAGAAAAAAGATACATTCCAACCCAGTGAAAAAGAAAACAATATTTCTTGCAATCTTGATAGCAAGATACAGAACAAACATTCTTACAATCAACAAAATAACAATGGCGGTGGTTCTTTGTTATCTATCTTTTCGTTAGGTGATGGCAACAGTTATAATGCTATACAAGCAGAGGAATTACAAACACAGAGACGCAAGAAGAAAAAAAAGAAAAGACGTCAGCTGTAATTCTGTACTCTAATAAGTAAAATGATAAAATTATAGCTTATATACTTAATTAAACCAATAAAATTTCTTTTTACTACATAATATGAACGTCCATACTATTTGAAAAACGAAGTGATCAACAAGTTCTTAACTGTTTATGCTCAACCTCTTGTTTTTTACATTTCTTTTATTATATTTGCAGAATAACCAATAAATTTAATTCAAATGGACAAATATACTCACAAAAATCAAAAAGAACAATCAAAGAAAATCAGATTGTACAATATCGCTATCTACCCAGAAGAGTGTCAATCCCCAGAAAGATACACTGAGTTATTTAAAGCAGTAAAAGAAAAAAAATCCGTATAAACACATATTCAGATAAAAATACAAGGATAAGGACTTTGTATGAGCATGATGGATTAATCTATGGTTCATTAATTAACTATACAAAACTAAATGAAGAAGGGTGGTTTAATGAGGAAACAGAAGAAATTGAAGATGTAAATATCAATCCTAATCTAAATCCCAACTCAAAAGAATGGGAATATTTCTTCTTGCCACAAGCACATCGTTTAGCAATATTTGAAGATGCCAATACATCTTCATCCCAAATAGCCTATTTTTTTGAAGATGCATTAAATAAAGTTACAGATAAGAACAAAGGTGAGAATGTAAAAGTTAATATTGTAGCAACAGAGGATGCTATTGAAAAGATCTTTAATGCAGTGCAATTAACCAATTTAGAAATCAAAGTATCATATACAAACAATGATAATAATGATGAATGGGAAGCCATCATAGACGAGCAAATGAAAGAAAGCGAAGTATCTGTCGTTTCAACAAAAGTATCAGGGACCAAAAAGAAACCTATAAAATTAAAGAAAAAAACTTTTTTAGGTGGTATGTTGAAACTTAGTAGGGAAAACGGATATGCCAAAGCTACCGCATATTTTGATGGGAAACGAGATGTTATTAACACGAAAGAGCATCCTTTAATTGATGAGGTTCGATATGAAAATGAAGATTCTCTGTTAGATAAAATAAAGAGTCGTATATTATCATTATCAAAAAGACATGAGTAAGAAAAAAAGTACAGGCTGGAAAATAGTATGGGAAATATACCCTTTCTGCAATTTATGTAAAGGATGTATTAAGCCTATAATATTAACAGCCTTAACACTAATTCCACTTCTATTTTCAAAAAAACACCTTTTGAACACATAGAAATAGTAAGCACTTTAATCACAAGTGCTTTTCCTAGTATTATAGGATTTGTGCTAACAGGATATGCTCTTATTATTGGATTTAGTAGTTCCGAAATAATAAGTTATTTGGCGAAAGACAGAAATGAGAAAAAATATTCACTATTTCAAATTGTAAATTCAACATTTGCTATAGTAATGGGTGCTATTATTTGCACTTTTTTATATGGGACTTTTTGTCAATTCATTCAAAAGGCACAAGTACCATTCCTATTTAGCAAAGGATTTGATTGTTTTAATTACTTAGTCCTTTTCTTATTGCTTTTTTCTCTCTATTATTCTATTTGCTCATTATTAGACATCGTTATTAATATTTTCAACTTGGGTCAATTTGCAAATACTCTTGCGAAAAGAAAGTATCAAGAGAATGAAAATAAAAAAAACATCACTGTAAAGAAGAAAAGTTTTTTTGAGAAAATAATAGATTGCCTTTTTACAAAGAAAACACATGATTAAAAATAAAACTTTATCATGCCTATTATTTGTAATATATAAAGCCTTAAAGATTGCCTTACAATTTTTGCAAAGTATCAGAAAATTTCTATCATTGCCCTCAGTATTCTCCATGAGCAAACTACTGCAAAAGCAAGTAACAAATTAGTGGGATAAATCATGGGATATGCTTGAAGCAAGAAATATAAAGTTTTAAATATCAGCGTGGTAACTCAACAAGGAGAATCCCAGGCGGATCACATAAGAACAAAGCCAAACGGCGACAAAAAAGAGACAAGTCCTACAATATCAACGTATTGTAGGACTTTTTTTT
>JAUUNK010000153.1 GCA_030844565.1 Bacteroides ovatus
CCTTTTCCCATGATGCGTACTAACATTCGCTCGCTAATGATGTCTTGCGGGGTAAGGTTCAACAGTTCGCTTCTTCTTAATCCGGCAGAATATATCAACGAAATCATGGAATGGTGTTTCACGTTAGGCAGGCAGGCAAGAATACGGCTTATCTCCCTACGGCTAAGCACTTCGGGGAGTGTCTTATACTCTTTGGCACGTGTAATGCCGCCATAATATTGCCGTTTGCCGCCTTTCACTTTCTCGTAGTAGAATTTGATAGCGTTGATGCGCATATTCTGTTGCGACACGGAGATTTTCTTCTCGTTTACCAAATAAAGTATATAGCGATTGATGTCCGCCACTTTCAGGTGGTCGATGTTCCGTTCTTTGTGATATTCCATGAAGTCGCTGAAATAAATCTTGTAAGTCTTGATTGTCGAGGAACTGTAACGCTTCTGCTCCAGCAATTCCAAGTAGCCTTCGGGCAGTACATATTCACGTTGGGGTTTGGGATGCCGGACATATACCCGGCTGTAATCAATATAAGCGTGTGGGGAATAACGGTCATAAAATGCCGGAAGTGTAAAAGTGGATTCCTTTATATAGGCATATCCGTCTTGGCTCATTTCGACATTGGAATCTTGGGATAGCAGCAAGGCAATAGCCGGATTACGGGCATAATCCACCTGTATATAGTTCTGACCGTCTCTCTTTTGTTTGGTCAGAACAATACTTCCCCGTTGTTTGCTTGCTTCCATGTACGGTGTGTTTTATAAGGTTACAACTGTCATTCATTGAATGTATTGCCAAAGTTATAAAACTATTCCGAATAGGGTGAACGAACGTTCTCCTTATTATCTTTTTTTTGCAGAAACAATCAGGTCGGCAGGGAATATGCGTTAAATGGGGGGGGCTGGCTAACGTTTCAATAAGGAATAAACGGCATATAAATGTTTGGCAAGCAGCCGGGTATCCAATCCACCCAGAAACGCCGTTTCAAAGGAGAGTCCCATATAGACCTGCCGGAACATGACTACCGCTTCTTCTACATCCACATCCTCTCTGAGTTCTCCAGTAGCTATGGCACGTTGGATGGCGGCACGCCAGTAAGCATAATCGCTCTCTGCCATATTGCAGAGCTTTTCTTTTGCACCGGGGTCATATTGGATCAATTGAAAGAGGAAATGAAAATATTGGGCGTGGTAGGTGAACTTTCCTTGTGCTACCTTCTCTCTATCTGCACCTATCAGATCGCCCAGCATATCCATGGTCCGTTGCACGCCCTTCACATATTCGTCGATAAACTCGGCAAACGTACCGTTCGTTTCTGTGAATTTGTCCTGCGGATTTTGCGTGCTGAACCAAAACTTATCTACTACGGCAATGAATAGCTCCTGTTTGTTCTTATAGTATTTGAATATCCCGGCTTTGGACATTCCGAGCATCTTCCCAAGTTCCGCAAAACTGGCTTTTTCATAATTCACGGACATAAACAGCTTGAATGCAGCTATCAGTAATTTATCACGGGTAATTTTCATTGTACGGCAGTCTTTTATATTTTCAACCCCGAAAATAGTATTTTATTCCCATACAAGGTATATTGCAGGGAATAGATTAACAAAAATAAATTGGATAAACACGCTTTGGAGTAAGTTTTCTCCTTAATTAAGCCATCTATCTGTCAGGGTGTATCGGGCAAAATCATACCTAAGCCCGGCTAGCTAGTGGGGATGTCAACTCTCGTTTAATTATGTGAATGAAACTACTTCCTTGTTTTGTAATCTATTCTCTAATATATAGAGACAGTTTACCTTTTTTCCGGATGGTGTAGCTATGAGCAGGGGATGGTGTAACCCTTTGGATGGGATAGCTACACCCTTTGGTCCCGAGGGTGTAGCTATCCTGAAAAAAGGGATTTATCCGGAGCTACGAGGCAATATCTTCTAAAGATGTATATAGGATTTTTCGGGCTTTTATTTTGCCTTTTGTTTTGGGGGAAGGTATATCAATTCTGATTTTATTCAATTTAAGGAGGATTAGGGGTATTGCATAAGTCTCTAATAGAAGCCATATTCATCTTATTTGTAACTAAATAAGGGTAAATATTGGCTTTTTGTATCGTAACTATCTATATATATTATCTTTTTATTCTTTTGGTTATGACCTATCCTTTTATCCATTTAAGGCAGAAATATTCCTTCCCGAACCATTAAATGCATAGATTTTCTTAGGTATTAAAAGATTTTCTCCTCAAAAGGATCACTTTTTCCAGAAAATGGGACGAATTTTCTCGAGAGTTTTTTGTTATTGGCAGGTCTGTAACCGAGGCATTTAATCTATTTTTGTCATCTTAGAAAGTATGACTTGCAAAATTTTATACTAGGGAGGAATTTTTATTTGTTAAGATGTGGTCCCGCATCTCCCTTTTTAGTTCGGAGAAGAAGAGAATTAATAAAATCAATTGTTACGCTCGACATGGGTGCACTTAACGCCAAATCCATCAATCACTCTGCAACTGCATTTGGCACAAAAATGATACAAAAATGGCAGCAATGTCGCTATTGACAAAGGAGTTCATGCTCGTTCGTGTTTTATTTTTAGGTCAATCATACTCTATTGGCGGAAATGAAGAATACTTTTTAACGAAACTTTCCTATTTTCGCACTCATAAATAAAAATAGAGTGTATGAAGAAAAAACTATTCTACATGAGAAACTTATTTGTGATGGCATTTTCTCTGTGCTTCACTCTGCAACTCTTTGCAGGAACGGGAGAGAAAAAGCCACTTGCTTACTGGCAAAAGATGGCAGACGGTATGTCGCAGGCACTCATCACGCACTTCTGGGGTGCTAACTTCGAAGGACATGAGAAGCGTTATTACTTTAATTATGGCAGCGACCTCTCCAACATGACTACCAACCACTATTGGCCGCAGGCACATGCTATGGATGTCATTGTGGATGCTTATATGCGGAGCGGCAATAAACAGTACCTTGATATTTATCCCCTTTGGTGGGAAGGTGCACCCCAGTTCAACTTCTCCGGCAGACCCGAAGACCGATGGTGGAATGTGTTTGTAGATGATATGGAATGGATTGCTTTGGCACAAATCCGCATGTTTGAAAGCACCCGGAACACTAAGTATCTGGAGAAAGCCAGGCAGATGTACGATGACTGGATCTGGCCTACGTGGGGACCGGAAGATGAAGCGCCGTGGTTTGGGGGCATCACCTGGAAAACGGATGTGGCGAAGTCTAAGAATGCGTGTTCCAATGGTCCCGCCGCCCTCATTGCTGCCCGGCTCTACGGATTTTATGATACCTCAAATAAAACAGCGAAGAAGCAAAAACAAGCTTATCTGAATCAGGCTGTCAAAATTTATATGTGGGAGAAGAATCACCTGTTCGACCGCCAGACCGGTGCGGTGTACGATTGCATGAAGAGGGATGGTACGATTGCCAGAATGGTGTTTTCCTACAATGTGGGTACTTTCTTGGGTGCTGCCCACGAACTTTATAAAATTACCGGCGACAAGCAGTATCTGGCAGATGCAGTGAAAGCCTCTGATTTTGTAATCGACCGCTTGTCCACAAACGAAGGCGTGCTCTCTGATGCAACGGGCGGAGACGGCGGTTTGTTTCATGGCATCTTCTTTCGCTATTTCGTGAAGTTGATCAATGAACCGACGCTGGACACTGCCCATCGTATCAAATTCCATAACTATATTACACGCTGTGCTACCATCATGGCAGAGCAGGGAGTCAACCCGAAGACAATGCTCTATGGAGGCTGTTGGAGGAAAGCGCCTGCCGACAATGAGCATGTGGCATTGACTCCCCACCTCACCGGATGCATGCTGATGGAAGCCATGTGTGTGCTGAAACCTCTTTCTTTAGTACCTGATATACCGACAACAGCACCCGATTATTTCTGTACCTGGAATGTTCAAGGCTATCAATCCAACTATGCCGGTTCGTCGGAGATGCGTGCCGCCATCAACGAAAAGAGTATGTTTGGAACCGGCAATTGGGAAGGCTGGGTGAAGTTCTTTCCCAAAATCCGTGGCGATCTCTATTTTGTAATGGACGACTCGTGGGATATTCCTCAAAATGTTAACAGCACATCCAATAAATACTTGGGATTGGTGGAACTGGATACCACCCGTTTCCCTTCATTTACGGGTAATCCTGCCCAACGTCTTATCAAGCTGAATGAAAAAGTGAAATCGTATGGCTGGAAGGGCGTAGGCGGATGGATTTGTGCACAGGAAGCGGAAATAGCGGCCAACCGCAATTCTGTGGACGATTATTGGGCAGAGCGCCTGAAAGCTGCGCACGAAGCCGGATTCGATTATTGGAAGGTGGATTGGGGCAAAGAAAGCCACAACGATGAGTGGCGTAAAAATCTAACCCGTCTGGGACGCATTTATGCTCCCAACCTTTATATCGAGCATGCAATGAAGAATGAGTATATCGAGTTCAGCGACGTGTTCCGCACATACGATGTGGAGAACATTACCGCTACTCCCGTTACCATTCAGCGCGTGGCAAACCTTTTAAAGTACGATGCTAGAGGAAATGCAAAAGGAATTATAAACTGTGAAGACGAACCTTATATTGCTGTGGGGTTGGGTTGTGCTATCGGCGTAATGCGCCATCCTTATAAAGGAAATCTCCCTAATGGCAAACAAGACTATGTTTTCCCGCCTGTGGGACGTAACTATAAGAATCGTTTGGACGAAGTGGCAAGAGGTGTGCGCTGGCATCGCATAGCCGAGCCGTTTGGGGTGGCAAATGACGCTTATGTGGATAGTGTGAAACTGAACGACCATTGGGAAGTACGGGCTGACGAGACGTGGGTGAATCGGAAAGCGGGCGAGGTAGTGCGTGAATCGGCTCCTGCACGTATTAGCCGTAATATGCCTTTGCCTCAGGTCACGGCAAGTCGTGGCAGTGAAGTTCCATTTGTGATGGCTTCGAGGTATCCCAACGGTGCCACTGCTATTGTGACGACAGAACGTACCTTGGGAAGAAAGTGTGTGCTGAAACCCATTGTTGTGACAGCGCAGATGGACGACTTGTATAAACCGATTGGCATTTTCGGTAAGTACAAAAGCCTCGTTCTCCACTTCAACGAAGAGATTGACCTTTCTGCCATCCAGGTGCTAGGGCAAGACCTTGCCAGCGACCGTGCCGTTGAAATCACCGACCGTCTGGTGGTAAAGGGCAACCGGATAACCGTTCCCGGCGAGTTGATTGAAGCGGTGGGGCTGATGAATGCCACCGAAGGCGATGAATCGTTACCCGGATTAGTAATACAAGTATTCAAGAGATAAAATCTTTTAAAGTTAGAGGGCATACCGGAAGTCTGGCATGCCCTCTTCATTTTTTGATGTTTAAGGGCATATTCGCTAACTTTTTAGCTCATCTATCCGTTATCTTAATAGGAAACTCTGTATAGTGTAATCTGAATTACAGATGATTTGCCTATTCCGAGCTACATTTACAAAAACTTAAATAGAATGCCTATGAAGGAGCTTATCAACCGGCTGGAAGAAATGAACAGAAAAGCCGAGAAAGGGGGCGGAGATGCCCGCATTGAAAAACAACACGCTGTTGGCAAACTAACGGCACGCGAACGAATCGATTTGCTATTGGAAAAAGGGTCGTTTATTGAACTGGACAAACTAGTGACCCATCGTTGTACGGACTTCGGAATGGAAAAGCAAAAAATCCCCGGTGATGGAGTAGTGACCGGATATGGAATGATAGGGAAGAGGCTGGTATATGTCTTTGCACAGGATTTCACCGTATTTGGTGGAGCGCTTTCGGAAACGTATGCTAAAAAAATCTGTAAAGTGATGGACATGGCGATGCAGATGGGAGCACCTATTATCGGACTAAACGATTCGGGTGGGGCACGTATTCAGGAAGGAGTACGTTCATTGGCAGGATATGCCGAGATTTTCTTGCGCAACTCGCTTGCATCAGGTGTGATTCCACAGATTAGCGCCATTATGGGCCCGTGTGCGGGTGGAGCCGTTTATTCTCCTGCGCTGACAGATTTTATCCTGATGGTGAAGAACTCGGGATATATGTTTATCACCGGACCGGACGTAGTGAAAAGCGTGACACAGGAAGAAGTGAGCAAAGAAGATCTGGGCGGTGCTGATGTGCATACCACTAAATCGGGTGTAGCCCATTTGTCTGCTGAAAACGATATTGAATGTATCAACTATATCCGCGAATTGATTTCTTATCTGCCGGGCAACAATATGGAAGAACCGCCATTTGTGGCTACGACGGATTCGCCTACTCGTTTGACGCCCGAACTGGTAGACCTGGTGCCGACTAATCCTAATCAGCCTTACGATATTAAAGAGATGATTCGTGCAGTGGCAGATGACAATGGTTTCTTCGAGTTGCAGGAAGAGTTTGCCCCCAATATCGTAATCGGTTATATCCGCCTGAATGGTAAGACAATCGGTGTAGTAGCCAATCAGCCGTTGTCGTTGGCGGGAACTCTGGATATTAATGCTTCTATCAAAGCTGCACGTTTTGTCCGTTTCTGCGATGCTTTCAATATTCCTTTGCTGACGTTGGTCGATGTGCCGGGATTCCTTCCGGGAGTAGATCAGGAGTATGGCGGCATTATCCGTAACGGAGCGAAGTTGCTTTATGCCTACTGTGAGGCTACAGTGCCCAAGGTGACGGTGATTACGCGCAAGGCTTATGGAGGCGCTTACGACGTGATGAGTTCCAAACACATACGGGGCGACATAAACTTGGCTTTCCCCACCGCCGAGATTGCAGTGATGGGACCCGACGGCGCTGTTAATATTTTATTCCGTAAAGAGATTGACAAAGCACCCGATGCCGAAGCTCGCCGGAAAGAGTTACAGGATGACTACCGCGGCAAGTTTGCCAATCCCTACCGTGCAGCCGAACTGGGCTATGTGGATGAAGTAATCGACCCCGTCATCACGCGTCTACGGCTAATAAGGAGTTTTGAGATGCTGGCCAATAAGCGGCAATCAAATCCTCCTAAGAAACACTCTAATATTCCACTTTAAAAACCGGAGGAGAAACATCGTATGATAAAAAAGATATTAGTTGCCAACCGTGGTGAGATTGCCATGCGTATTTTTCGCACCTGTAGAGTGATGAACATTGCCACAGTCGCTATCTATACCCGTGTAGATCGTGGAGCTTTGCATGTGCGCTATGCTGAAGAGGCATATTGTATTTCGGATTCGCCGGAAGACACTTCCTATTTGAAACCGGAAAAGATTCTGGCGATAGCCAAGAAAACCGGTGCAGCCATTCATCCCGGCTATGGCTTTTTGTCGGAAAATGCAGACTTTGCCCGTCGGTGCGAAGAAGAAGGAGTGATTTTTATCGGTCCCAGTGCCGACATCATTTCCCGGATGGGTATCAAGACCGAAGCACGTAAAATTATGCGTGAAGCCGGACTGCCCATTGTTCCCGGCACAGAGACTCCGGTGCAGGGAGTGGAAGAAGTGAAACGGGTAGCCGCTGAAGTGGGTTATCCCATCATGCTGAAAGCGCTTGCCGGAGGAGGAGGAAAAGGCATGCGCCTGGTTCGCTCGGAAGAAGAAGTAGAGACAGCTTTGCGCCTTTCGCAGTCCGAAGCCGGCACTTCTTTCGGAAACGATGCCGTGTATATTGAGAAATATATCGAGAATCCCCATCATATCGAAGTACAAATATTGGGTGACAAATACGGCAACGTGATTCATCTTTACGAACGTGAATGTTCTATCCAGCGCCGTAACCAGAAAGTAATCGAAGAATCTCCGTCTCCTTTCGTAAAACCTGACACACGGGCTAAGATGCTGCAAGTGGCAGTGGAGGCTTGCAAGAAAATCCACTACTACAGTGCCGGGACGCTGGAGTTTATGATGGACAAAGACCAGAACTTCTATTTCCTTGAGATGAATACGCGTTTGCAAGTGGAGCATCCGGTGACCGAAGAATGCACGGGCGTAGACTTGGTACGTGACATGATTCTAGTGGCTGCGGGCAACCGCCTGCCTTATAAACAAGAAGACATCGAATTTCGTGGAGCTGCTATCGAGTGCCGTATTTATGCCGAAGACCCGGTAAACAACTTCATGCCTTCTCCGGGCGTTATCACCGTTCGTGAGGCACCCGAAGGTCGTAATGTACGCCTCGACAGTGCAGCATACGCCGGTTTTGAGGTCTCGTTGCACTACGACCCGATGATTGCCAAATTATGTTGTTGGGGACGTAATCGAAATTCCGCTATATTAAATATGGCACGTGCCCTGCGTGAGTATAAGATATTGGGAATTAAAACAACTATTCCTTTCCACCAACGTGTGCTGAAAAACGAGGCCTTCCTGAAAGGAGAGTACGACACGACGTTCATCGATACGCGCTTTGACAAAGAAGACCTGAAACGGCGACAGAACACCGACCCCACGGTGGCGGTGATAGCTGCCGCGTTGAAGCATTATGAACAGGAAAAAGATGCTGCTTCACGTGCCACTACGCTCCCCGTAGTAGGAGATTCGTTATGGAAATATTACGGCAAGTTGCAGATGACTGCCAATAACTATTAAAATAAGAAATACTTATGACTTCAGTATTAGCAACATATTATGCCAAGCTACAGGATGTGCCCGATAGCGAATATAAGGTAGAGATTCTGGAAGACGGTCCGGTAAAGAAAGTGGCTGTAAACGGCAAGGTGTATGAGGTAGATTATAATGTAGGGGGCGATTCCATCTACTCCGTGATTATCGATCATCATTCCCACGGGGTACAGATATCGCCTACATCCCATTCGTCTTACACAATTATGAATAAAGGAGAGCTCTATCAGATTGAGTTGAAGAGCGAAATGGAGAAGATACACAACACTCGTAGCGACGCCGATGCAGTGGGACGGCAGGTGATTGTGGCTCCTATGCCTGGGGTTATCCTGAAAACTTATGTAAAGAAGGGCGATGAAGTGAAAAAAGGAGATCCGCTTTGTGTGTTGGTAGCCATGAAAATGGAAAATGAAATACGCTCTGCTGCCGATGGTGTGGTAAAAGAAATATTCGTAAGTGAGAATACAAAAGTAGGATTGAATGAGCGCGTGATGATTGTTGAATAGAAAATTAGACGCCTTGTTTATCAGCATAGTCAGCCTGATTAGTTTCTATTAATAGAAACCAAAGTTTCGCCCTATTGGAACTAAAGTTTCCATTAACAGAAAACAACAGTTTCTCCGTATGGAAACCAAAGTTCCAATCAATGGAAACTACGGTTTCTATTAATTGAAACCAAATTAGCTGTGCTTAAAGCAAAATGATGTATGTAGAGCTTCTCTCGTAGGGCTTCCTTCGGAAAATAAAAAAAGGAATAAAAGAAGTGAAGTCCGACCGGAACGAAGCAGAATTACTAAACTAATCCAATCTCTGCGGTGTTCATTCTGGTAGAAAGTAAACCTAAAAAATAAGAGATATGGATGCAACAGAACCGCTTCTTCCCCGAAACAAGGAAGAACAACATACGTTGGAAGAGAATAAAGAAGAATACCTGCCTGTACAGCAAGTATGCCCGGATGCGGAAGTTACTAAGAAAGAGGTAAGACAAGCGGTACGGGAGCTAAATCCCGACGTTAACACATTGGACAGGGGGTAGCCACCCCCTGGCTTCTTTCTCTTCATGGGCTTCTTCTAATTTTATTTCTCCAAAAAGTGCGCTATCTCCGTATTTATACCTATTTTTGTTTCCACGATAAAACCGAATCATTCACACTATAATATATGAAAAATATCCTCCTCCCGCTCATTATCTCGGGACTGGCTACTCTTTTATCCGCCGCTGTACCGGATAAAGAATTAACAAGATTATATAACCAGGCATCTCAGGAGAAGATTTCCGCCGCTTACCTGAACGTGTGCGAGTATTACATAGATAATCTTCCGTCTCCATATACTCCCCTAGAAGTTTATTTCGACTCGGCACACCAGGCAGCCGTCAAAGAGAACTCCGCAGCCAATCTGGCACGATATTACTCCACTTATGGCACTTATCACTATTATCAGGATTCGTTGCGCCTGTTCCGGGATTATAAACTGAAAGCATTGAAGATTTATCAACAAATACATGCTGATGCCGACATCGCGTCCTGTTATAGTGACCTGGGACTTTATTACAACTGTAGGGGAGATACAAAAGCCGAACGCGGATATTTGCGCAAAGGACTCAGCATTCTGCAAGGAAAGAAAATAGAGAATAGCGACCTCATCGTGCTGCTGTCTAACATGGGCATCTCTTATCTGTATGACGGCATGTATCCCCAGGCACTGCAATATGCACAAGAAGCTTATGAACATGCTGTCTTGCAAAAGGATACGGTGATGATGATTGAAGCACTGAATACGCAGGGCGTCACCTACCGCAGGCAGGCGCAGGTGGACGATTGCGTGAAAAAGTATGAAGAAGCGCTGAAACTTTGCGAAGCAACCGGGAAGCTTCGCCGACTTGCGGTACTTTATCTCAATATAAGCGTGGCATACACGGAATGCAAGCGATACAAAGAAGCTATTTTCTTTGCCGACAAGGCACGGGTTGCCTCTTTGAGGGTAAACGACAATAGAACCCTCAACAAGGTGTATGGCATTTATGATTCTGCTCTTACCCACGAATGCAAATACGAAGCGGCAGTGGACTCCAACCGGGTGCGCCTTTCCTATGCCCTGCTCGTCGGCGACCCTAACGATTGCCTGAATACTTATTTGTCGTTGGGTATACTTTTCAGCCAGTTAAACGTGCCGGACTCTATCAACTTTTACGTGAACAAGGCGGATAGCCTGGTAAGCAAACACGGAGAAAAGATTGGACTGGAGGATTACTATCAATATAAAGGAATCATTTATACGAGGACTAAACGCTTTAAGGAGGCGATACAATGCTATCAGAAATCGCTGGTATCGCATCGCAAAACGGGTAGACAGTTCAAACTAAATAATATATATATCGGCCTCAGTAACTGCTATGCCCACTTGAACGACTACAAAAAGGCATATATCTACCTCGATTCTTCTTACAACGCACACAAGAAAGTGTATAACGAGGACATGGAAGAGAGGCTGGCAGACCTTTCTGTAAAATATAAGACGCAGGAGAAGGAACTCAAAATTCGCCAACTGACACAAGCTAAACTGGAACAGGAGGCGCAAAACGTTCAACGGAGGAATCAATTTCTCATCTTGCTGGTGGTCTTGGTGATAGCGCTTGCTCTGCTGGTTTATTATCTGCAGGCGATGAAGCTGAAGAATATCCGCCTGGCTAACGAGGCTAAAGAAGAGGAACGGCGTTTCCAGTTGCTCCGGAAGGATACGGAAGTGAAGCTGACACGAAAATACATTGATGGATTGGAAGGAGAGAGGGAACGGCTCGCCAAGGAGTTACACGACGGTGTGTGCACTGACCTCCTGGGATTGCAAATGTTATTTTCTTCTGCTGCCGCACTCACTCCGGAATTCAAAAACCGCTTTTTAGAGCTGTTGCGGGAGACGGGCAGAAACGTAAGGGACATCTCGCACGAACTGATGCCGCCGGCTTTCCAATATGCCACTATCGACGAGATATTGTCCTCCTATATCGCTAACTTGAACGAAGC
>JAUUNK010000154.1 GCA_030844565.1 Bacteroides ovatus
CCGTTCTGCAATACGGACTTTACAGGAACCGAATAGCCTACAAACATATTGTCGGCACGCAATATTAAAGCTCCGTTAAGGTAAACATCAGCATACGTATCCAGTCCTTCGAACGTGAGCAATGCAGCATCGCGCTCCAATTGAGCAGGAGTCACATTAAAAATGGTTTTATATTCCCAATCCTCGTTCTCCACCCACTGGATTTTCTCTTCATTCGTTCCGTAAAAAGGATTAGGAAGTAAAGAGTGATTGATAAGGTCTTGATGAACAGTACCGGGAACTGTAGCCGAAAGCCATTTATCTGTCCCCGAACGGGCAAACTCCCATCCACTATCCAATACTCTTACTTCTGAGTTATCGCCTGTCTGACTGTATGCCATACTACAACAACATAAAAATCCGCATATCCATTTCACTACCATATATATGTTTCTTTTTGCCAGTGATTTATTTTCCCCATTCCGTACGGAAGGTCGAAGCCGGAAGCCCCGCACCATTCACCAGATTAGCTCGGGTAAAAGGTTGCCAGCCATAACGTACATAACGGGGATTTTTCACTTTCTTATTGTATACTTTCACTTGATTGCCCACGACCTCTGCAGTTGCCGGATAATAAATATCTTCTATTTCGGCTATTTCAAACGTTCTCAGCGCCTTTCCATCGGAAGCATGCATCCCCTCGGCACAGTCGAAAGAAAGATAAGCTGCACCTTCGCGAAATTCCGCCTTCCGGAACAAGGGACCGGAAGGAACTACATCCTCTTTGGCATACGTATCGTGCAAAGCCCAATGTGCCAAACGTTCCCCAACAGGCTTCTTGTTAGTAGGATGAACATTAAGAGAATCGCCGTGGTCGCTAGATACTGCCATACCTGTATGAGGGATTTCATTCATCAACTTCCGCTGACTGTCACGGAACCATGTCCACGAAGGACGGTCGATGCTTGATAGCTGCACATAATAGAAAGGCAGATTTTCGTCTCCCCAATTCCGTCGCCAGCTCTGGACCAGCAATTTGAAAAGCTTCGCATGTGCTTCACGGTTATGAGCATTCGATTCGCCTTGATACCAAATGACTCCCTTCACGGGGAATTGTTCCAACGGACGAATACCTGCTTCGTATAAATAGCAAGGTTCATAAGGATGTCGTTGCTGTTTGTTATGAGACTTTTTCACATTTAACGCCGCACGCTCCCGCACCCAATCCTGAATAAAATCATTTCTCGTCCAATCTTTGAGAATAGCAGGAAATTCACACTCCAACGTGTAGCGATCTACCCATGCCTCGGTAGGCGACCCACCAATAGCATTACAAATAAGTCCCACAGGAACCTGCAAACTGTCTTGAAGCATCTTTCCAAAATAATAGGCAACTGCCGAAAAAGGAGCAGCCGTTGCAGGAGAACAAACAGTCCATTTCGTATCCTGATAATATTGAAGATGATTGAGAGAATCGAGCACCGAAGCATCCCATTCTACTGAATTGGTACGCCAGCGCGCTTTCATGTCAAACAAACGTATGTTGGAATTAGTAGCAACGGGAATATCCACCCGAGCAGTGGAAGTCTGTTTCAGCATAAACTCCATATTAGATTGTCCGGAGCAGAGCCATACTTCGCCTGCCAATACATTCTTATATTCTAATGTTTTTTGGGGAGTACTTATAGACAAAATATAAGGCCCACCTGCTTTCAAAGGTTCTAACATTACGTTCCAATGCCCATCGGAAGCAGCCTTCGTTGTTTTCTTCTGCCCAGCAATACGCACCGTAATCTTTTCTCCTGCATTCGCGACCCCTGTCACAGGCAAGGGGCGACCGTGCTGCAGAACCATGTTGTCTGTATAAAGAGAAGGCATCTGCAATCCTCCGAAATCTCCGGTAATGGCAGAATAGACAGTTTTTGCCAAAATCCCGGCTCCTTCTTTGGTAGGATGCACAGCATCCGGTAATAAATAGGGATAAGGATAAAGAGGAGCATGAAAATCTATGAGTTGAACATGAGCGTAAGCCGCAATTCTTTTGATAGACTGCTGAATCTCGGCATGCCAGTCGCGCGTGCCCGACACAAAGCGGGGATGGCGGTCGGCTATCGGAGTGAGGCGAGCTATCAGAATGTGGCACTTGGGCTTAGCTACACGAAAAGAATCAATTAAAGCTAAATAGTCTTTCACAAAATCATCCCGATAGTTAGGCCAGTCGCGAGGATCGGTATCGTTAATTCCCAAATGAATCACTACTATATCTCCAGCAAACGCCAGTGCCTGGTGGAATTCCTGTTGTTTCATATAGGGACGATGTCCTCTATTTAATAAAGTCGCTCCTGATTTACCAAAGTTTCCTACTTCATATTTCTGTCCAAGCATTTGTTGCAACTGCACCGGATACGACTCTTTCTTAGGATCGGATAACCCGTAACCATACGTGATGCTATTTCCCACGCATGCTACCTTGACAGTTTTTTGTGCGGACATCCCTATGCCCAACACTAAAAACAAAGATAATGCTAGTAGTTTTTTCATTTCTTAGTTACATAAGGTTTCACAATCTCAGCCCATTTCCGATAACCTTTGCCCAGTAAGTGCAACCCGTCATTCGTATAATCTATATTCATTTTGCCAGTCTTCTCATCCACGAAATGAGAATACAAGTCTATGTATACTACATTTTCTTTTTTCGCCAGGTTCATGAGTCCTTCATTAATTTCAGGCACCACCTGCCAACGGGAAGTATGCCCCTGAAACATCTTATAATGATCGGTTACCGGAAGCAAACTTTGCAAATATAATTTTGTTTTCGGAGAATCTTGTTTAATTTTCTGAGTAATCATTGCAATGCGTTTTACAATAGTATCAGCAGAAGTGCCACGATTTACATCATTAATTCCTATTAAAAGAAAGATTTTAGCTGGTTTTCCTTTCAGAATAGCACCCAAACGGTCGTATATACCCATACAAATGTCACCGCTGATACCTCTATTTTTTACGTGTTTATTATCAAATAACTCACACCACTCGCCTCCATTGGTAATACTATTACCCAAAAAGATAATATCTTTAGAAGAAACCGGCAACTCTTCAAACAAAGTTGCGCGCTGATAATAGAACGTAGAATATTTGCGTTCTTGTGCGTGCCCCGCCATACAGACAGACCATACCACGAGGATAAATAAAAATTTTTTCATTCGTATTTCTATTTAATTTAAGTTTAATATTATGAGAAGGAGAATGTTTATAGCTTTTTATCGGGAGAATACACTATTCCTTCTACCGCTCTTTCTCCATCGGGAGTCACAAAGACAGCCGCAAACATCCACTTTGTTAATCGGACTTCGTCTGTACGAAATTTCCCAACAGGTAGTTTTAAGAAAACTTTGTTCCATCCCTTATTCAAGCGTACCGGAATAGGAGGACGTGCCACACAATTTTCGTTTCCAAGCATCACCTCGTTACTTTTCTTCCGGTGAGTAGCCGTCCATACGGGTGGCAAGATTTCGCGGTCGTTCACCCAAATGCGGCTTTCTTTATAATCCCATTTTCCGGGTAGCGGAGCCAAGTCCATTTCAGAACGTCCGTAGTTCTGGAACTCTGCCCATAATCCCACATCCTGATCTTTAGGAGAATATACGTATGTGTAAGCATAGGCGGTATGGTTTTCTTGCGGGTTCTTATAGAAAGTGGGAACCAGCCCACCCCATACATGCCTGAGGTAGATGCCTGCACCAGTAGCAGGACGCACTTCATACTGCTCCCCTTCGTAAAGATAGGAGTCCTGTATTTTTTCCTCCGGAGGGAAGACTTTAGTTAAATCTCCTCCATTAGGAAAAGCATCCGTAATCTTCCATCTGACATTCGTCTGCTTCACATAAGCAAACGGATATCCTTGAAAAGTATGTTCCCGATGCCATAACATGCGCCGTTCGAAATCAGCAAATTCTTTGAACTCCCGGGTATCCGGAGAAGGAAGTATAGTACCCATCTTATCAAAGTATTCGGTTCCTCCCCCCCTCCAAGCACGTTCTGCCATAGCCAGCATATTGGGATAGAAGTTGTTTTCGAGAATGATATTCCGTTCGGGAGCCACATAACGATCATTCCATACAGCAAGAATAGTTCCTGCAATGTCGTCACTCCCTTGCTCTACATTATATATACGGCTATTGTATAAAGCTATAATATCGCCGAACGTATCAAAATGATTCAGGTAATGGAAACGGGAATCTATGGCAGGAATACCAGGTTGCGCCTTCCCGCGGTAGCTCCACAAATGGGTCATATCTATTTCTCCCGGTTTATAGTGCCAACCAGGATTCCAGGAAATCACTTTTTTACCTTTGGAACGAACCCAAGCAACCATCTCGGGCACAAAAGAAGAATTGGTAAAACGCACTTCGTCTGTCCCTATATGCAAATAAGGTACATCAAATGTTTCGCAAACTTCTTCGACCAGCAATTTCAAGATTTTCATCCCTTCCGGGCTTTGCATGTCATGACGGAAGGTACGTATAAAAGCTTCGCTATGTCCTGGCATGTCTATTTCCGGAATTAACATCACCTGATGCTTCTTGCAGAAAGCTACCAGTTCTTTCGCCTCATCCAGCGTATAATATTTACCTGGCATACGGGTGGTATTTGCACTATCGTTCAGCATCGGAAAGATTTTGCTTTGCAAGCGCCACGACTGGTTTTCTGTGAGATGCCAGTGGAAGACATTGATTTTAAATTTGGAAAGAACAGCAATCTCTCGTTTCAATTCTTCAAGTGAGATGTAGCTACGCCCCACATCCTGCATGAAACCACGGATATGGAAAGCGGGCCAGTCTAGTATTTCGCATCCTGTAAAAGTGGTCTTTTTCCCTTTTTCTTCGCCAAGCTGGGCTAATGTTTGCATAGCCCAATAAACGCCCTGTTCGGTCACTGCTTCTACAGATATTTTATGGGAACGAACCGTAAGCCGATAGGCTTCGTCTTGATTAAGAGACATACCTGCGAGACTGGGAACCAATTTGACTTCGATTACATTGCGGGCCTTATCATCTATTGTTCCCTTCTTTTCAATGACAAAAGCTTCCCACTCCTGATGCAATATAGGAGTAGAAAGCTTTGTTTTACCCAGCGTAAATCCGCTGCCCACAGGAGTGAATTTCTGCGGCTGGGGAAGCAGGTGATATTCACCTGCCCGAGCCGTAAACACTGTATATAAACACAGTTGTATAACTATTAAAAAAAATGATTTATTCCTCATCTGCCTATGCCTATTTTGGAATGTCTACCTACTTAATAAGATCTTTGAGTTTAATTGCCTGGAAAGTCATATGAGCCACGCTACTTTCATACAATATACCTATAGTTTCCTTATCAATCATAGTGAGGCAAGAATATCCCCAGCCGTAGCCTTCGTCCAGAAGCAGTTGATGTTCGGGCAACCAAGTGATTCCCCCGTCAAGGCTTGCTTTAATGGTAATATTGTAGCGTCCTTTGGTTGTATTAGGATTAGAGAATAAAAGAATATCTTTGTTCAACACATTATCTTTAGCCTTCACACTGATGAGACTCGCCATACAAACCGACTCCTGAAGAGCTTTGCGCGAAGAAGGATGTTCTTCCCATGTTTGTCCCAGGTCTTTCGTAGTAGCTATCGCCCGGCTTCCTCCACGGTTATCACGCATATTAAGCATCAGTACGCCTGGTTCCACTTCTGCCACTTGAGCTTCTGTGGTATTCGTACGGGCATAGTTGTGCATTTTCCACGTCTTACCTCGGTCTTTGCTATACATAATACCCGCATTGGGAACACGAGTGGAATCGATAAACTGAGTAGGGAATACCAACGTCCCGTCACTCATGGTAATCCCCCGTCCGGGACCCTGCAATAAGAAATACCAAGAAGGATCTGTCACCTGTTCCGTAACATTTATAGGAGCCGACCACGTTTTACCATCATCGGTACTTTTCGCCATCATTAGCTGTGCAGTATGGTTCATGTCCATGCCGGGATGAGAACTCCACCAAGCACGTTGGTTACCCATGCCATGTGTCCAGGCTGCCACCACCCACACAGTGTTCGTCTTAGTATCTACCAAGATAGAAGGATCTCCTACTCCATTTTGAGCAGAGGGAAGTCCTCCAAATTCGCCGAATGTCAAAGGTAAACGCATTTTTTCCCATGTCTTACCACCGTCGACGCTACGGCTCAATCCTATATCTATATGTTCTTGCAAATCCACGCTGCTATTGTAGCGCACATCGTAGACTCCCAACAAAGTTCCTTTATTAGTAGTAACTAGTCCTGGAATACGGAAAGCAGCTGAATTATCGTCACCGGCATGGCGTACACCCACTCCTGCCCGATGCTCGATTCCTACAGGTGAAACTACCTTGAGAAGCGCCTCTTTCCCATCCACTTTTACAGAAGAAAGAGTAGCTGTTATCTTATCCGTGAGCTCCATCCCTGGTTTCAGCTGCAAGCTAACCCAAAAGAAATTCACTCCCGGAAAAAGGCTTTGGTTTCCACGGAGTATAACTTTGTTGCCCGGATTCTTTACTTCGGACTTTAATATAGAATAAGAAAGATTGGCAGCACGAGTTTTACCAGGTACATTGCTCGGAATGTATTCCACCGGAGCAAAACGTTTTTTACCCCAATCCTGTCGAGCATCTGTTCCGCTATAATATAATTTAATTGACTTCACATCTGCAAGGTTTACTTCCTTGCCCAAATTCACTGTTACTTCATCCAACGTCCGGCTTTCGCGTGCATCCAGACGAAGATAAAATAACACGTTGTCTTGTCTTTCTATTAAAAGAGGTATACGCGTTTCACGCACAAAAAGAGTATCTGCCGCCTTTATGACAGAAGATGAACACAAAACTAGAAGAAAGGAGAATAGGGTTACAACTTTTTTCATGGTATTGATTAATTAAATATTCATAATGACGGGACAAAGATAATCCTTTTTAATTATATACCCCACCAATTACTTAAATTATTTATTATATAATTAGGTATTAATAATAAAGCTTCTTTAAAATAGCCTTTTTGTCTCTCTTTTGAGATGCGTTTGTTTGGAGCGGCAACCTCCACTACAAAGCCTTGCATAATGAAAGCATCCCCCGCCCCTTCACCTTTTTCTGAGATGCTGATGAATAAAGGGAGCAGGGGAAGCTCTAAGTCAATCGGTTGGTCTCCTATTGGATATTTATGATCAGCGTATGCAAATCTTCATCCTTAGAACTGTTTCCGTAAAGCAGTTGATATTTTCCTTTTAAAGTACGCATAGTATTAGTAGCTGCATCAAACCATTCAAAATCCTCATAAGGGAGCTGTATTTCCACATTCTGTGTGGTTCCTTTCGCTATTTTTACCCTACGGAAAGCGCGCAATGTCTTGATAGGTCCTTCCTTGTCCATAGGACGGCGAAGATACACTTGTACTACCTCTTCCCCATCTTGTTTGCCTACATTACTCACCGGAATACGGAGAGTCAGCCCATCACCGACAGACAATGTTTCTTTATCAACTTTAGCCTTACCGTATGCAAATTTCGTGTAGCTCAAACCATAGCCGAAGGGGAAAAGAGGTTGTTCGGTCATAAAACGATAAGTGCGCCCTTTCATTGAATAATTCTCATAATCGGGCAATTGTTGTAGATTCTTATAGAAGGTGACAGGCAGGCGTCCGGCAGGATTATAATCTCCAAAAAGCACATCAGCGATGGCTGTTCCTCCCGCTTGTCCGGGATACCAGGCTTGCAAGATAGCATCGCAATTATCGCTCTCAGGAACCATAGCCATAGCCGAACCGGAGAAGTTGACAAACACTGTTCTCTTGCCATTCTTTCTCAAAAGGGCGAGAACTTCGCGCTGAACAGCGGGCAATTCTATTTCGGTGCGGTCGCCTCCTTTAAAACCAGGGTCGGACACTTTCATAGATTCTCCTTCGAGCAGAGGTGAAATGCCCCCGGCAAAGATAACCACATCGGCATTTTTTACCCTATCAATTATTGCTTGAGCATCTAGCGGAGCTCTTCGGGCTATGTCAAAGTTAAGAGAAGGATTGTCCTTCATCTGGATAAAACGCAACTCCACATCATAATTCTTCCCTGCTTCATAGGGAAAAGAATAGAAGTCGGTAGGATTTTTGATATTGATGCCTTTAGCCACCTGTTTACCGTTGAGGAATAAAGTGACACCACCATTCGTCATCAAGCGGAAAGTAGCAATACCGGAAGCAGACGGACGAAAAATGGTACGGTAAACAGCCGTGAAGTTTTTCAATGCTACTCCCGGAGCAAACACCGTAGCACCCTCTGCGCTGAAATGAAGAGGAGTAGTCAGTTGATCGGTAGCAACAATTTCGCCTTTATATTCACGGTTGTTCCAATAAGTGGCTGCCATACCGGCTTTGCCATTAATGCTGCATTGCTGGAAGAGGCTGTGTAGAGTAGTATCATTGGTTAGTCCGCATACAGGTTCATAGATAATCTGTGCCTCGGGCAGTTTTGCACGTATCCCCTCGAGCAAAGTGACGGTGTGAGAAGGAAAACCGTTATAGTTACCCCATTGCATGACGGAGTCGTTAGCATTCGGTCCGATAACCGCCACTTTCATCCGGCGGTTGAGGGGAAGAAGACCGCCTTTGTTTTGGAGCAATACCAGGCTTTTGCGTGCCATGTCCAACGCCAGTTGTTTATGTTCGGGACAGTCTACGACCGAATATGGAATTTCAGACCATGGATGAATCGAATTCATCTCGCCCAATTCAAAACGCGCTTTCAGCAGTCGACGGACAGAGGCATTGATTTTATCTTCAGAAATCAATCCTTTCTTCACGGCTTCGGTTATACTTTTAAAATTGCCTCCACACTCAAGGTCCGTTCCACTTAGCACAGCATCTGCCGAAGCATGAGCAGCATCGGGATGAGTTTCGTGTTTACGGGGCTGGAAAAAGTCTCCGATAGCTCCGCAATCCGTCACTACAATGCCCTGAAATCCCCAATCGTTGCGAAGAATCTGAGTAAGCAAGCGGCTGCTTCCGCAACAAGGTTCTCCTTCGAAACGATGGTAGGCACACATCACCTCCTTTACTTTAGCTTTCTGCACAAGATTTTTAAAGGCGGGTAGATAAGTTTCCCACAAGTCCCTGGGGTTCACCCTCTCCAGATTGAAGCTATGACGATTCCATTCAGGACCGGAATGAACAGCAAAATGTTTTGCGCAGGCATGTAGTTTATCATATTTGGCATCTTCAGGTCCTTGCAATCCGCGAACAACAGCCATACCCATGCGGCTACTAAGATAAGGGTCTTCTCCATAGGTCTCTTGCCCACGTCCCCAACGAGGATCACGAAAGATGTTCACGTTAGGTGTCCACACTGTCAATCCTTGATAACGCTTGTAACTACCACTTTCATTAAACTGCCGATTCTTAGCACGCGCTTCGTCGGAAACGGCATCAAACACCTTATATAAAAGTTCATCATCAAAAGAAGCCGCCATACCTATAGCTTGTGGAAAAACTGTTGCCAACCCTGCACGTGCCACTCCGTGGAGGGCTTCGTTCCACCATTCATAAGGTTTAATTCCCAAACGGGGAATAGCAGGGGAATTGTTTTGCATCAAAGCTACTTTTTCTTCCAAAGTCAGACGTGAAAGCAAATCGTCCGCCCGCTGTTCAGCAGTCAGACGTGTATCCTGATAAGGATATTTGTTGAGTTGTTGTGCCTGTATGCTCATTGCGAAGATTCCCGCGAGACAGGCAATAGTACAGTGCTTTTTCATTCTTTATTTTTATTATAGTTTTAGATTTACGACTTCAAGGACTTGTGTACCTCATAGTATCCATAACTTAACCGAACAAAAATAAACAAAAGGTACGAAAAGACGAAGAATATGATATTTTTTCCCTCCTCTCATTATATTTTTTCATGAAAAGAAGAAAACACCATAAAATTATTAATTATCTTTGTGGACATTACAAAAAACTGTGTCTTATGAACCAACAATTTTTGAAAGAAATAGAAATTGGCTCTAAAAATGCCCTCGTCAAAAAGAGGATTATTACTTATTATATATACAACGGAAGTTCTACCATACCAGACCTTTCCAGAGAATTAGAGCTGAGTGTACCCACCGTAACGAAGCTCATCGGTGAGATGTACGAAGACGGGTACATAAACGATTATGGAAAACTGGAAACCAGCGGTGGCCGCCATCCTAATCTGTACGGTCTCAACCCTGAATCGGGGTACTTCATTGGAGTGGATATAAAAAAATTTGCCGTAAACATCGGTCTGATAAATTTTAAAGGGGATATGATGGAATTGAAAATGAATATCCCTTATAAATTGGAAAATTCTGTCAACGCCCTTGAAGAGTTGTGTCGTCTGATTACAAACTTCATCAAGAAGTTATCTATTAATAAAGAAAAGATACTCAATATTAATGTAAACGTATCAGGACGTGTAAATCCCGAATCAGGATATAGTTACAGTCTTTTCAATTTTGAAGAACGCCCTCTAGCAGAAATTCTGTCCGAACGTATCGGATACAAGGTATCTATTGATAACGATACTCGTGCCATGACCTATGGAGAATATATGAAAGGTTGCGTCAAAGGAGAGAGAGACATTCTGTTCGTTAATGTAAGTTGGGGATTAGGTGTCGGGATTATTATTGATGGAAAGATATACACAGGAAAATCGGGATTCTCTGGAGAGCTTGGTCATGTCAACGCTTTCGATAACGAAATCATCTGCCACTGCGGGAAAAAGGGTTGTCTCGAAACGGAAGCATCCGGCTCGGCACTCCACCGCCTTCTGCTTAAACGCATCCAGAACGGAGAAAGTTCTATTCTCTCCCACCGTGTCGCTAATGCAGAGGATAATCCGCTAACATTAGACGAAATTATAGCCGCCGTCAACAAAGAAGATCTGCTATGTATAGAAATCGTAGAAGAAATTGGTCAGAAACTGGGAAAACAAATCGCCGGACTTATCAATATATTTAATCCCGAGCTGGTGATTATCGGAGGAACCCTTTCATTGACAGGGGATTATCTTACTCAGCCCATTAAAACGGCTATACGTAAATATTCTCTCAACCTGGTGAACAAAGACTCCGCCATCCTCACCTCCAAGCTGAAAGACCGGGCAGGTATCATCGGCGCTTGCATGCTTGCACGGAGCGGAATGTTTGAATGCTAAAAGAATAATTTAAAAAAACTTCGTTTTCTTTTTGTATTCTCAAATAAAGCTGTAATTTTGCACGCCGTAAACGAGAACGCCGCTATAGCTCAGTTGGTAGAGCAACGCATTCGTAACGCGTAGGTCGCCAGTTCAAGTCTGGCTAGCGGCTCATTGAAGAAACACTGATTATCTAAATAGTAATCAGTGTTTATTTTGGTATTTTTCCCTTTCAAAAAGTGGATTATGTGTTATATACATTCTAACGGCTCACCTGCAAAACCCCGTGTTTATGCGTACAGTTTCGTTAACCTAAAC
>JAUUNK010000155.1 GCA_030844565.1 Bacteroides ovatus
GAGACGAAACCTGGCATCCGCGTTTCTCCTATTACGGTTTCCGTTATATCCAGGTAGAAGGTGCCGTGCTGAAAGGTCAGAAGAATCCCCAGAAGCTGCCCGTGTTGAAGAACATCCAATCCTGCTTCGTCTATAATTCAGCGAAGAAGGTAGCTGCTTTCGAGTCTTCCAACCGGATATTCAATGCAGCCCACCGGCTGATAGAGAAGGCGGTGCGCAGCAACATGCAATCCGTGTTCACAGACTGCCCCCACAGGGAAAAGCTGGGATGGCTGGAACAAGTGCATCTCAACGGACCGGGATTACTGTATAATTATGACCTCACCGCCTTTGCCCCGCAAATCATGCAGAACATGGCGGATGCCCAGCATCCCGACGGAGCTATGCCGACAACGGCTCCCGAGTATGTCATCTTCGAGGGACCCGGCATGGATGCTTTCGCCCAGTCTCCGGAGTGGGGAGGATCGCTCGTTATTTTCCCTTTCATGTATTATGAAACTTACGGGGACGACTCCCTGATTAGAAACTACTACGCGAATATGCGCCGCTATGTGGACTACCTCACCACCCGCGCCGGGGGACATATCCTTTCATTCGGCTTGGGCGACTGGTATGACTATGGGGATTTTCGTGCCGGGTTCTCCCGCAATACGCCTGTGCCTCTGGTAGCTACCGCACATTATTATATGACTGTGCAATATCTGGTGAAGGCGGCACGCCTTGTCGGCAACGAGTATGATGTCCGTCATTACTCTGCGCTGGCGGAAGAAATAGCGGAAGCATTCAATAAGAACTTCCTGAATCGGGAGACCGCCCAATATGGCACGGGTAGCCAATGCAGCAATGCCCTGTCTATCTTCCTGGGGCTGACGGAAAGTCCAGATTTAAACCGACGAGTATTTCAAAATCTGGTGAAAGACGTGGAAGCTCACGGCAACCGCCTGACAACAGGCGATGTGGGAAACCGTTACCTGATTCAAACATTGGCACGAAACAATGCCCACGAGCTTATTTATAAGATGTTCAATCACGAAGAAGCACCCGGCTACGGCTTCCAGTTGAAGTTCGGGGCAACCACTCTTACCGAACAATGGGACCCGCGCCAAGGCTCTTCTTGGAACCACTTTATGATGGGACAGATTGACGAATGGTTCTTCAACTCGTTGGTAGGCATTTGTCCGTGTGGCAATGAAGGATACCGTAAGTTCAGCGTAGCCCCTAAGCCTGTGGGAGATATGAAGTACATAAAGTCTTCGTGCGAAACCCTATACGGCACTATCTCCGTAGAATGGACCCGCGAAGGAGATAAGTTTACCCTGAATCTTTCCGTACCTGTGAATACCACCGCCTTGGTTTCTCTCCCCGGAGAGAAAGAAGCCCGGGAGGTGCAAAGCGGCAAGCATCAGTTTACCGTTTCTATTTAATAATACTGTTTTTAATATCCCAATAGAATGAGAACACGAATCCTATTACTCTCTTTCCTCTGCCTGTGTGCAGCTTCCGTTCTTCGCGCCGAGCGTGTCGATATGCTGAAAGCCGGTGCTAAAGCCAATGGAAAGACTCTTAATACCAAGTTGATTAACTCCACCATCGACCGTCTGAATGCCAATGGGGGAGGGACGCTTTACTTTCCTGCCGGAACCTATCTTACGGGAAGCATCCGTCTGAAAAGTAACATCACTCTGGAGCTGGAAGCGGGAGCTACCCTGCTATTCTCCGACAACTTCGACGACTATCTTCCCTTCGTGGAAGTCCGCCACGAGGGTGTGATGATGAAGAGTTTCCAACCGCTTATCTATGCCGTCGATGCAGAAAACATCACCATCAAGGGCGAAGGCACCCTCAACGGGCAGGGCAAGAAGTGGTGGACGGAATTCTTCCGCGTCATGATAGACCTCAAAGACAACGGCATGCGGGACATCAATAAATACCAGCCGCTGTGGGACAAGGAGAATGATACCAAAGCCATCTATGCAGAAACCAACGAAGACTATGTGAACACTCTGCAACGCCGTTTCTTCCGTCCTCCGTTCATCCAGCCCATCCGTTGCAAGGATGTGCGGATTGAAGGAGTGAAAATCATGAACTCTCCTTTCTGGACCGTGAACCCGGAGTTCTGCGACAATGTGACGGTGAAAGGAATCACCATCCACAACGTCCCCTCGCCCAATACGGACGGCATCAATCCCGAGTCGTGCCGCAACGTACATATCAGCGATTGCCATATTTCGGTGGGAGACGATTGCATCACTATCAAATCCGGTCGCGACGCCCAGGCCCGACGTTTGGGAGTTCCCTGCGAGAATGTGACAATAACGAATTGCACCATGCTTTCCGGTCATGGCGGAGTGGTGATTGGCAGTGAGATGAGCGGTGGAGTGCGCAAAGTGGTTATATCCAATTGTGTGTTCGACGGGACCGACCGCGGAATCCGCATCAAGTCTACCCGTGGACGGGGAGGAGTGGTAGAGGATATTCGGGTGAGCAACATCGTCATGCGGGATATTAAGCAGGAAGCCATCGTGCTGAACCTTCAATATAGCAAGATGCCTGCCGAACCGAAGAGTGAACGCACCCCTATCTTCCGCAATGTGCATGTCAGCGGGGTGACGGTGACCGACGTCAAGACCCCTCTCAAGATAGTGGGGTTGGAAGAGGCTCCTATCTCGGATATAGTGTTGAGAGATATTCATATTCAGAATGCCAAAGAGAAATGTATTTTTAAAGATTGCGAGCGCGTCACGCTGAAAGATGTCATTGTCGATGGCGAAGAGATAAAACTATAACAAACTATATTCACAAGAAAAAAATGAAACGCATTGTTTTACCTTTGCTTCTTGCCGCTTCTCTTTCGGCAGAGGCACAGATTCAAACCTATGAGACGCAGTTTGCCCGTCCTTTGAATCAAGTATTGACGGATATTCAGAACCGTTTTGGCATTCGCCTGAAATATGACATAGATACCGTAGGCAAAGTGCTGCCTTTTGCCGATTTCCGCATTCGTCCCTATTCGGTGGAAGAGTCGCTGACAAATGTCTTGGCTCCTTTCGATTATAAGTTTGTCAAGCAGAAAGGCAATCTTTATAAGCTGAAATCCTATGAGTATCCCCGTCGCACGGATGCTGACGGAGAGAAGTTGTTGGCTTATCTCAATACTCTATATGCCGATAAGCAGGCTTTTCAGCTTCGCGCCGATTCGTTAAGAAAGGAAGTGCACCGCCGTTTGGGCGTAGATGCCTTGCTTGCCCAATGTGTAAAGACGGAGCCCATTCTTTCTAAGATTCGTAAGTACGACGGTTACACGGTGCAGAACTTTGCATTGGAGACTTTGCCGGGACTTTATATTTGCGGCTCCGTCTATGCTCCGCGTAGCAAGGGAAAGCATGCGCTTATCATCTGTCCCAACGGGCATTTCGGTGGCGGACGTTACCGCGAAGACCAGCAGCAACGCATGGGAACGCTTGCCCGCATGGGAGCTGTCTGTGTGGACTACGACCTTTTTGGTTGGGGGGAATCCATTCTGCAAGTCGGCGGAGCTGCCCATCGTAGCAGTGCTGCCCATACTATTCAGGCAATGGATGGGCTTCTGATTCTCGACTATATGCTCGCTTCCCGCAAAGATATTGATGAGAAGCGCATCGGTGCAAACGGCGGTTCGGGCGGAGGAACGCATACCGTTTTGTTGAGTGTACTCGACGACCGCTTCACTGCTTCGGCTCCGGTAGTTAGCCTGGCTTCCCACTTTGACGGCGGATGTCCTTGCGAAAGTGGTATGCCTATCCAACTTTCTGGCGGGGGCACTTGCAATGCAGAGCTTGCTGCCACGTTTGCTCCCCGTCCCCAACTGGTGGTGTCGGACGGTGGAGACTGGACGGCGAGTGTGCCTACATTGGAATTTCCTTATCTGCAACGTATCTATGGATTTTATAATGCTACGAGCTGCGTGACGAATGTGCATCTTCCCAAGGAAAAGCACGATTTCGGTCCCAATAAGCGGAAGGCCGTATATGATTTCTTTGCCGAAGTGTTCAGCCTGGATAAAAAAATGCTGGACGAAAGTAAAGTGACCATTGAGCCGGAGGCGGCAATGTATAGTTTTGGTGAGAAAGGCGAGCTACTTCCCGAGGACGCTATCCGTTCTTTCGATAAGGTAGCGGCTTATTTTGATAAAAAGATTTTTGCCGGGTTGAAGTCTGATGCTTCGTTGGAGAAGAAGGCGATGGAGTGGGTGGCTTCCCTCAATCTGAAGGACGAGAAGAAAGCGGGCTTTGCCACGACTGCTATTTATAATCATCTTCGCCAGGTGCGCGATTGGCACAACGACCATCCTTACACAACTATTCCCGCAGGCATCAATCCCTTAACAGGTAAACCTCTCTCCAAGCTCGACCGGGAAATGATTGCTGACTCTGCTATGCCGAAGGATGTGCATGAGAGGTTGATGAAGAACCTGCGGCGTGTACTCACCGAAGAGCAGATAGAGCAAATTCTCGATAAGTACACCGTGGGCAAAGTTGCCTTTACGCTGAAAGGTTATCAGGCAATCGTTCCCAATATGACGGAGGAAGAGACTGCGTATGTCCTCGGGCAGCTGAAGCTTGCCCGCGAACAGGCAATCGATTATAAGAATATGAAACAAATTTCCGCTGTTTTCGAAATATATAAGACTCAATGCGAGAAGTATTTTAATGAACATGGGCGCAATTGGCGGCAGATGTTTAAGGATTATGTGAATAAGAGAAAGGCGGAGAAGGCGAAGAACGGCAAGTGACATATTGAATGTCTCATGTGCATGATGTATGTATCCGCCTATGGGGCTGGTATGAAAGTATAACGCAGAATATAACACACTGTATTTAAAGTGTTTATGTTCTGCGTAATGGCTATTAATAAATGACTTGTCACTTCTTAACGCCTGATAAACAGAGCCTTTCTTTTTCTGGAATTACCAATCTTCTTCTGTCTTTCTGTCCTTTTATCTCCAGTCTTCTCTCCCTCTTGCCCTCACGGCCTTATGAACCCCAGCCTCTTCTCTTCCTCCGAAAACAGTGTAGCCGTATTCACCAGCGCCAGATGCGAATAAGCCTGCGGGAAATTCCCTAGTTGCTCCTTTGTGTCGAAGTCAATATCTTCACTGAAAAGTCCCACATGATTGCTATACTTCAATATTTCTTCGAAGAGAGACCGCGCTTCTTCTTTTTCTCCAATAACGAACAGTGCCCGTATTAGCCAGAAAGTGCAGATGGTGAAAGCAGAGGAGGGAAGACCGAAGTCGTCTTTTGTATTGTAACGGTACATCAATCCTTTGTAGAGCAACGCCTTCTTTACCGCATTCACCGTCTTGTGATAGCGCACGTCGTCCGCTTCGATAAACCCGTAAGGTTCCATCAGGAGCAGGGAAGAGTCCATTGCCACGTTGTCGTATGTTTGGGTGAAGCTTTGTATTTCTTCATTCCATCCATGGGTCATCACGTCTTCACGTATCCGGTCCGCTTCCTGCCGCCAACGTTCGCTGTATGTGTATCTGTTTAGTTTCATGGCAATCTTTGACCCGCGGTCCAGTGCTACCCAGCACATCACTTTGGAAGAGACGAAATGCTGTCCTTCGCCGCGGATTTCCCAGATGCCCTTATCCGGCTTCTTCCAGTCGGCAATCACGGTGGCGAGGATGTTTTTCACCATCTCCCACATATCTTCTATCTCGGCGAGTGTTCCCGGCATCAATTGGTAGTATTGATAAACCAAGTCCATCAGATAACCAAACGAGTCGTTTTGTTTCTGGTGGTAGGCATCGTTGCCGATGCGGACAGGTTTGGAATTTTTGTAACCTGAGAGGTGGTCCAGGATGAACTCCGTCAGTTGGCGTTCACCACGGATGCCGTACATGATTTGGTAAGGCTCGTGCTTGGAGACGAAGGTGGCTTGTAGAAACCTCATGAAACGCCGGGCGGCTTCAGGATGCCCTATCTTGAACAGGGTGACGATGGACATGGAAGCATCTCGCAACCAACAGAACCGATAGTCCCAGTTGCGCACCCCGCCCAGTGTTTCGGGCAGGCTGGTGGTGAGGGCGGCGAGGACTGCTCCGTTGTAGTATGACATCAGTTTCAGTACTAACAGGCTGCGCTCGATAACATCGTTGTAGAGGAGGTATTTTTTTGTACGGTCAGTCCAGTTGAGCCAGTACACCAGTGTGCGGCAGTACTCAATCTTTTCCCGTTCCATGTCGATAGGGATTACTTTCTCGTTGTAGGAGAGAAGGAAGAATTCATCTTTTATGAGCGTGATTTCCTTTTCATTGAGAATGTCGTCCAGCGGAAGAGAAGAGTACAGATATTGGCGTACTTGATTGTCCGTCGAGCTATAGCTTTCGATGTAGTCCGTGGTGATGTTGTGCATCACTTTACCCAGCGCATAATTGGGAGCAGGGTTATAGTGCGCTTTGAAGCGGGGCTTTCCTTTCATCCACCGAATGTAGCGGTAAATCTCTGCGGGACGGTAGTGCTCCGTTTCGTATGAACGATAGCAAGGCATAAAGTCGAGAACAATAAATTCTGCCGTATCCGATCTGAAATGGGTGGAGAGGATATTAGTGTGGGGAACGTAGGATTGTGTAATCTTGTATTCGTCGGGAACCTGGAACTCGAAGCTTCCTCCTTTCTCTCTGTCGAGCAAGGCGGCGAAGATGGAGGGAGAATCAAAATCCGGAAAGCATAACCACTCGATAGCGCCTTTCTCAGAAATAAGCGCTGCCGTGCGGCAGTTTCCTATGACACCGTAATTTAGGCTGTTTGTACTCATATAGCTGCTACGTATTAAAGATAAATCCGGGAGGTTGCTGTGTGCAATTCCCGGATTTATGTTTAACGCTTGGCGTGAGTTTTTGTTCTTTTATAGTTTCTCAATCTCTTCGGAAGAAAGATTGGTAGCATGAATAATCATGTCGGTGGAAAGTCCCAATTTCTTTAGGTTGCGGGCTACTTGGCGTTTCTCTTCGAGGCGTCCTTCTTCTAGTTTTCTTTGTTTTGCTTCTATCTGCCCTTCTAGCCGGGCAGTGCTTAGTACATCATTCTGTATCATGATGGCATTAATATGTTCGTCATAGGCATATCGCTCTTGGGGCGTCATGGCGTAATACTTTAACTTCTCCCGGGCTTCTTCGAGTCCCGGCGTCTTGGTATCGGGTGAGATAGAACCTGTTTTAAGATAGTGTATCCACTCTTCTAACAGGGTGCAGGCTACCTTATGGAACTCGTTTAGCCGGATTAAGAAATACTCAGGAGAAGTGGTGAAAGGGAGTTTGTAAACGATAGCATTTCTCTTATGAGGGGCGATTTCCAAAGAGTCTCCGGTGTGTATGCCTATGAAGTCGTTTTGGCCGTAGTACAAATAATCGTTCCCCCTTCCCAAGTCGAAATACAGGATACTGATGAAATAGGTTTTCTTTATTTCATGGCATGTCTGTTCCTGTGAGAGATGCTTGGTAAGAGCCGGAGAGATTCCATCGAGGATGCGCTCGAAGTAATAAATTTCACGCATGTTCTCTATCACTATAAGAAGTGTTTCTCCCTGGTCGTTCTTGGCTTTGATGTCTATGTGGTAGAACTTATCCTCGGGAGTCAGATGGTCACTTTCATTTTTAAGGAATTCAATGATTTCTATATTCTCCTGTAAGAGTAGCGTGAAGAAGCCTTCGAGCACGCCGAAGCTGGCTTTGTGGTGCAGGAGGTGTTTGACCGCCCATTCAAAACAGATATATCTTTCTTGTAGTTCCATAACTTACTTCTTTATAGCTTTTGTGCAAAGCTACTACTTTTCTCCGGATAGAGGATGTAACGCCCCCCAGAAAGCCTGTATTTCTTTTTTCTCCCCCTTAAAGAGTACTATTTTAAGGTTTGTCCGTCTTTATTAGAGTAATATTTCAAATGCATACTATGAGAAAGATACTTGCTTGTATAATAACTTCTCTCTGGATGACCTCTTCGCTCACGGCAGGAGACATCCATGTATCTCCTACCGGCAACGACTCCAATGCCGGGACGCGGGAGGCTCCTTACCAAAGCTTGGAACAAGCCTTCAGGCAGGCACGCGAGTGGAGACGGCTGAACCGCCCTGAAGTGGCGGGAGGAATCCGTATCCTGCTCCAGGATGGTGTCTATCTCCAGACCAAACCTCTCTTTATCCGCCCCGAAGACAGCGGGACGCCTGATTCCCCCACTGTGGTGTGCACCGCCTCGGGAGCCCGTCCTGTGATAAGCGGAGGCATAGCGGTGACCGGCTGGAAGAAAGGATGCACAGATACGAGGCTTACGCAATTTTTAAGAAATAAAATATGGGTGGCGGAGGCTCCCCGTATATCAAACAGATTGGTGGAAACCCGCCAGATGTGGGTGAACGGACGCAAGGCACAGTGGGCGTCCCAATTTCCCGAAGGAGTGATGGAGAGAATGCTTTCTTTCAACCCGGAGGAAGAGACAATAACCATTCCTGCACCCGCTGGGGCAGACCTTTCCAAGGCGGACCAGTTGGAGATGATGGTGCATCAGCGTTGGGCGATTGCCATCCTGCGGGTAAAAGAAATGAAGAAGAAAGGGAACACTCTTACCGTACGTTTCCACGACCCTGAGAGCCATCTGGAATTTGCCCATCCTTGGCCTCAGCCCGTTATTGGAGGAGAGAAAGGTAATTCCTCTTTCTGCTTGATGAATGCTCTCGAACTGCTGGACCAGCCGGGAGAATGGTTTCAGGATTATCCTTCAGGACGCATCTACTATTATCCCCGGGAAGGAGAAGACATGCAGCATGCAGAAGTCACCGTCCCTGCTTTAGAAACCCTGCTGGTAGCGGACGGAACGTTGGAACGCCCTGTCCGTCATATCCGTTTTCAAGGTATAGGCTTTGAATATACTTCCTGGCTACGCCCTTCGCGGCAAGGACATGTCACCTTGCAAGGAGGCTTTCATCTGCTGGACGCTTATAAGTTGAAGGAGCCGGGGTTGCCGGAGAAAGCCGAATTGGAAAATCAGGCATGGATAGCCCGTCCGGAAGCGGCTGTGCAGGTGAAAGGAACGCAGAACATGACGTTCGATGGATGTACCTTCCGACACCTTGCCGCTACGGGATTGGACTGTGAATGGGCTGTATTGTCCTCTTCCGTAGAGAATTGCCACTTCACGGACATCGGAGGAACAGCTCTGCTGGTAGGCACTTTCCCCGACGGAGGTTTTGAGACGCACGTGCCTTACAAGCCTGTGAACCTGCAAGAACTATGCACTGACATCCGTATCCATAACAACCTGATTCAGGATGTTACCAATGAAGACTGGGGTTGTGTAGGCATTGGTGCCGGATACGTAAAAGGTATTGATATATCCCACAACGAGGTCTGCCACGTTAATTACTCCGGCATTTGCGTAGGCTGGGGATGGACTTCCCTCGAAAGCGGTATGGAGAACAACCGGATAGAAGCAAACTACGTGCACCACTTTGCCCGACAACTTTATGATGCCGGAGGACTGTACACACTTTCCAACCAACCCGGCTCCGTAATGCGAAACAACCGTATCGAAAACCTCGTCGAGGCTCCTTATGCCACCAACGACCGTGCTTTCTACATCTATTTTGACGAAGCTACTGATGGCTACACCGTTGAAAACAATTGGTGTTCCGCTGCACGCTTCGACTCCAATCGTCCCGGTCCCAACAACATCTGGAAGAACAACGGACCTCAAGTAGACGGGAGCATTCGTGTTAAAGCGGGAAGAATCCAAGAGAAACAATCCGAAGAATCATTCAATAAAGAATAACAAAGTAAAGATATGAAGCCAACCAATTATTACCTGTTCGATTTTCTCGATTTCGACACGGAGCTCTCGAGGAATGAATCCCTGTGGAAAGCTTGCAAGCCTACTGCTGTTTACGAGAAAGAAGGGGATATTTGCGTGACCGTCCCCTTCCAGAAACAGCAACTGTCCAACGACATGGCTGCGGACACGTCCGTCCCCCGCGAAGAGTACGCCTTATATATACGTCAGTACACCCACGGCATCACCCGCCTCTTCATCGGCTTCGGTGAAGAGAAGCTTACCGACGAATCGGAGATGCTGCAATTCAGCGACCGCATCCGTCCCTTGCCCCTCCATCTGGAGAAAGGAGAAGAGGGCTGGAACATCCTCACCGAAGACGGCATCAGGCGGGCAGTCATCAACCTTCGCGAGCCGGCGCTTGACCGTTGGAGCGAATTGCTCCCCGACCCGCAAGAGACCCTCGACATCCGCCTCTATCCCGATGGCAAACGGGAAATTCCCTTGGCTGCCTACGACCACTTTTCGCCTCCCCGCTACGATGCGTTGCCCCTTGCCTTCTGCAAACGCGACGGAGAGAAGGAACGCGCCACTATCTCCTTCGAATGCAAGCCCGATGAATGCTTCGCCGGTACGGGAGAACGTTTTGCCAAGATGGACCTCAGCGGTCAGACCTTTTTCCTGAAAAATCAGGATGGGCAGGGAGTGAACAACCGCCGCACTTATAAAAACATACCTTTCTATATATCCCGCCGGATGTACGGCACTTTCTATCACACGTGCGCCCATAGCAAGCTCTCTCTGGCAGGTTATTCCACCCGCTCGGTAGAGTTCATGAGCGACCAGGCGATGCTCGACGTGTTCCTTATTGCAGGCGATTCAATGGAAGAAATCCTTCGCGGCTACCGTGATCTGACTGGGTATCCGTCTATGCCGCCTCTCTGGAGCTTTGGCATCTGGATGAGCCGCATGACCTATTTCAGCGCTGATGAGGTAAACGGGATTTGCGACCGCCTGCGTAGCGAGCACTATCCGTGTGATGTGATACACCTCGACACCGGATGGTTCAAGACAGACTGGCTCTGCGAATGGAAGTTCAACGAAGAGCGCTTCCCCGATCCCGAGGGCTTTGTTCGTGGGTTGAAGGAGAAAGGCTACCGCGTCTCCTTATGGCAGCTTCCATACATTGCCCGGGATGCTGAGCAGATCGATGAGGCAAAAGCCAATGACTACATCGCTCCGCTCACCCGCCAGCAAGAATCGGAAGGTTCCAATTTCTCCGCGCTGGACTATGCAGGAACCATCGACTTTACCTATCCCGCAGCTACCGACTGGTATAAAGGTCTCCTGAAAAGACTGCTCGACATGGGTGTTGTCTGTATCAAGACTGATTTCGGAGAGAACATCCACATGGATGCACTCTACAAAGGCATGAAGCCCGAGTTACTGAACAATCTCTATGCTCTGCTCTATCAGAAAGCAGCTTATGAGATAACGAAAGATGTGACCGGCGACGGCATCGTCTGGGCACGTGCAGCGTGGGCAGGTTGCCAACGCTACCCTCTGCATTGGGGAGGAGACTCGTGTAGCTCATGGGATGGCATGGCAGGCTCGCTCAAGGGAGGATTACATTTCGGACTCTCCGGTTTCGCCTTCTGGAGC
>JAUUNK010000009.1 GCA_030844565.1 Bacteroides ovatus
AAGTAATAGAACAGGCGAAGATCGATCATTTTGCGAAATGGATGGAACGTGCCGATAGAATAGTAATTGTTTCTCATGTATCTCCCGACGGAGATGCAATCGGCTCTTCCCTGGGACTTTACCATTTTCTCGATACTCAGGATAAAATGGTGAACGTAATTGTTCCCAACGCTTTCCCCGACTTTTTGAAATGGATGCCCGGAAGCAAAGATATCCTCCTTTATGACCGTTACAAAGAATTTGCCGATAAACTGATAATGGAAGCGGATGTCATCTGCTGCCTCGATTTTAACGCACTTAAGCGGATAGACGAAATGGCGGATGTAGTAGCTGCCTCTCCCGGACGTAAGGTGATGATAGACCATCATCTCTATCCCGAAGAATTCTGTAGAATCATTATGTCTTATCCCAAAATATCTTCTACCTCAGAATTGATTTTCCGCTTGATATGCCGCATGGGATATTTCAATGACATCACCAAAGCCGTAGCAGAATGCATCTATACCGGAATGATGACAGATACCGGTGGATTCACCTACAATTCAAATAACCGGGAGATTTACTTTATCATCAGTGAACTCTTATCAAAAGGCATCGACAAAGATGATATCTACCGCAAAGTGTATAACACCTATTCTGAAAGCCGCCTCAGGTTAATGGGATATGTTCTCTCGAACATGCATGTTTATAAGGACTATAATGCGGCGCTGATTTCATTGACAAAGGAAGAACAAAGTAAATTCGATTATATAAAGGGCGATAGCGAAGGATTCGTCAATATCCCTCTTTCTATTAAGAATATCCGTCTTTCATGTTTTCTCAGGGAAGATACGGAAAAGAAAATGATTAAAGTCTCGCTTCGTTCAGTAGGTACTTTTCCTTGCAACCAGTTAGCCGCCGATTTCTTTAATGGAGGCGGACATCTGAATGCTTCCGGCGGAGAATTTATGGGAACAATGGATGAGGCAATGAGAGTTTTTGAAAAAGCATTGGAACAATACAAGCCTCTGCTGATAGTCAAGAGCTAAGGATACCCGTTAAAAGTTCGAGGTCAATGGTTAAAAGATTAGAACTTTACAGGCGTGATTTCCAACTTTTGACTAAATTGAAATACATTTGTGAAAAATATATCTAAGATACGAAAATGAAGAAACTCATATTATTATTTTTTTCCTTAATGGCTCTTGGTTACCTCTTCCAGGCATGCGACAATTCTAAAACTTATGCGGAAATGTTGGATGATGAAAAAGATGCGGTAAACCGATTTATCAGACAAAACGGTATAAAGGTTATTTCGAAAGAAGAATTTGAAAAGGACACTATAACAGAAGACAACGAATACGTTGCTTTTTCAAATGGCGTATATATGCATATTGTAAGCCGCGGAGTGCCAGAACAAGCTGATTCTTTCGCTAATGGTAATTTAGTGTCTACACGTTATGTCGAAGAAGATATTATGACAGGTGATACTACCTGTTGGAATGTATATCTTCCGGAATGGCAAAATGCCACTATAACTTATCTGTATCCAGCTGTATTCAGATACGTATTGGAAGGAACAAATGCGTATGGCGTGTTCACTGAAATGGATTATTGGTGGAATGAAATATACCAAACCCAAGCAGTGCCCGCCGGATGGCTTATTGCTTTGCCTTATCTTAGAAACTTTGCACGCGTAAAGCTTATTGTTCCCTCAAAGATGGGACATCAGTCTGCACAACAAAGTGTAACCCCCTACTTCTATGACATCTGGAAGTTCCAGAACGAACCGGAATAACTCAAATTAAATAAAACACCAACTTTAAATTTTTTAATTCTATGACTCTAATCAAATCTATCTCTGGAATCCGCGGTACGATTGGCGGAGGAGCGGGAGAAGGACTAAATCCGCTCGACATCGTAAAGTTTACCTCGGCTTATGCCACATTAATCCGTAAAACGTGTCAGCTGAAAAGCAACAAAATAGTAGTGGGACGTGACGCCCGTATCTCCGGAGAAATGGTAAAAAACGTGGTAGTCGGCACATTAATGGGAATGGGATGGGATGTTGTGGACATAGACTTGGCTTCTACTCCGACAACAGAACTAGCTGTGACGATGGAAGGCGCTTGCGGCGGTATCATCTTGACAGCTTCGCACAATCCCAAACAGTGGAATGCTCTGAAACTATTAAACGAACACGGCGAATTCCTCAACAAAGAAGAAGGAAACGAAGTGCTGCGCATTGCTGAAGCCGAAGAATTCGACTTTGCAGATGTAGACCATTTGGGTTCTTACCGCAAAGACTTGACTTATAATCAAAAACATATTGACAGCGTTCTAGCTCTCGACTTAGTAGACGTGGAAGCTATCAAGAAAGCTGACTTCCGCGTAGCTATCGACTGTGTGAACTCTGTAGGCGGTATCATTCTTCCCGAACTTCTGGACCGTTTAGGTGTGAAATACGTAGAAAAACTCTATTGTGAACCTACCGGAAACTTCCAGCACAACCCCGAACCTCTGGAAAAGAATCTGAGTGACATCATGAACCTTATGAAAGGCGGAAAAGCTGATGTAGCCTTTGTAGTCGACCCAGATGTAGACCGTCTGGCTATGATTTGTGAAAACGGTGTGATGTATGGTGAAGAATATACATTGGTAACTGTAGCCGACTACGTACTCAAACATACTCCGGGCAACACAGTATCTAATTTAAGTTCTACCCGCGCCTTACGCGATGTAACGCGCAAATATGGTATGGAATATAACGCTTCTGCGGTAGGCGAAGTAAACGTAGTAACCAAGATGAAAGCAACCAATGCCGTTATTGGTGGCGAAGGAAATGGCGGAGTTATTTATCCTGCCAGCCATTACGGACGCGATGCATTGGTAGGTATTGCTCTTTTCCTCAGCCATCTGGCACATGAAGGAAAGAAAGTAAGCGAGCTTCGCGCTACTTATCCTCCCTACTTCATTGCCAAGAACCGTGTTGATCTGACTCCCGAAATTGATGTAGATGCTATCCTCGCCAAAGTGAAAGAAATCTATAAGAATGAAGAAATCAATGACATTGACGGTGTGAAGATTGACTTTGCTGATAAGTGGGTACACTTGCGTAAGAGTAATACAGAGCCTATCATCCGCATTTATAGCGAAGCTTCGACTATGGAAGCAGCCGAAGAGATTGGGCAACAGATTATGAACGTGATTAATGAATTGGCTAAGTAATAGCTACTGCCTACAATATTAACTAAAAAAGTAATGAGGCTGACTCAAAATAACATTTGAGTTCAGCCTCATTACTTTTTGTATGTTGCCTCTATTACTTCTTTTTCCCGAAACAATGAATTGCACCATTCTCTACAGGACGTATCACTAACTCAGGCGATGTATTCTCAGGATAGATAAGTATACTTTCACCTTTCTTTAAATTAGCCTGCCAAGTATCTTTACCTAGCTTCTTTACTTCTAATTTATGTTTACCTTTGAAAGCAGGTTGCTTAATATCTGTAACGAAAATACAAGGTTCTCCTGCCAAACTCTTGATTTCAATAAATTCTGTTTTCCCATCCTTCCGGCTGGTAGACACAGTGAAAGCACCTTCGGTTAAGAAATTACTATATGCCACATTTTGCCAAGCATCAGGCATAGCAGGAAAGACCCGAATCTTCCCACCCCAACTTTGCAATAGCATATCATGTATAGACTGCACGCCCGAAAGGGGTGTTTCAATTACCGGGCCAGACTCACGATATAATGTATTCACACTAAGAAAGCGTCCGAATAACTTATTCAGATAAGACAATGCGTCATTTCCTTTACCCAAAGATGCAGAAATGGAAGAAGCTCCCGTCAGCGAATATCCCTGATGAGCTCCTGTTTTTCCTTGCCAGAAGCTAAGAGACTTCTCAATCAGTCTCACATCTTCTTCCTGCTCTTTATTCAGCAGATACAACGGAAAAGCAGCCAACATGTGAGAATAATGACGGTGGGAATAAGCATAAGGAGTATCTTTACCGATGAATAATCCATTTTCGTCTTGTGGATAAGGCGTGAGCTTTTCTAATATCATTTTCCATTGGGGAAGAAGCGGATCATCTATTTTCAAACGTTCGGCAGATTGTATTAAGGTCTGGCATCCCCAGCGCAGCAAAGCAAGGTCGTAGTTACAATCTTGGGCAGAACCATACTCGGGTGAATAAGTAGCAGGCAGATGCAATTTCCCGTCGGCTTCTTCATACAGAAAATGCAAATAGTAATTAATAGCTCCTTTTAAAAGGGGAAAGAGCTTCTCGCGTAATAAGTTGTCATCCATTTTATGACGATATATCAGCCACAGATTATGACAGGCCCACGTCAGGCTACCAATCTCGGGATTTTTATCTACTCCGGGAATACCCACCTGTTGGGAAGCACATTGCAAGTTACTGGTACGTCCCAGTCCCAAAGCATCACTCCGATACGCCTCCGGAAGATTCTTTCTTAACTGGTCGACATTATTGTAGAGAGCATTCTCCAGAGAACCTGCCAAATGAAGCCTGTTAGAAGCATTTAGCGGCCAATAGGTTAATTGTACGTTCAAATTCCACCATGCATTAGGCCAGGGAGTTACTGTCAACCAAGGTCCCGTACAATCTATCAATGCCCTGTCTGACCGTGTAGCCGAAGCCAGTTTATACATTTGTATCCAATAGAAGTTTTCTTTCACTCCTTCGGGTAGAGTTAGGAAACTAGCAGGGTAATAGTTATTCCACCATTTACGATGGGATTTCTGTAGTTTTTTGTAGCCGGCATTCACAGCACCTTTCAGTTCTTTCCGGCATAGCTCACGAGCATTTGTTTCCGGATAAGTATGAGTAATACTTATAAATAAGATACGTTCTCCACTTCGTGCAGTCTCTTGCCAGCCCACTGCTGTGCCACCTCCGGCTTGCAATGGCTGATACGACATACCTTCGGTTTGCGTACCTTCTATCTCCGGGTCCGGATTGAGAGGATAATGTTCCGGAACTTTAATCCATTTCCCTTCACCTTTGGCAAATGCATATCTGGGACTTACAGAAGTAGCCGGTACCCATTCCCACTGAAAGTCGCTTTCATCTCCTTCGGTAGTCACCTTTGTTACAATGACCATCTTGTCACTATGGACAAAACTGGAAAGATGAATTTTACCGGAAGTGGTTACAATCTCGGCTCTTGTCTCTGCATTCCACAAATCCAGCCGCATTTTTCCACTCACAATCTTTCCCTTTGGATTCAATGCAAAATGTCCGGTGAGCAATCGGCCGATACTGAATAAGTCATTATTTCCACCGCGATGGTCGTGTACATCGCAATTTCCTGTTTCCAAACGGATATAGTTTTCCCCCGGTTCTTTGTATATCATCAATCCCAGCATGCCGTTACCCAGATAGGCAGATTCATACCAATATTCGGGAAGAACTTCCCAGACCATATCCTGCTTTGCCATAAACTGTGCCCAGTCCACCTTGAGTTTATGAGTGGATTGAGCTGTTGCAACCTGAAGATTTAGAGAAATAAAAAACAATACTACAAGGATGTGTTGAATAATTAATTTCATAATAATAAGTCATGTTCTAAGATTAGTCAAATGGGTTCATTTCACAACTTTATCCCTAAATCTCTCTTACTACTGAAAGATTTAGAGGCACAATGTAAAGAAACAAAATTTATCTATTACCACAATGGATTTTGGAGAATTAATTCGCTTTTATACGTCCATGCTGCGCAGCATTTAATGCAAAAGCGTATGTATGCCTTTTATTCGGACTACATACGCTTTTGTTAATCGTTCTTATTGAGCTCCCTATTTTAGTTCCTTACTAGATTGAATAGCTCAAGTATCAAAATCCCAAATGGCTTACAAATAATAGATAGCCTTTCCTTTTTATAACAATATTATTTTCTTTTGCTAACCAACCTACGGCAACTGCAATATCAATGGCGCTGAGGTTCATTTTCCGGCTAAGTTCCTGAATTGATATTTCACCTCTGTTTTCATTCAGGTTGCGCCAGACTTTGCCGGCATTTTCTCCAATTCTTTCTATTTCTTCCATATACACGTTTTAGATTGGTGGTAATATACAAAAAAGATAGCAATAAAGCAAGGATTTCGGCATTTTTTAACGAAAAGAGCAATAGGAAAGCCTTTTTTAAGAGCTTTAGCAAGGATATACCTCCCGTTTGGCTACTAGCAAAGATAGGATTACCAGGAAGGAATATTTACTAAGCATAAGAACTTAAAAACGCTATCCTATAAAAAATGGAAGTGTGCCCCCTCAAAGAACACACTTCCACTTCATATATAACCAAAAGGATAGACAAACCTATCTGTTTCTTCCTCAATTATGATTATTGAATTGCACGGGTACCAGCTACAATATCTGCCGGCACTTCTGAACAACGGGTGTAGATACGGACTTCTTCTGAATCATCTTCGGCTGTCCACTTCATTGAATCCTCGTACAAATCGGTAATGATGTATTTATGTTCCCAGCCGTCGTCAGTACTCAATGTATAATCATACATCCCTGTAATCAAGTCTCCCAAGTCTTCATCATAATCGAGAAGAAATGCACCTGTGATTTTCTCAGAAACAAAGCTGTTGAGATTGGTATAAACCTGATATTTACGTTTACCGTCCTCTTCTTTACGATTAAACGTAATATAGTAGTAACGGGAATCGCCATCCATTTGCTCGCCATTCCATTCAGCCAGACGCCAAGTTCCGGCTATATTAGCATAATTTACTTCAAGAAGCGGCTTTGCCAATACCTCGTCATCATCGTCGCTGCATGAAGCAAAACCAATGACTAGGGCAAAGAGCGCCATTATTCTAAAAAGGGTTTTCATATTTTTACTTATTATTATTTCAATTATTAATGTATGCTCACTTCTGTAAGAAGACCTTCACATGAAGGGTACGGTCGGAAGGAACTGCCGATATGCCCTCTATAACAATTGGAAAACTAAACTCCGTTTTGCTAACAGGAGGCAACAGGTGGCCGTCTATCGTAACTACAATATCGGCTTCCTGTCCTGGAGCTATAACTTCGGGTTCCGTAGCAAACTTCGCGTATCGAGGTATCAAAGAGGCAGAAAGCTTTAAGGGTTGTTTTCCTGTGTTGATACACACCAAGCGTTCAACCCGTGTACCGTCTGCAGGCATTTCCCTAAAGTATAAGTCATTCCTTTTCACTCTCAAAGCATTTCCCATAGAATGAGGATAGTCTGCCGCCAACGGATTAGCAGTAGGCGCAACTTTTCCTACTAGAAAAATCTTCGCCGTAGGGTGACTACGAGACAAGTCAGTGTATACAAATGCATGCTTATTCACTTTACCTGCCTGCTGAAAAGGATTAAATACAAGAGAGACCTCTCCTTTTTCTCCCGGCTGCACAGGTACTTTACTGAAAGTAGCCACTGTGCAACCACAGGAAGTATTCACTTTGGTCACTGTCACTGCCTTTTTACTCACGTTCTGAAAATGAAAACGATAAGTTACCGGCGCATCATCCTCTGACAAATTCCCTACGTTCACTTCTTTCGCATCGAAACGCAACACCTCTTGTCCTTCCAGTAAAGGCGGGTTCAGCAAAGAATCCTTTTTACTGAAATCGATTGGCTTCCCCTGTGCAAAAGCTTGCACAGGGAATAAAGCAATCCACATCATTATATATATCTTCACCAGAGGTTTCATCACATACTGTTTTTATTAAAGCCAACCGTTACTCTTACGTACTGTAATATGGAATTCCTGCTTTGTTCCATCGCTTGCAGTTACCGTAGCAGTAGTGGAACCACTCTTCAGCCCTTTCAAAGTAAAGTTCACATTGTCCGTAGTGCTCATTGTAGCGATAGAGTGGTCTGCTACAGCGCAAGTAAACGTCAGGTTCGCTCCATTATTAAAATATCTCGAATAGTTGATTTTTGTAGTACCTTCCACCGTTACGAACATATTGGGAACTTTCATTTCGACACCGCCACCTTCGATAGATTTCATCAATTTATAAGCGTTAATCAACCCGCTACCCATCTTACCTGCGTACTTGGAGGGTTCCATCTGCATCGGGGAAGTAGAACCATAATAAGAATAGTTCATGTAATATGTTTTAGGTGCTGTGAAATAGGATTCCAAAGATGCATCTGCTACAGACTCAATAACTAACTGACGGAAATCTTCAGCACGGAAATGACGACGCAATTTCGCTGCATACGAAAGTCCCAGTGCAACTACTCCCGATACATGTGGGCATGCCATAGAAGTACCTTCCATATATCCATAGTAATCTCCCGCAAAAGGCGGTAAGGTAGAATAAATTTTACCTTCCTCACATTTGTGATAATCGCTATCACCGCCGGGAGCAGCAATACGGATACCAGGACCAAAATTAGAATAGCTGGAAGGAGTACCATCGGCTGCCACGGCGCTTACAGAAATATAATCGGGATAAGCTCCCGGATATCCCGCCATCGCTGCATATTCATTACCGCCGGCAAACACAACGATACCACCATCGATCACTCCGTTAGGAGAACCTGCATTATGAATAAAATAATCTAATGCTTCTTTCTCGAGCGGAGCGCCGTCTACCCAACCTTCATCAGTTGTAAAGCCCGGAGTATAAGTCAAGGCGCTGGCAAGTCCGGAATTATATCCCCAGCTACATTGCAAAATTACCGCTCCGTTATCCGCAGCGTATTTAATAGCTCTTGCTTCATCATACATTGTCACACCACTATTACCAGAAAACACCTGGCATGACATAATTTTCACACCGCTATTAGGGGTACCATCGCCACCGGCGATACCGGACACTCCTATTCCATTTCCATTTACAGCGGCAATCGTACCGGCTACGTGTGTACCGTGACCTGTATCATTGGCATCGTCATAAGAAATAAAGCCTTTATCAGATACGAAGTTGTAACCATAACGGTCGCCGGCATATCCATTCCCGTCGGCATCCTCTTTTGAGGCATACGTCTCGGCTTCATTCACCCACATGTTACCTATCAAGTCAGGATGATTCCACATTACACCTTCATCCAGCACAGCAACAATGATAGAAGGATCTCCTTTACATAATTCCCACGCCTCTTTACATCCTACATCCACACCTTGGATAGCGTCTACAATTTTTTCGCCGAACTGATTCGTTTCATTTTCCAGCAATAATTTACCGTTGTTAACGTAACTCCACTGCAACGGTAACCCCGGATCGTTAAACGTAGGTGCATCCCTCTCTATACTACGGCTCATTGCCATAGCCTGGAGGGTATTTCGTGTAGCCTCACTTAAAATAGTAGGTTTCACTTTAGGATTATAGGAACGTTGAATACGACGGCTGTATTGCACTTTAGCAACTTCGGCAACCTTTGCAAGGTCTTTTGCCACCAGCTGCAGGTCCATTGTTTCATCAAAGTGGATTACGTACCAGAGATTCAGTCCGGTTTCGCGGGTGAGTTCTTCTCTACGGTTATCTACAGGAAAAATACGTTCCAACTTGGAAGTACCGATACGCTCAAGCACTTGGTCCATGGCGGAGATGCCGGAGCGTGTCATTACGCTCCCGGCCGCTCTTGTATGAACTTGGTCTAGTGTCGAAATAATGCCCGGCTTAAACTTAATTATAATCTCACCTTTGCTGGCCCCTGCCGGCAAATCTATAATAGGTGCTTCGTTTTTATCCGGCACGATTGAATCGGCAACCCTGTCACTATCGGAACAGGCAGCCAATACCACTGCAAACGCAGCTACTAATAGTATGTATATTTTCTTTATATTCATAACTTACTCTTCGGTTTTTTTAGGTCTTGCAGCTGGATAGAATTCATAGAAATATTCCAAATTCTCCGGTTCATTATCAAAACCCGGCACTTTTCCATCTCTGTCATATCCATCTTCTTGAGGGAATATTAAAATAAAAGGACCAAAACGAGAAAAACGCGGATGATACAACAACCAGTCAGGCACTTTACCTGTGAAGAAGTTCAAGTTGAGAGTGAGACTCTCAAGATTAGGTAACACACAAGGAATTTCCGTCATAAGACGCCGCTTATCGGCATCACTTGCACTATTCAATGTATCATTGGCTGCAATCTGTTCGGCTGTATAGTAGCGAGTATTCCAACTTTTCATAGTAGGAAGTTCACCATATATATAACCATAAGACAGAGCAAGCACCTTCAAGTTATCCCATTTAAACAAATCTTCCAATCTGGAAGCAGGGATTCTCATACCGCCATTCTCTTGCCAAACATTATCACGCAAATCTGTACGTGTATCATAACGGCGCATACCACCCATATTCAATGCAGTCAAATTGGGGAAGTTTCTGCTATTGATAGTTCGTGGCAAATCAGTAAAGTTATTACTACTCAAGTTCAAAGACTCCAAAGTCTTCATTGGCTCCGTTAGTTCGGTCATAGGATCTATCGTAGTGATACCAAATGCCGATATAGTGAGATGTTTGAGGTGTTCAAGATTGGCCAAGGCAGTCCCTATCTGATATTTATCAGGAAGCAAAGCTGTATTTGTATTTCCATATATCATTAGAGTCTCCAGATACTTCAGATGTCTGAATTCAGCCGGCAATTCCTCTTTGGTATTCATTATACGCAAGTCTATGGCACGGATACGTCCTACCCATTCTTCTTGTACTCCTTCATCCGTCTTTTCCCAAAGAGTAATACTTTTCCAGTACTCCATCTTTTCGCTTGTATCCCAACTCGTCATAGAGTGCAGTTTTTCCCGGATGATAAGCAAAGCGAGTGAATCACCTTGCCGGTTATCTTCTATCTTAGGAGCAGCTTCCTGGCTTACGTTCAGGACAACTTCTTTTTCCAGCACATCTCCCTCATTCTTAGGAACAAAAGAGATTACAGCAAGTCTTTCTTCAGGCTCCGTGTTCATTTCCCAATTAAATCGGACTTTAGTAGTACGCGGGCGTGCTCCGAAGTCTAAAGAAACAGAAGGATTTCCTTCCACACGTATCCACTTGGCATCTGCAGGAACAGATATATTAAATTCTACATTGGTAGTTATTGAAATATCAAAGTAACGCACGTCTGTACTCTTCTGCGGCATGCTGGCTACTTTCATCTCAGTTTCACTCAACCCGATCATCTTTCCATAACCAGTCTGATGAATTTTCACTTCTTGCTTGGCTTGACCTTCAGGGATGAACGTCACCATCGCATGACGTATGTCATTAGATAAAGTAGTATCTACCACTATTTCGCATTTGGTAGCGCCAATACCATTAGCTGGCATTACCTTTACCCAAGGTTGATCCACCTTCGCCACCCATTTTGTTTCCGAAGCGACGCCCACGGCCTTAGAACCTCCTTCAGCACCCATAGTTATTTCCTGAGTATCCAAACCAAAACCGGAAATAGATTCATCATCCGAATCATCACATGCCGTCGTCACCCATAAAGCAGCGAACAGACCGAAAGCTACTTTCCATAACGATTTCATATATATTCTATTTTTCATTGTTTTATTATTCTAAATCTAAATAATCACACCCACGTATATCCTGCGTACGGTCATACATCAATTGATAATAACCATATTTAATATATTCACAAACCGCGGAGAGGTCTATAGAAATATTTGGGTTATCTTGGATATCAAAGACGAAAATATCGGGTGAAATTGTATCTTCAATCTTCCTCAAATCATTTCCTCCCAAATATAAAGCAGATAAACTGGGGCACTGATAGATGCCAGTAGGCCATTCACGCATAATACGGTTTCCTTTGGCATCGCGTTGATTACGCAAACCAAATACTGTCAAGGTGCTGCAATTCAACGGACCTGTGGGGAACTTCTTAAAACAGTTATTACTCATATCAATACCATATAAGTAAGGCAAGGTAACCGCATTAAACTCCTTAGGTAACTCAGAAAGCTTATTGTAAGTCAAATCAATACTCTGTAAGAAGTATGTTTGTTTTCCTCCCTTTAACGATCCATCCGGGAATTCTTCCATACCGTTTCCACTCAAAGCCAATTGAGTGATATAGGAATTGGTCTTAAACAAAATAGCCGGGAAGGTCTTTAGTTTATTGCCTGCTAAAGATAAAGTTTTAGTATTAATTCCTCTATAATTATCTCCGTCTTCAAACTCTGTAATTTCATTGAAAGAGAAGTCTACCGATGACATTATATATACAGATTCCGAATTAAAGATATTAGGGAATACCTTAATTTTATTATGAGCAAAAGAGAAAGTTTCTACATCTTCATATCCACAGAAATAGCCTTCTTCATCGTGCGGCACTTCAGTAATTTGGTTGTAATCCATTGTCAACTGAATTATGTTAACGTTTTTACCAAAGGGATGTATTTTCTCTATTTGATTATAGCTACAGTCCAATTTACTCAATTTCTTAAAATTGCGGAAGCTTTTCGGTAGTTCTTTCAACTTGTTATTACCTATGTAAAGCATCTGCAACTTAGGTGCAGTCGGAGAATTAGCCAATTTATCCAAACCTTCAAAGAAAACATCTGACTCAATCTGAGGATTATTTGCCAGATTCAGTAATTCTATATTCACCATTGTGAATAATGCTTCTGGCAAAACCTTCATAGAAGGACAATTATAGAACTCCACATCGGTTAAATCTTTCAATCCGGTAAAGTCTGTTCCTTCTTCAAAGTCGGAGAACTTACCATTGGCAATAAACAATTGCTGTAACTTGGTCAGCTTATTAATTTCTTTAGAAATGCCTGTGATGCCATTCGTAAGATTACCCGGAGAAACATCTCTGGTAGTTGCACGAGTCAATGTAGGCTTTACAACCGGATTTTTTTCCAACTCAAACCCCTTTTGCAACACTTCGGAAAAAGTAGATCTTAAATCCTTTTTCAAGAATTTCTCATAGTAATCATTCCGCCAGGCTTCTTTCTGAGCAGGAGTTATTTCACCGTTCCATTGCTCAAGCATATTGTCGCCCAGTTGGTCGGAGTGCGTACCTAAAGTGAGAATCTTTAATTCACTTAAACGTCCTATGACAGCAGGGACAAAACCTCTTGCGCCGAATGAACCCAGATGTAAAGAGACAACACGCCCCTTTGTATCTACATCCACTCCTGGTTGGTCTCCCCACATATCAATTTCCTTATTGAAATCCCAATTGCATCCTTCCGGATAAGCTGCACCAGAATAACTCCAATTTTCACCGTCCAACGCTTCCCATATCTGGCGCAAGGCAATGTAATCCTGAATATATTCAGCGCTATGATACAGATTGACCGGAACAGAAGTTTCTGTCGTCTCGTTATCTTTCACTTTGAATTCTGTTTCTACAACTACCTCATCACCATCAAGCGTCTTTTTATTCTTATCCATCAAAACATAAGAAACCAGCGTATAAGTTCCTGCCGGAAGCGAAAGCAAAGAATCACTTTCAGCCACTGCATACAAATTATGCTCCGTACCTGTTTTCTCAGTGTACTTAAAGGGCACATTCAAAAAGGTTGTTTTCGCTTTAGTAAACTCATTTTGTACAGTAATCGAAGCTAAACGCACATCAGAAAATACATAGTTATCAGCATTGCCTGCACTGCGCGTATTATCTATCAAGTTCTTTGTCAGAGTAAACTTCACGCTTCCACGCTCTACCACTCGGACAACAACATCTTGCAAAGTTAATCCACCATTCGTGATATTAATCACTGTTTCTTCTTCCGGCTCTCCCGAAAGAATAACGTCCAAATCCTGGCCTTTCACTTTATAAAGATAGAAACCGACCATCGTATAGCTTCCGGACATCAATTGCAGATTTTCACTGCGTAAGCCAAACTCCGTCTCACTTCCCATAGGATATACTCCTACGGTCTGAACAATCTCCGCTCCATCCTTATTATTAAGAAGGATGATTTTCATCTTTTGTGCATCACGCAAATAGTCCAGTTCATTAGTACCGGCACGTGTCGCACTTTCTTTTTTATAGGACCCACTCTTAAAAAGTTTAAATTGAGCGTATCCATATCCTGCTTGCGTTTCTTCGTCATCGTCGGAGCAACTGCCCAAGGTAAAGCCCAAAGCCATTACCAGACAAGAAAGGAAAAGCATTTTTGTAAATAATATCTTAGATTTCATAAATTGATCTATTTTAAATTCTCTATCAATCTGGATAACGTGTCTGAATTAGTAACACAGCATACGGAGTGTCTCCATCATTCAATGTTATGGTCATTTCCGGTCCATTCGTATCCGGTCCTATACCGTAGACATAAACACCCATCTGCTCATTTGAATTCATACCCGGCTCTAAGGCAACGCCAGACCAAGCTGTATCAACTCCATTCAGTTTTGTGGTTCCATTTAAGTTATATCCAGTATATCCATTAGGTACAATAAATATATGGCTATAGTCTACTCCTAAAGTGAAGGAATAAATAAGATAAATATTAGAAGTACCATACTTCTCTATGAGTTGGTCTTCACTCATACCCTCATAAAGTTCAGGTTGTATTATATTTCCCATACCGTCTTTTATCGGTTGGAAAGTATATGCATCCATTATAGACAAACCGGAAGTAGCAACAAAAGCTTCTTGTTCTATATTCGCCGCGATATAACCAGCATATTCATTCGGTATACCATCCGGAGACAAGACCTTAGTTTCAAAATCATCTTCAATTTCGTCATATACAGAATTTGGGAATACCATCAAATAAGCAGTACGTTTAGCACTTTCATTATTTTTAGCAGCAATCAGAAGATTTCCTTTTCCATCATCGTCTATCCATAACCAGTTCTCCCAACCTCTAAGTTGTTTAAACGTCCATACGATATTCCATCCTGTCTCTGCACTCATTTCCTGAGAGTATTCCACACCTACATATGTGTATTCGTTATTTCTAGCCATTACTTTTAAAGGAACTCCTTCATAACCAAAAGTTTCTTCCTCATACGTATAAGATTCACCATCTACCGATACTTTAATCGTATTCGTAAAAGGATTATCATTGCTAAATTCAATCTTATCCGACGGGATACCATCATACTGTACCGGCACTTTAGCAATCACTTCTCCTTCTTTGTTTTTAAAGATAAGTTCTTGTTCCCATGCTTCTTTACGATGTTCGAATCCGGATTTCAATGTCGGTTTAATCTGTATAACATCTCCTGCCAACCCATAAGTATTGCTCAAATCAAGACTAACCGTACCTTCCACTACCCAATCGGCATTCGCAGTAACCTTGATAACTCCTTTTTCTGCATAATCCTGCACATAAGGATTCTCAGCTGTATATTCCACCGTTTGATCTGCATTGAATGCATGCAGTTCATAACCTGTCGTGGGGCGGGTTACTTCAAAAATCACTTGTTGTTCTCCCCCCATCATCAACTTTAGTTCTGCTTTATACGACTTTAGCAAAGCAGTGGCATCGTCGCCGATAGAGATATTAACCGTCTGCTGTCCTGCAGTGCCGGAGCAAGAATAAACATTCTCTCCGTCTACCACAAATGTACACCAAAGGGCGGACGAGGTCAGTGTCCAGTTTCCGGTAGCCTCGAAAGACAAAGCTTTCTCATCTCCTACTGCGCATTCCAGTTTCTGCAATTCGGGGAAAACAGGTTTCACCTCTTCGTCATCGTCGCTACAAGCAACAAAGAGAACGCAGAATGCCAGCATGATAAATCCCAAATAATATTTTAAATCTTTCATACAATCTGTTTTTAGTATCCTTGTTTCTTTAGTTGTTCAGCTTCTTCATCACTGATCCACTCCAATATATTAATGTAAGTTCCTACCGTACCTTTACCTTCCACATATATGGTAACGTATTGGAATACAAAGCGCTGACATACATTGTAATAAGAGACATAAGTAGTAGGTTGCTTTATTCTCAACTTACCATCACCATGAATCGTACCAAAGGCTTCGGCTGTACTTCCCAGAATCTGTTCGTCCATGTCTACAAACGGTTCCAACGGATCGGAAGCATCAAACTTCAATATTATATCATAACCTTTATAGAAGAGATCGTGGATAACGATAGTGTTCTCTTCTTTTGCCGGCTCTGTTTTCACCAGACGCAAGTCAGTGGTTTGCATATAACTACTAAAGAATGAAGAAGTCACTTTACAATATCCGCTAAATGTATTGATATCGAACGGACAAGCTTTCATCATCTCTATACGTGTTTTGGTTCCATACAAGTCCCACGTAACATTATCCTCTGCTATCAGACGCAAAGTCAGGGAAAGAGAATCGGTCTTACCGATATTTTCATAGATACCGCGAATCTTAACATCCGCAGAACGTTCACCGGCTTTAATCGTCACGGAGTTGGATTCGATAGCATAATGCTTATTTTCAATCACATTACTGTTTTTATCATCCACTTCTATACCAAATGTCCGGTCATAATCACATGCCACGGTCGAACCAATATGCACATGAAAGTAATCTTCACTGTTCGATACCGGGAAATAGGACAATGTATCGGAAAACATCACATACTCGGGACCGCGGTAAGTTGTTCTGTCTTTCGAAGAATCACATCCCGAAAGAGCAACAACTGCAGCAACGATTGTAGATAATCCTATAAATATTCGTTTCATTATTATTGTATCCTTTTCTATATTACTTATTTATTGCTTTCATTGGGCTCAATATCATGATTCGGCGATTGCAATTCATGCTGCGGAATAGGCCATACGAACAAAGTATTCGAAGCCTCTATCTTCAGACTATTGCCCGGAGCAAGAGAGGAAGTTTGAGGTTCACGTTTGAATCCTTTTCCCCAACGTTTAAGGTCCGTCAAACGGAAACCTTCCATATAGAGTTCTTTTACACGTTCCTGCTCAATCACATCCAACCAATTATCAGAAGTGATGGAAGTTGAACCACCATAAGTAGCGTAACGAGCTATACGTAATTTAGAAATATCTTTTCCTGCTTTTCCATATTCTTTCAGCTGACAGTAAGCCTCAGCACGAATCAAATATTGTTCCGACAAACGGAAAGGCTTAGGCATACATACATGCAAGATATTGTTAGAAAGGAAATTCATATTACCATAATATTTAATCAGCAACGGACAAGTCAAACCATGGGTATAACCGGTAGTAGCTGTTGCAAAGAAAGCTTCATAACGTCTATCGGCATCGGCATAAAGTTGTAACGCCCATTTACCCGGCACATAGTCGGGCTTATAAGAAGTATAGTCATAGTTAAAGAAAATAGTTCCTAACCGGCCTCCATAAGAGTTTATATCAAAATATACTTTCCAGATAATTTCTGTAGAAGCATCATACTTCCACATGTACTCATAATCGTTATAATCATTGGAGTAAGACTTTTTAGTTACACTTGCCAAAGTATATTTCTTGCTATCAATAACCTTAGAAGCATATTTCACAGCATTGGTCCAATCTTGCATATACAGATAAACGCGAGCATACAAAGAGTGAACAGCCCCAATTGTGAAATAATGCGTATTGTAAACAGGAGTCGTATCATCTTCATCCGGTTCCAGATATTGGGCAGCCCTTTCCAAATCTTCCAATACAAACTGATAAGATTCTTCCAGCGAAGCACGTTTTAAGCGTCCGGCATTGGAATAGCTAGTAACCAACGGCATACCCAACTCATTAGCAGCCGTTGCCGGGTCATAAGCTTTACAGAACAACTTGAGAAGTTCCGAATAAGCCAATGCACGTGCAAAATAGACTTCCCCTTTATAAGAATCGAGTTTTGCTAATAAATCATCATCCACCGTATTTTGTTCTACACGTTCTACATTCTCCAAAAAGAAATTACACCGGCCAATAATAGTATATAATGCACCATATACACCCTCAATTTCAGGATTAGTGGCCAGAATATCCCATTTCCAGATATTACCGTAGGCATTTGAATATCCTTCTACGGCATAAACCAGGTCTGACTGAAGATCAGGAAGCAATGTCAAAGAACCACTATAAAGAGCAGAACTTTTGAAGCCGGCATATATACCAATCACCACCTGGTTGGCTTCTGCCACTGTAGTCATCGCCTCACCCGCAGGGATAGCATCATCAGGGAATTTGTCAAGACAAGAAGTCGCAGACAAAGCCACAGCAGCCAATATTATAAATTTTATTTTTCTTATCATCGTACTCATATTTTTTTAGAATGAAACGTCCAAACCAAAGGAGAACTGACGGGACATAGGATATTGTGCCCGATACATGTTAGAGGAAGATTCCGGATCAAGCCCGGTAAACTTCGTAAAAGTCAGCAAATTCTGTCCTTGCACATATACACGTGCATTTGTGAAAAACTTGGTTTTCTTTAGCCATTCTTGAGGTAAAGTATAGCCTAACATCACATTCTTCAAACGGAGGAAAGAAGCATCTTCCACAAAACGGGAGTCCAACTGAGGTGTCACACCGTGACGAGGAATATCGGTCACGTCGCCCGGTTTCTTCCAACGGTCATATAACAAACGCTTCGACTGGTTATACGCTGTATAGAGACCATTACTCTCTTCAAAGAAACGGTCATTATTGAACATCCAGCGATCGGCTACCCAACTGAACTGTGCACTGAGCATCAACCCTTTCCAAGAAAAAGAGGTTCCAAATCCACCCTGCCAGGGAGCTGTAAAACTCTTGCCTAACATAACTTTGTCTGACTCTTTATACTCTGTAGTAAGCTCGCCGTCCTTTGTGTACCAAAGTGCATCTCCCGTAGCTGGATTCACTCCTGCATAACGGTTCAGATAAAACTCTCTGGCAGAATGACCTACTACGAACTTAGTACCGGTAGTAGAAATTTCATACTCCGTCTGTCCGTTATAAAGTTCAGTAACCTTATTTTTATTATAAGAAACATTGGCATTCAAGTTCCACACAAAATCCTTAGTACGGATTACGTCTGCATCTACTGCAACTTCAACACCCCGGTTGATCATTTCACCTACATTATCCCAAACAAAGCCATAACCGCCATCTGCCATAGGCACGGGCACTTCCATCAACATGTTGCTGGTAAGTTTATTATAAAACTCAACATTTACATTTAAACGATTGAAGAACCCTAAACGCAATCCAACGTTAGTTGTCCACAATTGCTCCCATCCCAGTTTCTCATTACCTCTCTGAGTCGGGGCAATACCAGCATCGCCAGCATAAGTAAGCCCACCGCTCACTAAAGCTAAGTGGTCATACGAAGGAATTTCCGAGTTACCGGAAGTACCTGTACTGAAAGTTATCTGCGCATTGCTCAGCCAATCATATTTCTGCATGAATTTCTCTTTGCGCAGGTTCCACATTAAACCTACTGACCAGAAAGTAGCCCAACGCCCCTCTTTACCAAAACGAGATGAAGCATCAGTACGCAGAGAAAAATCTGCATAATAACGATCGTCATAATTATATTCACCACGGCCAAAGAAAGAAACCATACCATAGCTAGTAGTGTTATCTCCCCACTGATAAGCCATAGTTCCTGAAGTAACATTCGTCAAAAAGTCATTATTCTGCCCTTTTGTCTTCACTTCAAAGCCTTCCGAACGATAGTCCACTCCTTCCTGACCTACCAAGAAATTAAAAGAGTGTATATCCTTTAACATGAAACGGTAGCTTGCCGTATTAGAAATTGTCAGATTCAGCATATCAGAGGAGTTGCGTCCAGCCCGACCAATATTATTATTGGGCTTATAACTGGGGAATGATTGCATAAAACCGGTTGAATGAGAATAATCGGCACCAACCTGCGAACGAATTATTAATCCTTTCACCGGTGTAACTTCTGCATAAAAATTAGTTAAGGCTTTATACTTTTTATATTTCACAGGATTGTTTTCTATCCATTCCAAAGGATTTTCTCCTGTACCTTTCCAACTGCCATCACTTTGAGAAGCCAAGCTACCGTCTTCTTTATATGGATTCCAGTAAGGTAACATAAACCGAGTAGCCGCAATCGGTGTATTAATCGCATAATCACCCTCTACCGATTGCTCTATGTCCTCGTAAGCAATCATTGAATTAGTACCTATCTTCAACCAATTCTTCGCCTTTACTTCTACATTGGCACGGAAATTATATCGTTGAAAATCAGATCCTACGGCAATACCCTCCTGGTCGTAAAATCCACCGGAAACATAATAATTCACCTTTTCCGTAGCACCGCTCACCGAAAGTTCATAATTCTGCAAAGGTGCATTATCATTGAACACCATGTCGAGCCAATTGATATTTGTACGAGACAGTTTGTCATAATTCTGACCTTTATCCAACCCCAATTCCTTTTCATACTGAATGCGTTCCGCCGTATTCATGAGTGACCAATCATCTTGTGCTAAGCGGGAGAAACCTAACTGAGTGCGGAAAGTAACTTTTGCAGCATCCAAAGAGCGACCCCGTTTGGTAGTGATTACCACTACACCGTTCGCAGCACGCGCACCATAAATAGACGTAGAAGATGCATCTTTCAATACTGAAATAGATTCAATATCACTCGGGCTGATAGTATTAAAGTCAGCACTGGAAATAGGCATACCATCCAGAATAAACAAAGGAGAAGTACCCGAACTCAATGAGTTTGTTCCACGAATCTGGAAAGTGGCAGCTTTGCTGGGCTCACCCGAATTAGAAACCACCATCAATCCCGGGGTCTGTCCCTGCAATGCCTGGTCGAAACCAGCTGCCGGCACGTTTTCCATCTTTTCAGCCTTCACTGTGGATACCGAACCTGCAATCGTACCTTTCTTACGAACCCCGTATGCCACTACCACAACTTCGTCCACCAACTGGGCATCAGATTTCAATACAACATTTAATACTCCAGTATGAGCAGTCACTTGATGTGTTTGTGCCTGCATACCAATATACGAGAACTTCAAAGTGGCTTTCGCCGCTCCTTTGATTTCAATAGAGTAGTTACCATCGAAATCGGTAACTACACCAGTACCACTACCCTCTTGCATTATGGATACACCAATTAACGGCTCATTTCCTTCGTCGGAAACGACCTTACCCTTCACAACAAAACTTTGTGCAAAGAGCAATTGTACACCCATAAAAGCAAGAGAGATAAACATAAGAATAAATCTTCTCATCTCTTACTTTTACTTAATTATATATTTACTTGATTTTGGGGTATTCTATCGCCACGAATACAAAAGCGGATAAGATTTTAGGCGGATAAAAAAGTCACTCTTGACCGCATTAAATCATCTCGTCTTTTAATATTTATCCATACCGTTAAAACCGTCCTATAAAAAGATATTAAATTGTGCATATTATGAATTGAATAAAAACCTTGCAAAGGTATTACTAATTTTATTAGGAAATACTTTCAATTTATTAATAAAAGAAAGTGATATAAGATGCTTTTTGAGCAAAATAATCAAAAAGCAATCAAATTTAAGAAAAACCTCCTTTTATGTAAGTTACATGCGAGCAATACGGGGTATTTCCCTATCATTCTATTACTTACAGTCAAAAAAGTGAAAAAAACATAATTATTCATTGCTAAGGAAACCTTTCAGGCAGAAAATGCATAAACATACATTAATGGCTTCCCTTTGTCAAAGAGAAGCTTTTAACAGTGGATTAGAAAAAGAAATTCAAAAGTATTTCCTATTTTTGCAACCATATATATAAATAAGGTATAAAGATGAATTACGGATTTGTAAAAGTAGCAGCCGCCATACCTAGAGTGAAAGTGGCGGACTGCAAGTTCAATGCTGAACAAATAGAGAGCCTTATAGCCATTGCTGAAGGCAAAGGAGTGCAAATCATCGGTTTCCCCGAAATGTGTATCACAGGGTATACATGCGGAGATTTGTTTGCCCAACAACTATTGCTGGAAGAAGCGGAAATGGGGCTGATTCAAGTACTGAACAACACCCGCCAACTAGACATCATTTCAATTTTGGGAATGCCGGTTGTAGTCAACTCCACTGTTATCAACGCAGCCGTAGTCATTCAAAAAGGAAAAGTGCTTGGAGCGGTAGCCAAGACCTACCTGCCTAACTACAAAGAATTCTACGAAAAGCGATGGTTCACCTCTGCTTTACAACTTACCGAGACTTCCGTACGCCTTTGCGGACAAATGGTTCCTATAGGCTCCAACCTACTGTTTGAAACCTCAGATACAACTTTCGGCATAGAGATATGTGAGGACTTGTGGGCAACCATTCCTCCCAGTTCGTCCCTGGCTCTTCAAGGAGCTGAAATACTTTTCAATTTATCGGCAGACAACGAAGGCATCGGCAAACATGCCTATCTATGTTCTCTTATCAGCCAACAATCTGCACGTTGCTTAGCCGGATATGTATTCACTTCGTGTGGTTTCGGCGAATCCAGTACAGATGTTGTGTTTACGGGTAACGGGCTTATTTATGAAAACGGGAACTTATTAGCCCAGAGCGAACGTTTCCTTTTAGAAGAACAACTTGTTATCAGCGAAATAGATGTGGAACGCCTCCGTGCCGAACGACGGGTGAACACCACTTTTGCCTTCAACAGTGCCAATCTTTCGGCTCAGCCCCCTGTGCGTATCACCACCGAATTGGTAAACACCAAAGAATTGAATCTGACCCGCCCGTTCAATCCCCATCCTTTTGTTCCCCAAGGGAAAGAATTGGATGCCTGCTGCCAGGAAGTATTTTCTATTCAGATAGCAGGTCTTGCCCAGCGCTTGCTGCATACCAAAGCCAAAACCGCTGTGCTCGGCATTTCCGGAGGATTGGATTCCACCTTAGCCCTACTGGTTTGCGCCAAAACTTTCGACCGCCTGGGACTCTCGCGGAAAGATATTTTAGGCATCACTATGCCAGGCTTCGGAACCACAGACCGTACCTACAACAATGCTCTCTCCCTGATGAATTCGCTAGGAATCTCCGTCCGCGAAATCAGCATTCGCCAAGCATGTATCCAGCATTTTCAAGACATTGACCACGATATTAATGTCCATGATGTGACCTATGAAAACTCCCAGGCACGCGAACGAACCCAAATTTTGATGGACGTTGCCAATCAGACGGAGGGAATGGTGATAGGAACCGGAGACTTATCGGAACTTGCATTGGGATGGGCAACCTACAACGGAGATCACATGTCTATGTATGGTGTAAACGGCGGTATACCCAAAACACTGGTGAAACATCTGGTACAATGGATTGCCGAAAACGAAGTAGACGGCGAGTCGTGTGCCACATTGTTGGACATTGTAGACACACCCATCAGCCCCGAGCTTATCCCTGCCGACGAGAACGGAGAAATTAAACAAAAAACCGAAGACTTAGTCGGCCCGTATGAATTACACGATTTCTTTCTCTATTATTTCCTCAAGTACGGTTTTCGCCCTGCTAAAATTTTCTTCCTGGCAACGCTAGCCTTTAAAGGAGAATATAACGAAGAGACTATAAAGAAGTGGCTTTACACTTTCTTCCGGAGATTCTTCAGCCAGCAGTTTAAACGGTCGTGCCTACCGGATGGCCCCAAAGTAGGAAGCATCTCCATCAGCCCAAGAGGAGACTGGCGTATGCCAAGTGATGCCAGCGCGGCTATGTGGCTGAGAGAAATAGAAAATCTGCCATAAAGGGAAACATCTTTGTTTTGTCCACTATTCAGAACAGACAAAATGTCTCATAAATTTATTATTTAACAAGCCAAATAGGGAGGATACATATTCTCCCTATTTTTATAAGAAGAAAAAAGATTACCCGTTGCCCTAAATCGATTCCGAGTTTATGCATAAACTCAGAGATAGTTTTAGGCAAAACGCTCTTCCAGTTTATAATAAACTCCATTATGCCCTTTAAAAGGCATTTTCCTGATTTTATGTAACAAAAAAGGCTGCAAACCTCCTAGAAAGTTGCAGCCTCAAGCTTATACACAAGGTTTCTATGCCCTAAGGAGCATAAAGATTCCCTTGATAATTTGTTATTATATTTAATTGTATTATTATTAGTTTCATTCGTTATATCTTTAAATTGCTGTCATCAGACTACAAATATACAACAAAAAAAGCCTCTTGTCAAGTCTTTCCTGAATTTTGCTGCGTCTATAAAGAAAATATGCAATATCCCCTTCTACTTCCGGTTTTTTTCGTACTTTTACCCCTCGTTGGAAAGAAGTGCCTTTCTGACTTCGGGAACAGAAAAAGAAAAAATAATATATAAAATGAATCACAAATGGAATTATCAACCCATTACACCAGAACAGGCAGAGACAAGCCGCATATTGGCCAGGGAATTAGGCATTAGTCCTATATTGGGCCAACTATTGGTACAGCGGGGAATCACTAAGGTGGCAGACGCCAAGAAGTTTTTCCGCCCGCAATTGCCCGATCTGCACGATCCATTCCTCATGAAAGATATGGATATTGCAGTGGAGCGCCTGAACAGGGCAATGGGAAAGAAAGAACGCATTCTGATTTATGGAGATTACGACGTAGACGGAACTACTGCTGTAGCGTTGGTCTACAAGTTCATACAACAGTTCTATTCGAACATTGACTATTACATTCCCGACCGCTATAACGAAGGGTACGGGATTTCACGAAAGGGGGTGGACTATGCCGCAGAGACCGGTGTAGGACTTGTTATTGTATTGGATTGCGGTATCAAAGCCGTGGAAGAAATTGCGTATGCCCAGGAAAAAGGCATTGACTTTATCATTTGCGACCATCATGTGCCGGATGACATCCTGCCGCCCGCAGTCGCTATCCTGAATGCCAAGCGGCTGGACAATACCTACCCATACACCCATCTTTCGGGCTGCGGTGTAGGATTCAAATTCATGCAAGCATTTGCTATGAATAATGGCATTGAGTTTCATAATCTTATCCCTTTACTCGACTTGGTAGCTGTCAGCATTGCCTCGGATATTGTCCCCATCATGGGAGAAAACCGCATCTTGGCTTACCATGGACTGAAACAACTGAACAGTAACCCCAGCGTAGGACTCAAAGCTATCATCGACGTATGTGGCTTGGGAGAAAGAGAAATAACGGTCAGCGACATCGTATTTAAAATAGGTCCCCGCATCAATGCATCGGGACGCATCCAGAATGGAAAAGAGGCAGTGGACCTGCTGACGGAGAAAGATTTTTCTGCCGCACTGGAAAAAAGCGACCAAATCAACCAATACAACGAGACACGCAAAGACCTCGACAAGTCTATGACGGAAGAGGCCAATCGCATCGTTGCCGACTTGGAAGGTCTGGCGGACCGCCGCTCTATCGTTCTCTACAACGAAGACTGGCATAAAGGGGTTATCGGCATCGTTGCTTCACGGTTGACGGAAATCTACTACCGTCCTGCGGTTGTACTGACCCGTACCGATGACATGGCTACAGGCTCGGCACGTTCAGTGTCAGGTTTTGATGTGTACAAAGCTATCGAACATTGCCGCGACTTACTCGAAAATTTTGGCGGGCATACGTATGCCGCAGGGCTGTCTATGAAAGTGGAAAACGTAGATAAATTTACCCAACGATTCGAAGAGTTTGTATCGCGGCACATCTTGCCTGAACAAACAAGTGCAGTTATCGACATCGACGCCGAAATAGATTTTAAAGATATTACCCCTAAATTTTTTAATGATCTAAAGAGGTTCAACCCTTTCGGACCGGACAACACGAAACCGGTATTCTGCACACACCATGTGTATGATTATGGAACCAGCAAGGTGGTGGGACGCGACCAGGAACATATTAAACTGGAGCTTGTAGACAACAAGTCGAACAATGTGATGAATGGAATCGCTTTCGGACAGAGTTCGCACGTCCGTTATATCAAAACCAAGCGCTCATTCGATATTTGTTACACTATTGAAGAAAACACACATAAACGCAACGAAGTCCAATTGCAGATTGAAGATATCAAACCAATCGAATAAAAGAAGATGGACCAAAGGGAGAAAATCCATGCCATATTAAAACAATACTGGGGATATGATTCTTTTCGCGATTTGCAAGAAGAAATCATCACCAGTATTCTTGATGGCAAGGATACACTTGGACTTATGCCTACAGGTGGTGGAAAGTCCATCACCTTCCAAGTGCCCGCCCTTGCCCAAGAAGGGTTGTGTATTGTAGTCACACCTCTTATCGCCCTGATGAAGGACCAGGTGCAGAACCTCAAACGACGGGGCATCAAGGCTACGGCAGTCTATTCGGGAATGACCCGGCAGGAAATCATCATCGCTCTGGAGAATTGTATTTTCGGAGACTATAAATTTCTCTACATCTCTCCGGAACGGCTGGCTACCGAGATTTTCCGTATCAAACTCCGGTCTATGAAAATTAGTATGATTACAGTGGACGAGAGCCATTGTATCTCTCAATGGGGATATGATTTCCGACCAGCCTATCTCAAAATAGCCGAAATACGAGATTTACTTCCCGGCGCCCCTGTGCTGGCACTGACTGCTACAGCTACTCCTGAAGTGGTGGAAGACATTCAGCAACGGTTGCATTTCCGCAAAAAGAATGTATTCCGAATGAGTTTCGAACGGAAAAACCTGGCTTATATCGTTTATCCGGCAGAAAACAAGACTGGCGAACTTCTCCGCCTCCTTCGTCGCATACAGGGAAGTGCTATTATATACGTCAGGAGCCGCCGCCGGACGAAAGAAGTCACTGAATTGCTTATTCACGAAGACATCACTGCAAATTTTTATCATGCCGGACTGGACAATGCCGTCAAAGACCAGAGACAGAAGCTCTGGCAAAATGGAGAGTGCCGTGTTATGGTGGCTACCAATGCATTCGGTATGGGAATCGACAAAGCGGATGTGAGAATAGTTATTCACCTGGATCTACCGGATTCTCCCGAAGCCTATTTCCAGGAAGCCGGACGGGCGGGTCGCGACGGCAAGCAGGCATACGCCATCATCTTATACACAAAGTCGGATAAAATCACCCTCCATAAACGCATTGCAGACACTTTTCCCGATAAAGAATACATTAAAGATGTGTATGAGCATCTGCAATATTACTACCAAATGGCAATGGGAGACGGACAGGATTGTATCCGTGAATTTGATTTAGAGAAATTTTGCCGCACTTTCAAATATTTTCCTGTACCGGTAGACAGTGCTTTGAAAATTCTCACCCAAGCGGGATACTTGGAATACACGGACGAACAAGACAATGCCTCGAGGCTCATCTTCCTCATCCGGCGTGACGAACTCTATAAATTACGCGAAATGGGTAAAGAAGCAGAAACGCTTATGCAAATCATTCTCCGTTCGTACACAGGGCTTTTCACAGATTACGTTTACATCAGTGAGCCCTATCTTGCCTTACGCACTAATCTGGATTCCCATCAAGTGTACAATCTGCTCATCATGCTCTCTAAACGCCGCATCATAGACTATATCCCTCGAAAAAAGACACCTTATATTATATATACACGGGAACGGGTAGAATTACGTTACCTGCAAATTTCTCCCACTGTATACGAAGAACGAAAAAAAAGGTATACAGCGCGTATCCATGCCATGGAAGAATATGTTACCTCGGAGCATACTTGCCGGAGCCGGCAGTTACTCCATTATTTCGGAGAAGAAAACGAGCACGATTGCGGCGTGTGCGACGTATGTCGCAACCGTCACAGCAACACTTCCCTTTCATCGGATACTTACAAGGAACTGAAAGAACAAATCCTGGCAGCCATAAGCGCCCGGCCTCTCACTCCCGCTGCAATCGCCCAGCAACTTTCCGCCCAACCGGAAAGCATCAGCCAGGTACTTCAGCATTTAGTGGAAGAAGGGAAAGTGAAAATGATAAATGGATTGATAGAAGCAGATAATTCCGCAGGGATAAGAAAAATATAAAGAGAATTCATTACTTTTGCACTCAAAATCAAAAAATAACAGACCATGCCTAATTTCTTTAAATCTTTCTTCTCTGGCAAAACGGAGAACCCGGAAAGTGAAAAGCAAAAAAACGACAAGAAAAACTTTGAGATATTCAAATATGACGGCTTACGGGCACAACGTATGGGACGCCCGGACTATGCCATCAAATGCTTTACTGAAGCTCTTGCCATTGAAGAAGACTTCGAAACATTGGGTTATCTCAGCCAGGTTTATATCCAGACGGGGGCGATAGAAAAAGGACGCGAACTCTTGGAACGCATGACGCAACTAGAGCCTGAACTGCCTGCCACCTATATCACTCTGGCAAATGTATGCTTCATGCAGGAAGACTACAAAGCAATGGAAGAGGCTGCACAACGGGCTATCTCTTTGGAGGAAGGAAATCCCGTGGCACACTATCTCCTGGGAAAAGCTAAAAAGGGCGAAAACGACTGTTTAATGACCGTGGCACATCTGACAAAAGCTATCGCCCTGAAAGAGAACTTTACCGAAGCACTTCTGCTGCGCGCCGAAACGTTGATAGAAATGCAACAATATAAGGAGGCAAAGGAAGACATCGATGCCGTGCTCGCTCTGAATGGAGAGGAAGAAACAGCATTGTTGCTCCGTGGAAAAATTAAAGTTGCCACCGGAAAGGAAGAAGAGGCAGAAACAGACTATCGGACCGTGACGGACATCAACCCCTTCAACGAACAGGCTTACCTTTATCTGGGACAACTTTATATCCAACAGAAAAAATGGCCGGAAGCCATCGCACTCTTTGACGAGGCTATCGAGTTGAACCCCGCCTTTGCAGCAGCCTACCATGAACGAGGCCGCGCAAAACTGCTAAACGGAGATAAAGACGGCTCTGTAGAAGATATGAAAAAGTCTCTGGAACTAAACCCGAAAGATGAGACTACCCTCAACGGACAATTCAACAATCTGGGCAGCACTCCTACAAATGTGTTAGGGCTATAACCGGAAAAATGCAACAAAAATGAAATAAAAAGATTTTTTTAGCTGATAAAAACAAAAAAAATATTCATTCTTGCTTGCAAATAAGAGAAAAGTATTACTTTTGCCCCCGGAATTAAAACCAAAAGCAGAAAAATAGAATGAAATCGTTTACTTATGCATATTACTTCTTTTTTTACTTTTACTTTAGCCAGAAAGTAGAGCGGGAGTTTGTATGTATCAAGTGACAGTGATGCTTAAGGACTGAATAAAGAAATTAATCATATAAATCCCGCTCCTATATGGATGCGGGATTTTTTTTATATATAACCATTAGACAATGAAAAAGATAGCAATTCAAGGAACACTCGGCAGTTATCACGATATTGCCGCACACAAGTACTTCGCAGGAGAAGAGATAGAGTTAATTTGCTGTGCTACTTTCGAAGATGTGTTTAAAACCATCCGCAAAGACAGCCAACTCATCGGTATGCTGGCAATCGAGAATACTATCGCAGGAAGCCTCTTGCACAATAATGAATTGTTGCGCCAAAGCGGTACGCAAATCATCGGTGAATATAAACTGCGTATTTCCCATAGCTTTGTCTGCCTGCCCGACGAAAGCTGGAAAGACCTGACCGAAGTGAACTCCCACCCCATCGCTCTGATGCAATGCCGGGATTTTCTGAACCAGCATCCGCAGTTGAAAGTGGTGGAAGGAGAAGACACCGCTTTAAGTGCGGAAATCATCAAGGCACAAAACCTGAAAGGACATGCCGCTATCTGCTCTAAAGCCGCTGCCGAACGATATGGCATGAAAGTGCTACAGGAAGGCATTGAAACGAATAAACATAACTTCACCCGTTTTCTTGTGGTGGCAGACACCTGGCAGGCAGACGAACTGCGCCAACACCCTGCCCGCGCTATCAACAAGGCAAGCATGGTCTTCACTTTGCCCCACGCCGAAGGGAGCCTGTCGCAGGTGCTTTCCATCCTGTCTTTCTATCACATCAATCTGACAAAGATACAATCCCTGCCCATCATCGGACGGGAATGGGAATATCAGTTTTACGTAGATGTGGTGTTCAACGACTACGTGAGATATAAACAATCGATTACCGCAATAACTCCATTAACTAAAGAACTCAAAATACTAGGTGAATATGCAGAAGGACAATCAAACATATAAGATAGCTCCCGCCAATCGTTTGGCAAGTGTAAGTGAATACTACTTCTCTAAGAAACTGAAAGAAGTAGCACAGATGAATGCAGAAGGAAAAGACGTGATAAGTCTGGGTATCGGAAGTCCTGACATGCCCCCTTCGGAGAAAACAATCGAAACGTTGTGTGCTAATGCACACGATCCCAACGGACATGGCTACCAACCCTATGTAGGTATTCCTGAACTGAGGAAGAGTTTTGCCAACTGGTACAAGCGTTGGTATAACGTGGACCTGAACCCCGCTACTGAAATTCAGCCTCTTATCGGTTCGAAAGAAGGTATTTTGCACGTGACGCTGGCTTTTGTCAACCCCGGCGAGCAAGTGTTAGTACCCAATCCCGGATATCCTACTTATACTTCTTTGAGTAAAATTCTCGGCGCTGAAGTCATCAACTATGACCTGAAAGAAGAGGATGGTTGGATGCCCGACTTCGAAGCTTTGGAGAAAATGGACCTGAGCCGCGTAAAGCTGATGTGGACCAACTACCCCAACATGCCGACAGGAGCCAACGCAACCCCGGAACTTTATGAACGTCTGGTAGACTTTGCCCGCCGCAAAAATATCGTGATTGTCAATGACAATCCCTACAGCTTTATCCTGAACGATAAACCTATCAGCATCCTGAGCGTGCCAGGAGCCCAAGACTGCTGCATCGAATTTAACTCGATGAGCAAAAGCCACAACATGCCGGGCTGGCGTATCGGCATGCTGGCATCCAACGCCGAGTTTGTGCAGTGGATACTGAAAGTAAAAAGCAACATCGACAGCGGTATGTTCCGGGCTATGCAACTGGCAGCAGCCACTGCTCTTGAAGCAGAAACTGACTGGTATGAAGGAAATAACAAGAACTATCGCAACCGCCGTTACCTCGCCGGAGAAATCATGAAAAGTCTGGGATGCACGTATGATGAAAACCAGGTAGGTATGTTCCTCTGGGGAAAAATTCCCGCATCTTGCAAAGATGTGGAAGAACTAACAGAGAAAGTGCTCCACCAGGCAAGAGTTTTCATCACGCCGGGATTTATTTTCGGCAGCAACGGAGCCAGATACATCCGCATCTCTCTCTGTTGTAAAGACAATAAGCTACAGGAAGCGCTGGAACGCATCCAAGCAATGAATCAATGAAAATATAAACAATAAAAAAACAATAGGTACAATGGAACTCGAATCAATTTTGCTACCGGGTATCGAAGCTAAAAGACCCATCGTCATCGCTGGTCCGTGTAGTGCAGAAACAGAAGAACAAGTAATGAACACAGCCAAAGAACTGGCTGCTAAAGGACAAAAAATATTCCGTGCCGGAATCTGGAAGCCCCGCACTAAACCGGGAGGATTCGAAGGAATTGGCGTAGAAGGATTAGCATGGCTGAAGGAAGTTAAAAAGGAAACAGGGATGTACGTAGCAACCGAAGTGGCTACTGCCAAGCATGTATACGAATGCCTCAAAGCAGGAATAGATATTCTGTGGGTGGGTGCACGTACCACTGCCAACCCTTTTGCCGTGCAAGAAATTGCCGATGCCCTGAAAGGAGTAGACATCCCCGTATTGGTAAAAAACCCCGTAAACCCCGACCTGGAACTGTGGATCGGTGCACTGGAGCGTATCAATAATGCCGGGCTGAAACGTTTGGGAGCCATCCACCGCGGTTTCAGTAGCTACGATAAAAAAATCTACCGGAACCTTCCCCAATGGCACATTCCTATCGAGCTTCGCCGCCGCATTCCAAATCTTCCTATCTTCTGCGACCCCAGCCACATCGGTGGAAAACGGGAATTGGTGGCTCCGCTGTGCCAACAGGCAATGGACCTGAACTTCGACGGACTTATTGTAGAGAGCCATTGTAATCCCGATTGTGCATGGAGCGACGCTTCCCAGCAAGTTACGCCCGATGTGCTCGACTATATCCTGAACCTGCTGGTTATCCGTACGGAAACCCAAACTACAGAAAATCTCAGCTTGCTGCGTAAACAGATTGACGAATGTGACGATAACATTATCCAGGAACTAGCTAAACGGATGCGTGTAGCCCGCGAAATAGGGACTTACAAAAAGGAACACAACATCACTGTTCTCCAGACAGGACGTTACAATGAAATCCTGGAAAAACGCAGTACACAAGGCGAACAATGTGGCATGGATGGAGAGTTTATGAAAAAGATATTCGAAGCCATCCATGAAGAGTCTGTGCGCCAGCAGATGGAAATTATTAACAAGTAGGGAAGCAAGAATATGAGAATTTTAATACTCGGAGCCGGAAAGATGGGCTCCTTCTTTACCGATATATTAAGTTTCCAGCACGAAACGGCAGTGTTTGATGTCAACCCACACCAGTTGCGCTTTGTCTACAACACCTATCGTTTCACCACATTGGAGGAGATTAAGGATTTTGAACCGGAACTGGTCATCAATGCCGTTACAGTGAAATATACGCTGGAGGCATTCCGTAAAGTGCTGCCGATGTTGCCCAAAGACTGCATCATCAGCGACATCGCTTCTGTGAAAACAGGACTGAAAAAGTTCTATGAAGAAAGCGGCTTCCGGTATGTTTCCACTCACCCGATGTTCGGTCCCACCTTCGCTAGCCTTAGCAACCTGAGCAGCGAGAACGCCATTATTATCAGTGAAGGAGACCATCTGGGTAAAATATTCTTCAAAGACCTTTATCAGACATTGCGGCTGAATATCTTCGAATACACTTTTGATGAGCACGATGAAACCGTGGCATATTCGCTGTCTATCCCTTTCGTGTCGACATTCGTATTCGCAGCAGTAATGAAACATCAGGAGGCACCGGGAACTACGTTCAAAAAGCACATGGCTATCGCCAAAGGCCTGTTGAGCGAGGACGACTACCTGCTTCAGGAAATCCTGTTCAACCCGCGAACACCGGGACAAGTAGCCAATGTGCGCACAGAGTTGAAGAACCTTCTTGAAATCATCGAAAACAAGGATGCCGAAGGGATGAAGAAGTATCTGACGAAGATCCGGGAAAAGATTAAATAACACCTGCAACAGGCAGATTTAACGGTCCCCTGCAAAAAAGTTTTTTGCGGGGGACTTTTTTATGTGTACATTTGTATCCGCAAAAAACGGAGTCATAGGAGAAAAGACAAAATGATAGACCAAGCTACCATAGACCGTATATTGGATGCTGCCCAGATTGTGGATGTGGTATCCGAATTCGTCACCTTGCGTAAGCGGGGAGTGAACTATGTTGGTTTATGCCCGTTCCACAACGAAAAAACCCCTTCTTTCAGTGTCTCTCCCTCTAAAGGATTGTGCAAATGTTTTAGCTGCGGCAAAGGAGGAAACGTGGTGCACTTCATCATGGAACACGAGCAGATGTCCTACTATGAAGCGCTCAAATACCTCGCCAAGAAGTATAACATTGAAATCAAGGAACGGGAACTGACCAGTGAAGAAAAACAGGCTCAGACCACACGCGAGAGTATGTTCATTGTGAACAACTTTGCCCGTGATTATTTCCAAAATATCCTGCGCAACCATGTAGACGGACGAAGCATCGGCCTGGCTTACCTGCGCCAACGCGGGTTCCGCGATGACATCATCGACAAATTCCAACTAGGTTATAGCACGGACAGCCATGACGCACTTGCCCAAGAAGCTCTGAGAAAGGGATACAAAAAAGAATTCCTGGTGAAGACAGGGCTTTGCTATGAAACCGACGACCATCGTTTACGTGACCGTTTCTGGGGGCGTGTCATCTTTCCCGTACATACTCTTTCGGGAAAGGTAGTAGCATTTGGAGGTCGTGTGCTCAGTACCCAGACTAAAGGGGTAAAAGTGAAATACGTCAACTCCCCTGAATCGGAAATCTATCACAAGAGTAATGAACTTTACGGTATCTATTTCGCTAAGCAGGCGATTGTGAAACAGGACCGTTGTTTTCTGGTTGAAGGATATACGGATGTCATCTCCATGCACCAATCGGGTATAGAAAATGTCGTTGCTTCTTCGGGAACTTCCCTGACTCCCGGGCAAATCCGCCTGATTCACCGCTTCACAAACAACATCACCGTTCTATACGATGGAGATATGGCAGGCATTAAAGCTTCTCTGCGCGGTATCGATATGTTGCTGGAAGAAGGCATGAATATCAAGGTGTGCCTATTGCCCGACGGTGACGACCCAGACTCTTTTGCACGGAAACATAATTCAGAAGAATTTCAGGCTTTCATCCATGACCACGAAACAGACTTTATCCGTTTCAAAACCAACCTCCTCCTGGAGGATGCGGGAAGAGACCCCATTAAACGGGCAGGACTGATAGCCGATATTGTGAAGAGTATTTCTGTCATTCCCGAAGCTATCGTAAGAGATGTGTACATCAAGGAATGCGGGCAACAGCTACGTATAGAAGAGAAGTTGCTGGTAGCCGAAGTCGCCAAGTTGCGCGAGGTACAGGCCGAGAAGGCCAACAAGCCTTCATATATCTCTTCTACGCCTGCTACCGCCCCCTCTTCTTCTGGCAATAGCGGAAGTAGCGTCCCCACATACGCGACAGCAACCGGAGAAGTACCTCCGCCTCTCCCGGAAAATACGGAAATTCCAGACGAAGCCTTTCAAGGTTTCCCCCCCTCAGCCTCTTCTGTGGCAGGAGAGACCTATCAATCTTTCATTCCCCAAGAAGGTAAGGAAGGGCAGGAATTTTATAAATTCGAACGCCTTATTCTGCAAGCAGTAGTGAGATACGGAGAGAAAATCATGTGCAATGTAACGGATGAGGAAGGTAACGAAATTCCGGTAACGGTCATCGAATACGTCATCAACGACCTAAAAGAAGATGATCTCTCTTTCCATAATCCCTTGCACCGCCAGATTCTATCGGAAGCTGCACTTCACCTGCACGATGCGGGATTCACCGCCGAACGCTACTTCCTTGCCCATCCCGATCCTGCTATCAGCAAATTGAGTGTGGATTTAATTAATGTGCGCTATCAACTGAGCAAATATCACTCTAAGACACAAAAGATAGTAACGGATGAAGAAAGGCTGTATGAACTGGTCCCCATGCTGATGATAAACTTCAAGTATGCCATCGTTTCCGAAGAATTGAAGCATACGCTCCAAGCGCTGCAAAATCCCGAACTTATCAATGACAACGAGAAATGCAACTCCCTGATGCAGCGCTACAACGAAATGAGAGAAGTGCAAAGCCTGATGGCTAAACGATTGGGAGACCGGGTTGTTCTCCACTGATATAAAAGACGGCGGATATTAAAAAAGCACGGAACTTATCCGTGCTGAATCAGATTCATAAACTCTTCGCGGGTCTTAGCCTGGTTAAAAGCTCCTGTAAAGTCGGAAGTAGTCGTGATAGAGTTCTGCTTCTCAACGCCTCGCATTTGCATGCACATGTGCTTGGCTTCGATGACTACCATCACTCCCAGAGGGTTGAGGGTTTCTTGAATGCATTCCTTTATCTGGAGAGTCATACGTTCTTGCACTTGCAAGCGATGGGAAAAGATATCCACTACGCGGGCTATCTTGCTCAGTCCCGTGATATAACCGTTGGGAATATAAGCCACGTGAGCTTTTCCATAGAAGGGAAGCATGTGGTGCTCGCAAAGAGAAAAGAAGTCAATGTCTTTTACAATCACCATCTGGCTGTACTCTTCTTGAAATTTGGCGGAACGAAGCACTTCATGCGGGTCGATGTGATAGCCTTTGGTCAGGCTTAACATGGCTTTCGCTACGCGCTCGGGAGTTTTCAGCAAACCTTCACGTCCTGCATCTTCGCCCAGCAAAGTAATGATACTACGGTAGTGACTTTTCAGCTCTTCAAGAGCAGGAGAGACTATTTCTTCTTTTTCCAGCATGATAATATTATAAGGAGATAGTTATTTGTTCTCTAATGATAGAAACTTCTTTGAATACACCCGTAGCTTTCAACTTACGCATCATTGCATCTGCTTCTTCGATGCTGCGGAAATCGCCTACCCTGCATAACCAACGAGGAGAAGTGAAAGAAGTGTATATTTTCAGTTCAGGAAAATATTCTTTTACTCTAGCCGCCATCTGATTGGCTTCATTACGTGCTGTACGCGAATTGTTACCGGCATATACCTGTACCCTGAATCCGGGCGCTTTCAGCACCTTTTGTTCTCCGGTGGCAGTATGTTCACTGCCAATAAGCGCTTCGATACCGGGGTCTTGATGGATAGTTACCTTCCCTTGACCCGGAACTGTACGCTCCAGACTTTTCACGATGTTCTGTGCTTGCACACCTATACACGTGAAAAAGAACAGCATCAAAAATAAGCCAAATTTCTTCATAAACGAAAGAGTGTTTAGTGAATGATAAAGTATAAAAACCACAGAGGCACGCCGGAAAAGAGCTACCTTTGTGTCTCTGTGTTTTTTCTAAGTCATGAAAAACTTATTAATCAATTGAATGCATCGATGATTCCTTTGAAATCAGCAACTTTCAAAGCTGCGCCACCAATCAGACCACCGTCTACATCCGGGTTAGCAAACAATTCTTTTGCATTAGAAGGCTTGCAGCTACCACCATAAAGGATAGATACATTGTCTGCAATTTCTTCGCCATACTTCTCAGCAACCAACGAACGGATATAAGCATGTATTTCCTGAGCTTGTGCAGGAGTGGCAGTTTTTCCAGTACCGATAGCCCAAACAGGTTCGTAAGCCAAAACGATCTTACCAAAGTCTTCTGCAGACAGATCAAATACGGATGCCAACTGAGCAGCTACCACTTCGTTTTGTTTATTAGCCTCGCGTTCTTCGAGCACTTCGCCAATACAGAAAATCGGAGTCAATCCGTTAGCCAAAGCCAATTTTACCTTTTCTTTCAGGATTTCAACAGTTTCGCCATAGTAAGCACGACGTTCGGAGTGACCCAAAATTACGTATTTAGCACCCGTAGAAGCAACCATAGCTGCTGAAACTTCACCGGTATAAGCGCCAGATTCTTTGTCAGCGCAGTTTTCTGCACCTACGCCAATCTTAGCAGCATCTACCAAAGGAGTTACTGAAGCCAAGTGTATAAACGGAGTACAGATGATTACATCACAATTCTGTGTTTCGTTTGCCAATGCTTCATTCAGTTCTTTCGCCAGAGCAATACCCTCTTGAAGGGTCTTGTTCATTTTCCAGTTTCCTGCGACAATGTTCTTTCTCATTTTGTTCTTTTATTTAAAAGGGTTAATAAATTTGTGTTCTCTACTTCTCATTCCCCAGCCTGCCGGGTTTCCTTCTTCCGGGCATTTCTGCGCTCGCGTCGCCGTATGACCAGTATATCCACTCCCAATACAAAAATCAGAGGGAGAGCAAACCATAAGAAAACATATCCTATAGTATGAAGGTCGCTTTCAGGCTTCAACTTTCCCAATTCCAGATTTTCGAGCCTATCAGTCAGTATATATTCATCTGGCAAATCCTCATCACTCCATTTATTCAAAATCCACCCGTCTTTTATCAACACGAGTCCCGGATTGGAACGTATAATAGTCTTCAAAGTTATGTCGTCTACCAAGCAGAAGGGATATTCTGCTCCGGTCTTATCTTTCCATTGTTCAATCTCTTTTTCAGGGGAGGAAGTTAATGCATAAAATTCATAACCATGTTCCACCGCATAATCATAGATTTCATTAATCAAGTCAATATTACTATCATCCGCCTCTTCCATGCGATGTGCCACCAATAAAAAAGTATATTCAGGGTTTGTCAGCACTTTCTCCGTTATATCTTCGCCGGTCGATACTTCCATTAATGAAAAATCGTGGATAGGTGGCTCATATCCTTTCTCTTTGAGCACCGTACGCGTATCTACAAATGTCCAAGTGGAATCAGGATAGTTTTCCAAAGTAAATTCCTTCTTCACTCCATCCTTTTCCAGTATAAAGATGCTCTCATATACACTAGGCTTGGCATCTTCGGGAATTGTCATTCCTTCCAGAATATTAGTCCCGATTTTATAGGGACGAAAATCCAGGATGGGAAGTTTCTCCCAACAATAAAAAGATAGCGAAAATACAAAGAGAATTGTATAAAGCGAAACCAGCCATTCCATTTTAAAACTAACAAAACGTATCAACTGTTTTCTCCATCGGAAAGCAGAGACTGCCGCAATAAACAGCAATACATTCTTAGCAAATGTCTCCCAATTGGTCAACACCCATGCATCTCCGAAACAACCGCAATCTGAAACCGGATTAAACAAAGCCAGATATAAAGTCAAGGGTGTCATAAAAACCATCAACATCACTGCTAACGTGGTGGAAATAGTCCTGCGTATACCAAAAAACAAGAATACGCCAACGGTAAATTCGATAGCTGACACTACAATGCCGGCCAAGAGAGGGAAAAAAGAAGGAAACCAACCGGACATTCCAAAGGCTTCCAAATAGTCTTGTATCTTATACTGAAACCCTAACGGGTCCACAGCTTTTACAAACCCGGAAAAAATGAACGCAGCAGCCAGCAAAAACCGGCAGGCATTTGCCCACACACCAACGATATGTAAGTCCTTAATCTTCAAATTCAATCTTAATTAACCCGAAAACGGAATAATTAATCATATCCATATAATTGGCATCCACGCCTTCGGATACTAACGTATTTCCAGCCAAACTTTCGATTTGCTTGGTACGGTAAATCTTCATCAATATCAAATCTGTATAAGAGCTAATACGCATGCTACGCCATGCTTCGTCATAATCATGATTTTTGGTCATCATTAGTTCCAAAGCGGCTTTTGCGTACTTGTCATATAATGCCAACGCTTCCTCATTACTAATATCTGCAGACTCGGCATAGCCTAATTCCAGTTGGATGAGCCCTATAATACCATAGTTGACTATCGCAATAAATTCTGAACGAATTCCTTCATTCACCAAAGCCACCCCTTTTGTTTCAATACTCCGGATTCGGTTAGCTTTGATAAATATCTGGTCTGTCACGGAAGAAGGTCTTAAAATACGCCATGCAGGACCGTAATCATGCAGTTTCTTAGAAAATAAGTCACGGCACAGGGCTATGACATGTTCAAATTGTTGCCTAGTATCTTTCATCTCCTTACAAATTGGCTGCAAAGGTAACAATAAATAAAGAAAAACGAAAAAAGGGCACTCTAAATTATATTAAAGCGCCCCTTTTCAAAAACTTCTATCAATGAACACATTGTTAACTAGGAACAACGCAGGACTTGTCCTATACGTAAAGTAGTCTTCCGAGTAATACGATTCAGTTTACACAGCCTATCGATAGATACTCCACGCTTGGCAGCAATTTTAGATAATGTATCTCCACTCTTCACTTTGTGATACCTGATAGTGCCGTCGCTTGCCAATTCCGTATCATGCGAGCCAGCGCGATTTTTCTGATATCCTTTTGCTTTTGTAAACGTATAAGTATCTGCAACAATATCTTGTTTGGGGAAATCAAACATATACGCCGGATTAATGGCAATTCCTAAGAAACGGGTTTCAAAGTGCAGGTGAGATCCTGTAGAGCGTCCCGTATTTCCACCCAGTCCGATAGGTTCACCTGCCTTAACAAGCTGGTTTTCCTGTACCAACTGTTTGGATAAGTGACCATAAACTGTCTCCAGCCCATTGTCGTGACGAATCACCACATATTTGCCGTAACCACGGCGTTCATACTTCACAATACGTACCTTTCCGTCGAAAGCCGCTACAATAGTATCCCCGATATTTACCTTAATATCCAATCCGTTATGCATTCTTCTCCAACGAGGTCCGAAAGGCGAAGTGATGCGGGTGCTCGGAGTAGGCATGTGAAAACCTGTCAGGTCAATAGTATAAGTATCGGGTATGATAGCATCCTTACCATAAGCATGTACATACTGATTATTCCAATTTGGATAGAGGCTCAACGCAGGATACTCTGCCTGTTCGGCACGAATCTGCTTTTGTAAAGCCAAAGAGTCTACTGATTTTAATTTCTTGTCTATTGGCGCTTGGCGAGCTATCAAGTCCTGAGAAAAAGAATTCAGAGTGACCATAGCCGCTGCCGCTACCATAACTGTTTTAATGCAATTGAAATTCATTCGGTTCGCGTTCAAATTCAATTAATATTCGTCATTCGCATACAGGAACTCAAACGTGGCCTGTTTGTAATCGAATATTTCTTCCGGTTTAAAAAATCTGTTTAATTCGGCAACTGCAGTCTCAGGGGAATCTGAAGCATGAACTATGTTTTCCTGAAAGCTCATACTGTAATCTCCACGGATAGTTCCCGCTGCTGCCATACGTCCATTTGTCGGTCCTGCCAACGTGCGGACTGTCTGAATTGCGTCCACTCCCTCAAAACAACATACAATGACAGGAGCTGCCATCATTGAATCTTTCACTCGTTGAAAGAAAGGCTTTGTACTGAGGTGGGAGTAATGTTCGCTTAACACTTCATCTGTCAACTGCACCATCTTCATTCCGGCTAACCGTAATCCTTTACGTTCGAAGCGGTGAATAATCTCACCGACCAGACACCGTTGAAGGGTGCACGGCTTTAAAATAACCAATGTTTTTTCCATCATAATCGGACAGTTTTCAAAGGGTTAAACTTACACTTTTTCAAAAATTCTCCCAAAGGTAGCATTTTCTGCTGAAAACGCCAATATCCACTTAACTATTTTTTAGGGGAGGAAAGGCAAAATAAGGAAGGGGCTATGCGTTAAACCACTATGAATAGGGCGAATAGAAAGAAAGTATGTTTTGCAACATGTTTCTGTAAGTTAACTGCATGTTTAACCGTTTTTTAGCTAATGGCAGCCCAGTTAACATTCGTTTTGCGCAGGGCTTTGAGCTGTCTCCAAAGAATTTCATTTTCTCCTTTTTGAGCATTTGCGTCAGTATCCACAATCTCTTGTGCAATATTGCGGACATATTGCAACAATTGTCCGTCGCGGGCAATATCCGCTATCTTCAAATCGAAGGCTATGCCACTCTGCTGCGTGCCTTCCAAGTCACCGGGTCCGCGAAGTTTCAGGTCTGCTTCGGCAATCTCGAAACCGTCATTGGTACGTACCATTATTTCCAACCGCTTGCGTGTTTCTTCGGTCAACTTGTAATTGGTCACCAATATACAATAGGATTGTTCGGCTCCCCGCCCCACACGACCGCGGAGCTGATGTAACTGCGATAGTCCGAAGCGTTCGGCATTCTCAATAACCATTACCGAAGCATTGGGCACATTGACTCCTACTTCAATAACAGTGGTGGCTACCATAATCTGAGCCTCACCGGAAGCAAACAACTGCATCTGCTCGTCCTTCTCTGCCGGCTTCATCCTCCCATGCACCTTGCATATCTTACAATCAGGAAACTCGGCACAGATATTCATATATCCTTCTTCGAGATTCTTCAAATCTATTTTCTCACTTTCTTTTATAAGAGGATACACGAAGTACACCTGTCGCCCTTCGGCTATTTGCTTGCGCACGGAACGGTAAAGGCTCTCCCGACGATTGTCAAACTGATGTAGTGTCTCGATAGGTTTACGTCCAGGAGGCAATTCATCGATTACGGAAACATCTAAATCGCCATATAGTGTCATCGCCAGAGTACGGGGGATAGGAGTGGCTGTCATAACCAGCACATGGGGCGGCTGCACATTTTTACTCCATAACCGTGCCCGCTGTGCAACTCCGAAGCGGTGTTGTTCGTCAATCACAACGAACCCTAAAGAGGAGAAGTTGACTGTATCCTCAATCACCGCATGCGTTCCAATCAATATATGCACATCTCCTGTCAACAAGCCCGCCAGGATTTCTTGTCTCCTTTTACCTTTTATAGAACCCGTCAACAACTCCACCCGCACATCCATTCCATGTAGCAGTTCGCAGATGGTTTCATAATGTTGATTGGCGAGGATTTCCGTAGGTGCCATCATACACGCCTGATACCCATTATCCAGAGCCATGAGCATGCTCATTAACGCTACGAGTGTTTTCCCGCTTCCTACATCTCCCTGTAGAAGTCGATTCATCTGCCTGCCACTTCCCACATCTTGCCTTATTTCTTTCAACACTCTTTTCTGCGCGCCAGTCAACGTAAAGGGAAGATTTTTCTCGTAAAAGGTATGAAACACCTTCCCCACTCTCTCGAAAACATATCCACGATATTTTCGCTGTCGGTCTTTGGAATAGCGTAAGATATTCAATTGCACATAAAAAAGTTCTTCAAACTTCAAGCGGTACTGTGCTTTTCGTAAAAGTTCCGGATTTGCAGGAAAATGGATATTCCTCAAAGCCTCGGTAAGCGGCATAAGATGGTGATCGGCTAATATATAAGGAGGAAGCGTTTCGGGAAGAGGTTGCTGTATCTGCGCAATAATAGTTGCCATCATCTTTTCGATAGCATGAGAATTAAGATAGCTGCGCTTCATTTTCTCCGTCGTATTATAATAAGGCTGCAGACCGACGGCTGAAAGTTTTATTTCAGAAGAAGAATCAATATCGGGATGCGCCAGGTTAATACGTCCATTAAAGACGGTTGGTTTACCAAATACAATGTATTCTTCATTTAGTTTATACTTATTCAGTATATACTTAATACCTTGAAACCACACCAGGTCCACTACCCCCGTCCCATCAGAGAAATGGGCTATCAACCTCCGCTGCCTGCCTTCCCCTATTGTCTCAAAGCCCAATATTTTCCCTTTGAGCTGGATATAAGGCATGTTGCCATCTATTTCGTGAATGTAATAGATGCGGCTCCGGTCTACATATTTATAAGGGAAATAATAAAGCAAATCATGCAATGAATAAATTTGCAGTTCTTTATTCAATACGGCAGCCTTTTGAGGACCGACACCGGATAAAAACTTTATGTCGCGTGTGGTTAAATCGAACATTCTTCCAGCAAAGCGCTACTTACTTTTAAATCAAATGGAGTAGTAATTTTTATATTTTCACGATTTCCTTCGGCCAGGAATATGGGTACCCCCATTGCTTCCACCACCGAAGCGTCGTCTGTAAAAAAGGGAGTAAATTCTTGTGCATAAGCCTGTTTCAGCAACGCAGCCTCAAAGACTTGGGGAGTCTGAACTAACTTATACCGATTGCGGTCCACCGTTTTGCTTCCTTCTTCTGTCAGGTGGCGCACAGTTTCTACAATATCTATAACGGGAATCACCGCTCTCTTTCGGATTGCCAGTTCATAGCATCTCCGGATGACTTCTTGAGAAACAAAGGGACGCACACCGTCATGTACCCCTACCCAGCCAGGTTCTGTCACGAATGCCAATCCATTCTTTACTGAATGGAAACGGGTTTCTCCACCTTCCGCCACAGTGTGTTTCACCCCAAAGTGGTATTCATCACACAATTGGCTCCAATATGCCTGTTGTTCCCGAGGCAACACCAGAATGATTTTCATTTCCGCATCGCACTTCCTGAACGCTTCAAGCGTATGCATAAGGATAGGCTTTCCGCCAAGAAGAAGAAACTGCTTAGGCAAGTCTCCTCCCATCCGCAGTCCTTTCCCCCCGGCAACTATTATGGCATAACGTGTCATTGCATTTTCAACATTTTACGCACATGGCCTCTACCAGTTCATCTACTTTTTCTTTGCCGCATAGCATCTCTACAATGGTAAGAGCAAATTTCATAGCAGCTCCCGGTCCCATACCCGTAATTATATTACCGTCTCTCACTACGAGCTCGTTCAAGCACTCTGCTCCTTCGAGATATTGCTCAAAGCCCGGGTAACAGGTCGCTTTCTTTCCTTTCAACAAGCCTAATTTACCCAGCACCATCGGAGCAGCGCAAATAGCAGCAATGGGTTTATCCTGAGCCACAAACTCCTGAATAAGTCGGCGAAGCCCTGGATGCTTATCCAATGTAGCAGCTCCCGGCATGCCACCCGGCAAGAAAAGCAATTTAGCATCTGAGAAATCACAATTCTCAAAGTTCTTGTCACACAGTATCGAAACATCATGTGCACCGGTTACAATTTCGTCCGGAGTGACAGATATTATTTCAACGTCCAGTCCTGCACGTCTCAGCGTGTCGATAGTGGTAAAGGCTTCTATTTCCTCAAAGCCATCAGCAAAAAAAGCGTATACAGTTTCCATAATCATATAAATTAGGTTCTATTTCAATTTAAAATAATAAGTAATGGTACCTGTCTGGTTGCTCACTCCTTCTACGGCATTGAAGCGTGCCTTTTTAGCTGCATCTTCTGCTGCTTTACGGAGAGCAGTATTCACCGTATTAGTCTGTCGATGGATGCTGGTAGCAATCACTTGTCCTGCTGGATTCACAGTGATAGATACCACCACCTTCCCTTCTTCCTGAACATTATACACAGGGTGGGGTAACCCTCCCGGACCTATAGAACGTCCTTCCAAGTTCCAAACAGGGTCCATTCCACCCACTCCAGTCGCAGCTCCAGAAGAAGCATTTCCGTCTTTGCTTCCTTCCGTTCCTTTTCCTTCCGAAGAGGTTCCTTTACTCCCGCTCATCTGGGCGCCCTTACCGAAAGCTCCTGCCACCCTTTTTCGGGCAGCTTCTTCTGCGGCTTTACGCTCGCGCTCGGCTTTCTCTTCCGCCAGTCTTTTTGCTTCCGCCGCTTTCTCGGCAGCGGTCTTTTCGGGTTTCTTCACTTCCTTGGGACGTGGAGTTTCTTTCTTTTCAGGTTCGCTTTTCGGTTGAATAGCAACAGTTTCTTCTTCCGTCTGCGTAATCATCTCTTGTGGCACCGCCTCTTCTATTGGTTCCGGTTCCGGCATTTCTTCCTCCGGCATCACGTCTACATCCACCAATGAAGGATCGGCATAGCCTGCCGCAACTGCTACATCCCCTATCATCACGGGGATTCCGCCTTCCTCTTCAGGATGGGGAACCGTAAAAGTTATCAGAATTAAAAGAGCAATAAACGCTACGTGCACCAAGAGAGCGCCCAATATTCCGATATATTCACCCTTTTTCTTTCTGTCCATTTATTTATGCTTTTCCGGCGGGCGGGTAGCCAACACCATTTTAAAATGATTCTCATTTGCAATATTCAGTATCTTCACGATCTCCCGATAAGGCACTGCTTCATCTGCATACAAGGCAACATACATTTCAGGCTCTTTCTCTGCACATTCTTGTAAGAAAGGAGTCAGTTCTTCTAATGTTACCGACCGTTCTTTCTCACTCCCGAAAGCAGCATAGAAATTCAGGTTTTTATCGATAATAACTCTTGTCAAGGGCTTTGCAGAAGTCTGTTGCTTGCCCTGCGGCAACAACACCTTAATGGCATTAGGCGACACGACTGTAGAAGTTATCATGAAAAAGATAAGCAGCAGGAAGATGACATCCGTCATGGATGCCATACTGAAGTTAGGTGATATTTTAGCTCTTCTCTTTAATGCCATAGTTCTTACTTATGTGCCGGTTCATTCAGCAAATCCATAAACTCCATGGTTCTCAACTCCATCTTGTTTACCACGCGGTCCACCAGCATGACGAGGTAGTTGTAAGCAAACATAGCGATGATACCCACAATCAGACCACCTACGGTAGTAATCATGGCTTCATAGATACCTCCCGAGAGCAATGTAATATCGATGTTTCCACTACCGGCATTCGCCATTTCGTAGAAAGCGCGCACCATACCCGTCACCGTTCCGAGGAATCCCAACATCGGCGCACCTCCCGAGATAGTTGCCATCACCGTAAGCCCTTTTTCCAGCTTAGCCACCTCAATGTTACCTACATTCTCGATGGCAGCCTGCACGTCATTAATGGGACGTCCCAACCGGCTGATACCTTTTTCAATCATCCGCGCGGAAGGCGTGTTCATCGTACGGCAATACTGAAGCGCAGCTTTGATTTCTCCGCTGTGAATATAATCCTTAATCTTCTCCATAAACAGAGGGTCTTCTTTGCCGGCTTTACGGATAGCATAATTACGTTCGAAGAGGATATAGAAACAGACTACGGAAAGTATTCCTAATACAATCATAATCCATCCACCCTTGATAGCCATATCTAACATATTCATTTCAGGTGTGCCAACAGGAGTCAGCACAGGGTTGGCAGTTGCCAGCGAATCAGCCATATTGATAGCCCCTTGGGCTAATAACATCAGTATATTCATTAGCGAAGACAGCTTTTATATTCCTGAATGGTGCGTTCCAGTCCCAGATACAACGCATCGCTGATCAATGCATGTCCGATAGAAACTTCATCCAACCAGGGAATGTTTTTATAGAAATAGTTTAAATTAACGAGACTCAAGTCGTGACCTGCATTGAGGCCGATTCCCAATTTCCGTGCCACCTTAGCAGCTTCTACAAAAGGAGCAATCGCAGCCTCGGGACCTTTAGGATAGAGGGTAGCATACGGCTCCGTATACAGTTCCACACGGTCTGCTCCGGCTTTCGCCGCATATTCCACCATCTCGGGATCTGCTGCCACAAAAACAGAAGTACGGATTCCTGCGCTATTGAACGCGTCCAGCACTTCCGTCAAAAACTCCTGATGAACTTTGGTATTCCATCCACTGTTGGAAGTGAGTTGAGAAGGGTCGTCAGGGACTAAAGTGACTTGATGGGGTTTTACTTTCAACACTAAGTCGATAAACTCAGGAGCAGGGTATCCCTCGATATTAAATTCAGTCCGCAATAGCGGGCGCAAATCATACACATCCGTCCGGCGAATGTGCCGTTCATCGGGACGAGGATGAACCGTGATGCCGTCTGCACCGAAGCTTTCACAATCAAGAGCTACCTTCACCACGTTCGGAACATTCCCTCCGCGCGCGTTTCTCAAAGTAGCAATCTTGTTTATGTTTACACTTAATTTAGTCATAGTTTTACGCGATATTTGCGGCAAAAATACAAATATTATTATTAGTTGCCTAATAATCTGTCAGCCAATCTCGGTTCTTTTTTAGTTATTTAAATGGTCTATTCCAGCATTACCCAGCTATTACAGCCAATCCTTTCTTCGGGAAGTCCTATCTCAATGAATTGAAGATGAATCTTAGCAAACAGATTGGTTGTCTCAGAAAAAAATGCCAAATTTGCAATCTTATTAAACCGTTTCGCTTATGAAATTCGCCATTTTTGGAAATACATATCAGGCTAAGAAGTCATCGCATGCCCTTACTTTATTCCGCTTACTGGAAAAGCATGGAGCAGAAATCTACGTATGTCGCGAGTTCTACCAGTTTTTAACCGCCGACTTAAAGATGAAGATACACGCCGACCGTTTGTTCGACGACAATGACTTCACCGCAGACATGGTAATCAGCATGGGGGGTGACGGTACTTTTCTAAAAGCAGCCAGCCGTGTAGGCAACAAAGGAATTCCTATTTTGGGCATCAACACAGGCAGACTGGGATTCCTGGCAGATATTTCCCCTGAAGAGATAGAAGAAACTTTTCAAGAGATTTACTCAGGAAGATACAGTGTGGAAGAGCGTAGTGTGCTACGGCTTTTCTGTGACGACAAACGCCTGCAAACTTCGCCCTGTGCCTTGAATGAGATAGCAGTATTGAAACGGGATAGTTCTTCAATGATTAGTATCCGGACAGCCATCAACGGTGCTTATCTGAACACTTATCAGGCAGACGGATTAGTAATTGCCACACCCACAGGCTCCACCGCCTATTCACTGAGTGTAGGCGGACCGATTATAGTGCCTCACTCCAACACCATTGCCATTACTCCCGTAGCCCCACATAGCCTCAATGTCCGTCCCATCGTTATCCGCGACGACTGGGAAGTTACTTTGGATGTGGAAAGCCGCAGCCATAATTTTCTGGTTGCTATCGACGGAAGGAGCGAAAGTTGTAAGGAAACCACACGACTAACTATTCGGAAAGCCGACTATAGCATAAAAGTCATCAAACGTTTCAATCATATATTTTTCGATACACTGCGCAGCAAGATGATGTGGGGGGCGGATGGAAGACTATAAATCTCCCTTCGTCTCTCCCCTTACAACCCTATCCTTATCAATTTAATGTGAACTTCTGCGAACCAATCAGATTGCCACCTTCAAAAATATCGACACGATAGGTTCCGGCATATAAGAACTCTTCTACATCCCAGAATACATTCACGTCCTGCTCTTCACCGTTATATTCGATATATTTCTTAATGGAATAAGTCAGCGTCCGGTTCTCGTATGGGAAAGTATTGGATGCGCTCTTAGTCAATGCATCGTTGTCCGGTTTCGTAATACGCACATACAGTGTACGTTCTCCGGTTTCGGCAGTGATATTCTTAACAATAGTAAAGCTTATAGCCAGTTTCACTACGTCTTTCACCTTCTTGGCTTTCTTTCCACGCTTATTACGCGGTTCTATCACAATATTGGTCGCATCCAATTGCGCAGCCAAGGTAACCTTCTTATCCAAATTCTTTTTCTCTTCAGACAGATTATTAATCTGCCGGGAAGCATCATTATACTTACGAGTAACGTCTGCAATCACTTTTTTCTGGTGATTAGTCAGCTTATTCAATGAATCTATCTGATTAATATAGCCTATCATTACTTTCCGCAATGTAGATAACTCTTTCTTTAATCGGCGGATTTCAGTAGCATTAGAGCTTTTTACCGTACGCAACTCCTCCAACAAGCGCTGTGTTTTTAATCTCTCCTGCTCCAACAAATCGCCCAAAGAATCATTTGTGATAGTTATATTCAGTTCATCATACTGCTGCATAAACTGACTGTATTCATTTTCAAACTCTTCTTTGTCTAATTGAACCTCCTGAATCAATTCCCGGTTGGCTTTCTTCTCCGAATACAATAAATAAGTAATGCCTATAATGGCTAACACCAAAATAGCTACAGTTATAATAAGAAGGCTTTTTTTATTCATAGTTTCATTGCGTAATTTAGATACCGGGCGCAAAAGTAATCATTTGGTAACAGAGTGGCGCAAAAATGAAACGAGTTTTTTTCTTAATTACTCATTAAGTATTCAAGCGACTTCTCTACGCAAGAAAAGATGTCTAACATCTTTATGCAGAATAGACACAGCACATTTCTTTCTTTTTCGCATCTTTAACGCTTAATATTTTAACATTTTATCAACATTTTCTATTTTTGTCTTTATAACATTTCTCTTGCTATTTATTTTAAGTCTGTTCCTTGTTGATAATCATCTTATAAATAAATTCTAAGATGCGGTTATATTCAACTTTTAGATAAAAATTTAACAAAAAAAAAACACACACACAATAAAAAAGATCTCAAGAACAGATTCTCCTATATCATCGCTTGATACAATAAAATCCTTTAGTGACTATGATATTTAGATTCATAATAAAACATATAATATTAACGATATTATTAATTCTACCCATCCAAACCGGTTTTGCTCAAACCGTAAGAGATGTCTATGACTTAGACATGAAAATGCCCAAGAAAAACGTACGCTGGTCATGGCTTGTTTATGCTAATCGGACTTCTTTTACTCTGGATAGTGATGAAACGGTCAAAGGCAAATGTGCATTGAAGATATTATCAAGAAGGCGAATAGGAGATCCACATGAGTCTAGTTTTAAATTAATGAAAACAATACCCCTTCCGGAAGGTAATACTAATGAAGCTACTACCGTTACAGTTAGATGCAAGAATAGAGACATGAAGAATCTGAAATTTTCAGTTATGGGCATTGACGAGAATGAGGATATTCAATTTTCAGATTCCCTATTTCTCACCAAAAACTCCTGGAAGAAATATAGTATTTCATTTACTCAAAAAAATATTAAGGCTGTTAGAATAAGTTTATCCTTGGAAGAAAATCAGTTGCGGGATATGCAAACAGCATGGATAGATAAGATATCCATTAGCGTAGACGGCAAAACAATAGATGATATTCCTATGGAAGACTTGTATCCAAAGACTTTTTCTGAATTAAATAAAGACTATGTGATTCCACTCTCATCTCAGAATGACGAAAACCTTCAAAAGATATTTAAGGGTAACACTTGTCCTAAAATAATAGGCTTAGGTGAAAGTTCACATGGCTGCCAAGAAATAAAAGAAGCGAATTATCAATTCATGAAAACATTGATCAGTCGGTTCGGCTACACGAGAATAGTAGCAGAAAGGGCTATCGACCTATCTTTAACATGCGATTTATATATTCAAGGATTGATTTCCGAATCATACGAGGATCAAATAAAAGAAGAGTGTAAGGGATATTTCGATGATTATCTTTCATTTTTTAACTTCCTGCGTTGGCTACGTGAATATAATAAAACAGCCGCTAGAAAAGTCCGTCTATTTGGTTGTGATAACTTCCTTAATAAGCAAAGTGGCCTCTTTGAATATTTCCAGAAAATCTCTAATAAGGAAAACCCCAATTTCGTCTATTATCTTCAAGAAATAAGTGAATGCCAATACCAAACTGTCCGAAATAGGGTAATAAATGATACTGTATTAAAAGCTAAAATGGATTCTGCCGACTACCACTATCTAATTTTCTTATTAGAAAAAGAAGAGTTGGATTTAGAGAGAAAATTTAGAGATAGATCTTATAATAGAGATGAAGAAATGTGGAGAGTTACAAAAAAAATTATTGATACATACACACCTGGCAATGAAAAGGCTATAGTTGTTGCTCATTCGGCCCATATCAGTAAATATACCTCGTTCTTAAATATTGATTTGAATAAGCCTACTTTGGGTAATTATATGGCTAACGAATATAAAAAAGAGTATTTTGCTATTTCGTTTCAAGTAGGAGAAGGAAGCTGCACGCAAGACGAGAGTATTCTGTATGGAAAAACAATGATACAAATGTTGCAAAAAGCGCCCAAAAGCAGTTTCGAATATAGAGGGCTGCAAACAGGGCTCGATCATTTTTATTATCCAACCAAACAGTTACCTCAAGATATTATACACCTAAGGATATTATTAAGAACCGGAAAATATTTAGATCAATTTTATTTTTGCTCCATAAAGAGATATTTCGATGGCTTGGTGTTCCTAAAAAGCAGCCAGAGCCTGAGCAATATAGAAAGTTACCCCGCTTTTTACGTGAATGAATTGATAGAGAATAAGCAAAAAAGAATGAGAGAAGAATTGGAAAAACAAGGAATAAAGCCAGAAAGTGGATATAATTAGAATGGGGCTAACAGAGCAGAATTTCAAAACAAAGCTCAAACTCTGGTACTATAATTAATTATTCAGTAATAGATAAAGATACTATTTATCATTTTGACACTTTGTATATCCTATTCCACTTTCCTTCGCATAAAATGAACCACAAGGGGTTCGCTTCGAAAAAAACGCCTTATTTGAGAATACGAATCATCCACATTCATGCATTTTACACTCATTTTCTTACAATATACTATATTACGGCCCAAAATTACACAAATAAACCTCATTTCAATCATGCCTGCTTTCAATCACGCATATCAAAGAGTATCAATCCAAGGAATGAAATAGAGAAAAAACAGCCTTTTTGCAAACATTTCGCCTTACCTTTCAAAGGTATATCTCCTTCCTTTAAAACCAACGAAGCGTCCCTCTACGACCAACGAGCCGTTCCCCCTAGGGAAACAAGGCTTTTTGCCTGCCCAATTAATGCATATATCCTGCAAAACCATCCATTTATCGTCCCAGAAAGGTATAAGTATGCTATATTTTATGCAGTTTCTTTTCTATTTCGCTCTTTTTTATATTTTTCAGTGTCATCAAAACAACCAAATTACTTAAATTTTAATAACAATATAGTCAAAACAGCATTACTAATAATAGTGAGAATTCTTTTAATTAGTAAACTTCCGAATAGACTTTCTGCATATATTCCCTCTCTCCTTTTTCTCCTTCCGCTTATATAGGTAGAGAAATAACGGTTTAACGAAAATTATTACGGAAAAATTTCTTTAATCAGGATTATCGTTGTAATTTTGTCCCCACAAAAAAGATGAAACTCATTATCAACTTTTTAAAATATTAAGTATTATGTCAAAAGTAACCGTAGTAGGCGCAGGTAACGTAGGTGCTACATGTGCAAATGTACTTGCTTTCAATGAAGTGGCAGACGAAGTAGTAATGCTGGACGTTAAAGAAGGCGTATCAGAAGGTAAAGCAATGGATATGATGCAGACAGCTCAATTGCTGGGCTTCGACACTACCATCGTAGGCTGCACTAATGACTATGCTCAGACTGCTAACTCTGACGTTGTTGTTATCACTTCAGGTATTCCTCGTAAACCGGGTATGACTCGCGAAGAACTGATCGGTGTAAATGCCGGCATCGTTAAATCCGTAGCACAGAACATTCTGAAATATTCTCCGAATGCTATCCTTGTAGTTATCTCTAACCCGATGGATACAATGACATATCTGTCACTGAAATCTCTGGGTCTGCCGAAGAACCGTATCATCGGTATGGGCGGCGCTTTGGATAGCTCACGTTTCAAATATTTCCTGTCTCAGGCACTGGGATGCAACGCTAACGAAGTAGAAGGTATGGTAATCGGTGGTCACGGTGACACAACGATGATTCCTTTGACTCGTTTCGCTACTTATAAAGGTATGCCGATTAGCAATTTCCTGTCTGAGGAAAAACTGAACGAAGTTGCCGCTGCTACTATGGTAGGGGGAGCTACGCTGACTAAATTGCTAGGCACTTCTGCATGGTATGCACCGGGTGCAGCAGGAGCATTTGTAGTAGAATCCATCATCCACAACCAGAAGAAGATGGTTCCTTGCTCTGTATTCCTCGAAGGTGAATATGGCGAATCTGATCTTTGCATCGGTGTTCCTGTAATTCTGGGCAAGAACGGTATCGAAAAAATCGTGGAACTGGAACTGAACGAAGAAGAAAAAGCTAAATTCGCTGCCAGCGCTGCTGCCGTTCACAAGACAAATGCTGCCCTGAAAGAAGTAGGCGCTCTCTAATCGAAAACAATATCCAATTCTTACTACGCTATCGGAAGTAAGAACGTGAATACAGTATGGCAACACAGAGGACTTAAATAATTAATATTTAGTTCTCTGTGTTTTTTTGTATCCGTCTATTTTCATTCTTCCTAAAATTAGTCATCTGGTTAGCATACGGGGTTTCGTTCAACAACTGTCAAACGCTCGTTCAACAATAGTTAAACTATCATTCTACAACTGTCAAACGAAAACTCGTATGCAAGAAGGAAAATTAATAGAAGGTAAGAAGAAAATTCTCCTATTCTAACGAGAAGCTTACCGGTAGTAACAGGGTAGAACCAAGAGAAAAATCCCCCGCTCCAAAAGTAATATGGAACGAGGGATTTATAAAGTTATTGTTTAGAGAGTAGAAGCCTGTTTAGAACTTGTAGCCTACGCCAATAGAGAAGTTGAGGTTCTTCGGAGCACCATCACCATCGTATATCTTAGTCAAGCCAAATTCACCAGTCAAATCAATAAAGAATTTATTAATTTCATAGGCAACACCTACGCCAAGACCGGCATCGAATCTTTTGGCACCTTCCAGCAACACTTCTCCGTCTTCTTCTACATCCTTGAAGAAATCTACTTTTTCTCCATCCATTTTATACTTACCAGCAATACCAAATCCAAGGTAAGGTCCGGCTTTTACTACAACATTCTGATTATCAGTAACAGCAAACCTTACAGCAGCCATGATCGGAATTTCCAGATACATAGGATTAGCCTTTATATCACCCAATTTAGCACCCTTTTGAGTAAACATTAAAGATGGCTGGATAGACCACATATCAGTAAACTGATATTCCATTCCCACGCCAACATTGAACCCTACTCTCATGTTGGTGTCTGCATCTCCTGTGAAATTACTCATGTTCATACCCACCTTAGCATTCCAGGAAACTTGAGAATAAGAAACGATAGAAACTAATGCAAATAGCACAAAAATCAAACCTTTTTTCATATCATTTGTTTTTAATTTGCCGCCTTCTTCCCTATAGCCGGCATGGTTAATAAATAGTTTTGTTAAGGTGTGCGGGGAATTTTCGATTTTTTAAATTTCGTTGCGAACACACCTTATCCGTTTAACTTCTGTTATATATCCACAAATATATTTCATTTATTTTAAATAAAAAAGTCTCGTTTCGCCTATTTTTGTATAAAGGATATTAAAGTTGGATTAATTGAGGAAAAATAATGCTTATCTATATAATATTTTTTCTGAAATGCCTTCATAATCTTCGTATTAAAGGCTTTTTGCTGAATTTCTTTCATTTTTTGCTTCATTTGTACATAGGAAAGGAGATACTATTTTCTACCTTTGTGCCTACCTAACATAAGAGAAAAAAGAAATTCTTATTCAGGTATGCTTTATTTTTTCACATCAGAATATTGTAGTATATGAAAAACCAACAACTGCTTAAAAAAGCTTCCGAAGTATTCTTAATGCTTCTCTTGTTTCTTCTCTTTCCCGCATGCATACAGGGGAATGAAAACTTCTCCAAAGGAGAATGGAAAATCACCTTTAATAGAGAGAAGAGAGGCATAGACATTTGTTACCAATCAAAAATCATCTGTGACGGGCTATATGCTTCTTACCAATGGGAAGGAAAAGAAATCACCACACGAGAGTATGCCCGCCATAAAGTGAGTACCGGCAAAACAAACGACACTTTCGGGAAAGGACATATATATAAGGTGGAGTATACGGATAAAGAATTGCCTAAACTCACTCAATACTTCTATCTTTATTCCGATAAAGAGTATATATTGACCGATTTCACGATAGAAGGAAAAGGAGAAGTCAGTTCTAACAGAATGGCTCCGGTCAATGTGGACCACATGCCACCGCTTCTCGAGGCGGGCGATAATCGTGCTCTGTTTATTCCCTTCGACAATGATAAGTGGATAAGATACCAGTCTCATCCGCTGGGCTTTGACAAGTTGGTCAGCTATGAAGTAACGGCTATTTTCAATAACGACAGCCGGAAAGGATTCGTTATCGGCTCCGTAGAGCATGATAACTGGAAAACCGCAGTTACGCTAAGTAAAGGTAATGAGCAGAATATAGGTTCTTTGGCATGTTACGGTGGCATCGCCGACGAACAGACACGTGACGTAAAAGCTCATGGTGCATTGACAGGTAAAAAGATAAAATCACCGAAAGTTTTCATAGGTTTCTTTGAGAATTGGTGCGATGGTCTCGAAGCGTATGCAAAGGTCAACGCTGTGATTGCCCCTCCCCGGGCATGGGAGAAAGCTGTTCCATTCGGTTGGAATAGCTGGGGGGCATTACAATTCAACCTGAATTATGATAAAGCAATGGAAGTCTCCGATTATATTAAAGAGAACTTGCAAAATCATAACTTTGTCAATCCCGATAAAACGCTATATGTAGGATTAGATTCCGGCTGGGATTGCATGAATGAGGAACAATTAAAATCATTTATTGCAAAGTGCAAATCCAACGGACAAATCGGCGGCATTTACTGGACACCCTTTACTGACTGGGCACGCAACCCGGAACGTACGGTAGACGCAGCACCGGAATATAAATACAAAGACATCTATCTCTATGCCAACGGAAAGCCTCAGGAACTGGACGGAGCTTATGCCATCGACCCTACCCATCCGGCAGTGGAAGCTATGATGAAAAAGACATCCGGTCTTTTCCACCGGACAGGATTTGAATATGTAAAGATGGACTTCATGACACATGGAGCCATGGAAGCGGACAAGTGGTATCGTCCGGAAATCACCACCGGCATACAAGGCTACAACTACGGGATGAAGCTATTGAATAAATACTTCGGAGACATGTATATCAACTTGTCTATTTCTCCCATTTTCCCGGCTCACTATGCACAATCACGCCGGATTGCCTGTGATGCCTGGAACAAAATCAAAGACACAGAGTATACCTTGAATGCCCTTTCCTACGGATGGTGGCAGAAATATATTTATCAATATAACGATGCAGACCACATTGTACTGCGAGAG
>JAUUNK010000156.1 GCA_030844565.1 Bacteroides ovatus
CGCACTGGAATGGGTAGGGGGATGGTACCACTAAATCAAAGTTTAAATGAAAAAGCCGTGGTCCGGGGCCGCCTTCACCCCGCCCTGATATAAGATTTGACTAATTACACTACCGCTAGTAGTCCCTTCTTCTACTTGATTTCAGTCATACGTACGCTCCTTATCAATCAGTATATTTATGAATTCGTGAAATGAAGGAATAGAGAAAAAAGGGACCTTTTGAATCGGGAATCCTCTTTTTCTTATAACTTCGCAGTCGAAATTAGAAAAGAAGATTTGGAGATGATAAACAAATATGAAGCACGGTTGGGGACAGAGCGCATGTTGCCGCTTGTTTTTAAGATGGCACTGCCGGCAGTGGCAGCCCAGTTCGTCAATTTACTTTATAGTATAGTAGACCGCGTTTATATCGGGCATATTCCCGCCATCGGAACCGATGCTTTGGCAGGGGTAGGCGTTACTACTTCTATTGTCATCCTGATTTCCTCTTTTTCTGCTATTGTGGGTGGCGGAGGTGCTCCACTAGCGGCTATTGCACTCGGACAAGGTGACCGCTCCCGTGCCGCAAAGATTCTGGGGAACGGTTTTATCCTACTGATACTGTTCACCCTCTTTACTTCCTTCATCGCCTATACCTTTATGAAACCGATACTCCTTTTCACCGGAGCTTCGGAAAACACATTGGGATATGCCGTCGATTATCTTTCCATTTACCTGCTAGGTACCCTCTTCGTTGAGATATCGACAGGCCTGAACAGCTTCATCAATACGCAAGGGCGACCTGCTATTGCTATGGGTTCTGTCTTAATCGGAGCTTTACTGAATATTATCCTCGACCCCATTTTCATATTCTGGCTGGAAATGGGCGTGAAAGGCGCAGCCTTGGCTACTGTACTCTCTCAGGCATGCAGTGCAGTATGGGTGTTGAGTTTCCTTTTTTCCCGCCGCGCTTCTCTGCCTTTAGAAAAACGTTATATGAGGTTAGACCGGAAGATTCTACTTCCAATGTTGGCTTTGGGAGTATCTCCGTTTATTATGGCGAGTACCGAAAGTTTGGTTGGCTTTGTATTGAATAGTAGTTTAAAAGAGTTCGGAGATATTTATGTCAGTGCGCTGACAATACTTCAAAGCTCCATGCAGTTTGCCAGCGTACCGTTGATTGGGTTTGCACAAGGTTTCGTTCCTATTGTCAGTTATAACTACGGCCATGGCGATAAACAACGGGTGAAAGAATGTTTCCGTATTGTCTTGATAACCATGTTCTCGTTTAATCTGATATTGATGCTGTTCATGATTCTCTTCCCTTCTGTGGCTGCTTCCGCCTTTACAAGCGATGCAAGACTGATTGAAACTGTCCGCTGGACCATGCCTGTTTTCTTGGGCGGTATGACTATCTTCGGATTGCAGCGTGCCTGCCAAAACATGTTTGTAGCACTGGGACAAGCTAAAATATCTATCTTTATCGCCTTATTGCGTAAAATAATCCTGCTGATTCCGCTCGCCTTGATATTGCCTCACTTTATGGGAGTTATCGGAGTATATGCGGCTGAAGCCATATCCGATGCAACAGCTGCTATTTGTTGCACTCTGTTGTTCTTCTGGCAGTTTCCTAAGATTTTGGGTAGAATACGGAGTAAGTGAATATTTGCGTAACCAATAGAAAAAATAAATGATGGGAAAGGTTGATAGTGAATATATTAAGAAACGGATTGCTCCTTGCGGACTGCATTGTGGGAAGTGCTTCGCCTTTGTTGACGGAGATGTCTCTAAATATAGCAGTGCATTAAAAAAGTCACTGGGTAATTTTGATGTATATGCGGAGCGTTTTGTAGGTATGCTTAATGAACCGGTTTTTGCGAAGTATCCTGATTTTAAGGAAGTGTTGAGTTATCTGTCCGTAGCTTCTTGTCAGGGATGCAGAGAGGAAAAGTGCAAGTTGTTCAAAACCTGTAACGTGCGTGCATGCAGTGAAGAGAAACAAGTGGAATATTGTTTCCAGTGCAGCCAGTTCCCTTGCGAGAATACAGGTTTTGATGAACACTTATACAAACGATTTGTAGCTATCAACAATCGGATGCGGGAGATTGGGATAGAAAAATATTATGAGGAAGTAAGAGATTTGTCTCGTTATTAAGTTGCAGGTGAAGTTCTTTCTTTTATTCCAGTCCCTGCGGGTAAATGATAATTGCCCCGCCAAGATAGGTGTGTATAAATAAAACGAACGAGACGTCTACCTCATTGATAGTGGCAATGATAAAGAAACCGGAAACTTTGAGAGATATCATCTCATATTGACTATTGAGCAATATGTATTGGTGGGGAGCACAATCCGTTCTTATTTGTCTTGGCTCAAGGATTATGGGAAACTGACGTAGGTAAATGAACGTGCCGCTGAGGAATAAACTTCCCATACCAACCTTTATGGTATATTTTTAGACGCGGATGGACGCAAATCTTAAGATTAATTTCCTTTAAACTCGCATTATCCGTGTCTAAAATTAATTATTTGATGTCTCGGTATAAACTTCCGTCACATTCTTTATATGTGGCATCTTTATATATATTGAGCAGTTTGCCACTGTAATCCAGAATCATGTTTTTTGATTCAAGTGAGAGATTTGTTGCCAAAATACCGCTTCCTACAATTCCGGCGTTGCAGACAATGGTATCTTTTTTGATGGAGTTCATCGTCAGTTCTACCCATGTATAGTTTTGGATGTCTGCTTCATCCAGACTAGTTTTTATATATTCTTCCAGAGATTCTTTATCATCTTTAGTCATAAATCCGTACCATAATAGGCATTTCAGACCCCGTTGGGTGGCTTTAATCAGCACATCCAGATAAGTGTATCCCAAAGTTCCTTTTTTATCTATTTCGTAAGGGTCAATATGGAGAAAGGATGATTCAGGGAGAGAAGGCAATAATTTTATCGTTCCTTCCAGAGAATCGGCATTGTAAGTTTGCACAGTTGCAGATATACCGATTTGCCGAGCGTAAGCGACTATATTCTCTAAAGCACACTTTTCGATATCAAAGAACACCCATCTCTGAACGTGTTTCTTGAGTACGTTCATCGCCAAAGCAGGAGAACCTAGATAGTTCCCTTTTGCCATTTCTGCGCTTTCCAATTTATAATAAAGGGAATCTTTCAAAGCCTTTTCTTCTTCCGCTTTTTCCAGAAAGTAATAGATACCGTATTGTTGCTCCGGTGTATGCGTCATCTGATAGATGGCACATGCTGCATTGGTTTCTACATATACCTGTGGATTTTCATTCTGAAGAACTTCACAGAGAACCAGATGTTTCAGCGTATCCGGCTGTTTTGCGAAATGGGTGTAAGTTGCCATATAGATTAGGTATTAAAGTTGATTTGTGTTTTCATTAGTTGCTTCACCGGAAATATAATATTTCTTCTTAAGTACCGGAGCAAAGGTAAAAGAAAAATTCACTTCTTCATGAATAATTTTCCTCAAATTATTTGCTGTTTCCAAAGAAGTCTCTATCTTTGCAGCAGATTTAAAGTTGTAATGAATACAATTTTGAAAAAAGATAAAATATGGAATCCTACGACCGATTATTAGAATACAATATAAAACCCTCCGTGCAGCGGATAGCTATTATGGAGTATTTAATGGAGCACCGGACACATCCGTCGGCGGATGAAATATATACAGCGCTATCTCCTTCGATGCCAACACTTTCGAAGACTACAGTATACAACACGCTGAAACTATTTGCCGAGCAGGGGGCCGCTTTGATGCTTACCATCGACGAACGAAATACAAATTTTGATGCGGACACCTCTATACACGCACACTTCCTCTGCAAACGCTGCGGACATATCTATGATCTGCAATGCAAGGAAAACAGGAAAGAAGTGGAAGTACAAAATATGGAGGGACACCAAGTGTCAGAAATACATTACTATTATAAAGGTATATGTAAGAATTGCTTGTAACTGAAAAGAATAAAATACGTTATTGACTAATTAATTAAAAAGTTTAGAAGAAATGAAGAAATTTAGATGTACTGTTTGCGGTTACGTTCATGAAGGTGACGCAGCTCCCGAGAAATGTCCTTTGTGTAAAGCTCCTGCCAGCAAGTTTGTAGAAGTGGTTGAAACTGCTGAAGGCGGTGCCATGACATTTGCTGACGAACACGTGATTGGTGTAGCAAAAGGTTGCGACGAAGAAATGATTAAAGACCTGAACAATCACTTTATGGGAGAATGCACAGAAGTAGGTATGTATCTGGCAATGAGTCGCCAGGCTGACCGCGAAGGCTATCCGGAAGTGGCTGAAGCATTCAAACGTTACGCATGGGAAGAAGCTGAACATGCTGCTAAATTTGCTGAATTGCTGGGCGACTGTGTATGGGATACTAAGACTAACCTGCAGAAACGCAAAGATGCCGAACAAGGTGCTTGTGAAGACAAGAAACGCATTGCTACCCGTGCTAAAGCGCTGAACCTGGACGCTATCCACGACACCGTACACGAAATGTGCAAGGATGAAGCACGTCACGGCAAAGGATTTGAAGGACTTTATAACCGTTATTTCGGCGATAAATAAGAGATTTGAAGAAACTCTAAAATCCGAAGGGCTTGCATCACGCTATGTGATGTGAGCCCTTCTTTTTTGCCCGACCAGGCGAGTATCAGGATTTACTTTTTCTTGCGGAGGTCGCGCCCTTCAAAACGGCAAATGGCATCTACCCATTCTTTGGAGAGGGGCATGGATATATGATTTTCGAGATCGAACGTAACCATGACTGATTTACAGACGCATTTTACTTCCCCGGTTTCCGTGTTAATGACCCGCTGGACCAGACTGAAACTCTTGGTTCCGATTTCCGAAACGGCAGTTTCCACGGCAATATGGTCGGAACCGAATATCTGTGCAAGAAAGTCAGCCTCAATGTGGACAACGACAATACCGTCCTTCTCCCAATTCACTCCGGGACATACAGAGGCAAAATATTCTGTCTTACCTAAATCATAAAAAGAAAAATAAACGGTATTGTTGACATGCCCGAATTTGTCTACATCATTGAAACGTAACTGGATAGGTAATGTGTGGTGAAATACGATTTCTTCCATTGTTTTCACTTAAACTTTTTGAATTCGGCGCAAAAGTAGTATTTTTGCATGTTATTCTCAAGAGAAATAAATCAAGAAATGATAGAAGATATTAAAAAAGCTTGTCAGGTGATGTATGAAGGAGGTGTAATCCTTTATCCCACCGATACCGTTTGGGGGATAGGCTGTGATGCGACAAACGAAGAGGCTGTGCGCCGTGTATATGAGATTAAGAAACGGGCAGATAGTAAGGCAATGCTCGTGCTGGTAGACTCAGCTGTGAAGGTAGATTTTTATGTACAGGATGTGCCGCAAGTGGCATGGGACCTGATAGAGTTGGCAGACAAACCGCTCACCATCATCTACTCCGGTGCGCGGAACTTGGCACCCAACCTGATTGCCGAAGACGGAAGCGTAGGCATCCGCGTGACAAATGAAGAGTTCTCCCGCCGCCTGTGCCAGCAGTTTCGGAAAGCTATCGTCTCCACTTCCGCCAATATCAGCGGACAGCCGGGGGCTGCCAATTTTAACGAAATCAGTGAAGAGATAAAATCGGCCGTCGACTACATTGTCGGCTATCGCCAAGACGACATGAACCGGCCCAAACCTTCCAGCATCATCAAACTAGAGAAAGGCGGAGTAATCAAGATAATCCGTGAATAAATGGAAAAAGAAAAACTTAGTTTGTTACAACGTTTCATCAAATGGCGGGAAGACAATATTAAGGAGAAACAATTTATCCTGATATTGAGTTTCCTCGTAGGCATCTTTACAGCCATAGCCGCATTGGTGCTTAAATTCCTCATTCACCAGATACAGAACTTCCTAACGGAGAATTTTCATACGACGGGGGCAAACTACCTCTACCTTGTATATCCGGTGGTGGGCATCTTCCTAGCCGGGTGGTTTGTGCGAAACATTGTGAAAGACGACATCAGCCATGGGGTGACGAAAATCCTATACGCCATTTCGCGCCGACAAGGGCGTATTAAGCAACATAACATCTGGTCGTCTACCATTGCCAGTGCTATCACCATCGGTTTCGGCGGTTCGGTAGGGGCAGAAGCTCCTATTGTATTGACTGGTTCAGCTATCGGTTCCAACCTAGGAAGCGCGTTCAAAATGGAACACCGCACGCTAATGCTGCTTGTAGGCTGTGGCGCGGCAGGCGCTGTGGCAGGTATATTCAAGGCGCCTATCGCAGGATTGGTGTTTACACTGGAAGTGTTGATGATTGACCTTACAATGACTTCTTTGCTTCCATTACTGATTTCGGCAGTGACAGCTGCTACAGTATCCTATGTCACTACGGGTACTGAAGCCATGTTTAAGTTCCACCTCGACCAACCGTTCGAACTCGAGCGTATTCCTTATGTTATCTTGCTGGGTATCATCTGTGGATTGGTCTCTCTCTACTTCACCCGGGCAATGAATTCTGTAGAAGGAGTATTTGGAAAACTATCCAATCCTTATAAGAAACTGGTCTTCGGAGGCGTAATGTTGAGTGTACTTATCTTCCTTTTCCCTCCGCTCTACGGCGAAGGTTATGACACCATCGAGCTTTTACTCAACGGGACCACAGGAGCAGAATGGGATACTGTGATGAACAATTCCTTCTTCTATGGATACAGCAACCTGCTCCTGGTCTACCTTGTATTGATTATCCTCCTAAAAGTTTTCGCCTCGAGCGCTACGAATGGTGGAGGCGGTTGCGGCGGTATCTTTGCCCCTTCTCTTTATTTGGGATGTATCGCAGGATTTGTCTTTTCGCATTTCAGCAATGACTTTGAGTTTTCGGCTTATCTGCCGGAAAAGAACTTTGCACTGATGGGTATGGCAGGCGTAATGAGCGGAGTAATGCATGCTCCGCTGACGGGCGTGTTTCTGATTGCCGAATTGACGGGAGGATATGACCTGTTCCTGCCCTTAATGATTGTCTCCGTAAGTTCATACCTTACTATTATAGTCTTTGAACCTCACAGTATTTACTCCATGCGTCTTGCCAAGCGGGGCCAGTTGCTCACCCATCATAAAGATAGGGCGGTATTGACGTTGATGAAGATGGAAAATGTAGTAGAGAAAGACTTTGTAACGGTTCATCCTGAAATGGACTTGGGCGAATTGGTGAAAGCGATTGCCGCTTCTCACCGGAATGTGTTTCCTGTGACAGACAAAAAGACGGGAGAATTGCTGGGTATCGTTCTACTCGACGACATACGTAACATTATGTTCCGCCAAGAACTTTATCACCGGTTCACTGTTAATAAGCTGATGACGTCAGCTCCTGCCAAGCTGTTCGATACGGACAATATGGAGCAAGTGATGCAGACTTTCGATGACACTAAGGCATGGAACCTCCCGGTGGTAGATGAAGAGGGACGATATCAGGGATTTGTCTCTAAATCAAAAATATTTAATTCGTACCGCCAGGTGCTGGTACATTTTTCTGATGAGTAGATTATAAACGGGATATATGAAGAAAGAAGAATTGAGAATTGTATATATGGGTACTCCCGAATTTGCAGTGGAGCCTTTGCACGAACTGGTGTCTGGTGGTTATAACGTGGTCGGAGTCATCACTATGCCCGACAAGCCTGCGGGACGTGGGCATAAAATCCAATATTCGCCGGTCAAACAATTTGCTTTGGAGCAGGGATTGCCCTTGTTGCAGCCGGAAAAGCTGAAAGATGAAACATTTCTCGAAGCATTGCGAGGATGGAAAGCCGACTTACAGATAGTAGTAGCCTTCAGGATGTTACCGGAAGTTGTGTGGAACATGCCACGGCTTGGGACATTCAATCTACATGCTTCTTTACTTCCGCAATACCGGGGAGCGGCTCCCATTAACTGGGCTGTTATCAACGGAGATATGGAAACGGGAGTAACCACTTTCTTCTTGAAGCACGAAATCGATACGGGAGAAATCATCCGGCAAGTGCGTATACCGATTGAAGACACGGATAACGTAGGAGCCGTACATGATAAATTGATGAAGACGGGTAGCATACTGGTGCGTGAAACGGTAGATGATATTCTGAACGGGACGGTGAAACCTATTCCACAAGAGGAATTACCTATAAAAGGAGAATTGCGTCCAGCCCCCAAGATATTTAAAGACACCTGCCGTATTGACTGGAATCAATCGGTTAAAAGGGTTTATGACTTCATCCGTGGGCTTTCTCCTTACCCTGCTGCATGGAGTGAATTGGTAAATCCCGCAGGAGAAAGTAACGTCGTCAAAATATTCGAGAGTGAAAAACTTTATGAGTCACATTCCTTCGAACCCGGTAAAATTGTCACTGATGAGAAGACTTATCTAAAAGTAGCTGTACCGGATGGCTTTCTAAATGTCCTTGCACTCCGGCTGCCCGGAAAGAAACGCCTAAAGACGGATGAACTACTTCGCGGCTACCACATCACGGAGGAATTTAGAATGAATTAAACTATATAATGAAGAGAAGCTTATGAAACCTATTATATCTCCTTCTATCCTTTCAGCCGACTTTGGCTATCTGGCTAGGGATATGGAAATGATAAACCGCAGCGAAGCGGAATGGGTGCATATCGATATTATGGACGGAGTGTTTGTGCCCAATATTTCATTCGGTTTTCCGGTGTTGAAACATGTGGCGAAGTTGACAGACAAGCCCTTAGATGTGCATCTGATGATTGTGCAACCGGAGAAGTTTATCCACGAGGTGAAAGCATTAGGAGCGCACACTATGAATGTTCACTACGAAGCTTGCCCTCATCTGCACCGGGTCATTCAGCAGATACGTGAAGCAGGCATGCAGCCCGCAGTGACTATCAATCCTGCTACGCCAGTAATGCTTTTGCAAGATATTATCCAGGATGTATATATGGTACTGATTATGAGCGTCAATCCGGGATTCGGAGGACAAAAGTTTATCGAGCATTCTGTGGAAAAGGTTCGTGAACTTCGTCAATTGATTGAACATACAGGTTCCAACGCCCTTATAGAAGTGGATGGTGGTGTCAACCTGGAGACAGGCGCACGGCTGGTGGAAGCCGGAGCAGACATCCTCGTTGCAGGAAATGCCGTTTTTTCGGCTCCCGACCCGATAGAAACGATTCATCGGCTACGACAACTCTAATCGGTGTCCGATACATTTATACACCGGTATCCTTTCTTCCGCTTACTGTTACCCGTGGTAGCAGGATTTTGGTGTGGAGACTGGTTGTTTTTTGAGGGAAAAGAAATATCTTATTTCCCTCTTCTTTTTTTATGCGCCTTTTTCGTATGGATAGCATTGCATTTCTTAAAATCTTATTCGGTTCGTTGGGGGTTCGGAGCAGGGATGCATTTAGTTTTCATGCTTGGAGCTACTTGGTGGATGTACTCATATCTTCAACAATCAGTATTTAATTTTCCGGCGGAAGAGGCCTTCTATAAAATCCGCATTATGGCAAAGCCGGAAGAAAAAGAGCGAAGTATGCTGTGCCGGGTGTGGGTAGAAGCCAAATATGATTCAACGACAACCACTACCGTACAAAGAAATGCATTTATCTACATTACGAAAGATTCGTCCAGCTTTCGTTTGCGACAAGGAGATGCAATGTGGATCTTTTCGCGTTTAGCACCTCCGGAGAATAATCGAAATTTCGACGAGTTCGACTATCGTCGATACCTGATACGGAAAGGAATTGCTGCCACAGGTTTCGCCACGGTAGGAAACTGGGGAGTGGTGGCACATGATTCTTCTTTTAGCCTTTTGCGATTTGCGTCAGAGTCCAGAGAAAAGTTACTAACACTTTATCGTAAATTGGGATTTGAAGGCGATGATTTGGCGGTGCTTTCAGCATTAACTACAGGTTATAAAGAAGAACTTAGCGAAGAGATACGGGAAAGTTATTCTGTAGCTGGCGCCAGCCATATTCTCGCATTGTCGGGGCTGCATATCGGATTGATTTATCTCCTTCTTTTATGGGGATTTAGGTGGCTTCCCCACCATTTGGTTGCAACACAAGTGTTGCGTGCCATTTTGATTATTATCTCTTTGTGGGCATTTGCCTGCTTCACCGGGTTCCCGGCATCAGTGGTAAGGTCTGTAAGTATGTTTTCCATAGTGGTTTTAGGCAGTTTGTTTCAGAGAAAAACGTTTTCTCTGAACACGCTTGCAATGGCAGCGTTCTTTATGTTGCTTTGCCGTCCGGCATGGCTGTTCGATGTAGGATTCCAACTATCTTTCTGCGCAGTGGCTGCAATTTTGATTCTACATCCTTCTTTGCAGCGATTTTGTGTTCTTCCGGGAAGGGTAGGAAAATATCTGGGAGGATTGATAAGTATCTCTATTGCCGCTCAACTGGGAACATTACCACTTATAATTCTTTATTTTTCCCGAATTTCCATTCATTTCCTATTGACTAACCTAGTGGTAGTTCCTTTAGTCATAGGTATCGTTTATATAGCGGTAGCCATGTTGGTGTGTACTCCTTTTCTCCCTCTTCAGGCAGGCATAGCTTGTCTGTTAAAAATACTTCTGCGGTTACTGAATCAGTTTGTAGGATGGGTGGAACAGTTGCCTTATGCTTCGATAGACAATATATGGATTTATCCGGCAGAAGCTTTGAGTTTCTACCTTCTTCTCCTATTATATATGGGTCTATCGCGAAGGCGCCCGGCGAGAAAATTGATTATATGCATGTCGGGTATACTTCTACTTTGCAGCTATCATGTAATTTCAGGATGGGTAGATCATCCTTGTCGCAGCCTTGTATTCTATAATGTAAGAGGATGTCCTGCCATACACTGTATTGCTTCTTCCCAACACACTTGGATAGCTTACGCCGATAGCCTCCCCGCTGAAGAAAGATTGAGAAAAGCAGCCGGTAATTTCTGGCGACGTCAACGACTAAATGAACCACATATCCTTACTGACGGCTACGAAGATAGCCGGCTTAGTCTCTCCCACTCTATCCTTTCCTTTTATAACTGTCGGGTGTGCATGGTCAACGACAACCGCTGGGCAAACAAAACGGCTCGCCAACCGTTATCTATTGACTATCTTTACTTATGCAAAGGCTACAGCGGACAGTTGGATGAACTATTCCCGCTTTTCACTCCTTCGTGCGTTATTCTGGATTCTTCCCTATCAGAATATCGTAAAAAGTCCTTCTCGGAAGAGTGTAAACGGTTGGGGATACGCTTTCTATCCCTTTCCGAGAAAGGTTCTGTCCGCTTTTTGCTCTAAGTACAAAGATTTATCGTATTTTTGCGGACTGAATAATATTATATCAATATGCTGACTAAAGTAATAGATCAGGCGA
>JAUUNK010000157.1 GCA_030844565.1 Bacteroides ovatus
AATCGATAGGCAGCACAAGAAGCTTTAGGTTGACCGAGCTCTTGCTCGGTGTAGAGAATCTGTCGCTGAAGATTGGTTAGGCTGACTTCATCGTTATCGACTAGTCCCAATGTTCCGATGCCAGCTGCAGCAAGGTAAATTGAAATAGGAGAGCCCAATCCGCCGACACCTACGATGAGTACTTTAGCTTTCTTTAGTTTTTTCTGACCTTCTTCTCCTATTTCTGGCAAAATCGTTTGTCTGTTATAACGCATGGGGAATAATTTAAGGGATGAATGTATGCCAATATACGGATTTGAGAATCAGTATATTGGCAAGCAAAAGATTATCTTACGAAATCGAAGCTTTGGTCCCAATCTTTCCAGACTGGTTCTCGTCCCAGTTTTTTCAGATCTCGTTCCACTTCTATAGCTTTACGTTCGTCACTCACATGAAATTGTTCCAAAGTCTGCGGATAGCTATAATAGCCGCCCGGTTCGGTTTTACTTTCTGCGCTCATGGTGGTTACGCCTAATGTAGCCATGTGATTCCGGATTTTTGCACTTTCGCGGGTAGAATAGGAGATATCTACGTCATGATCGAAGATACGCATAGCGAAAGTGAGCTGTGCCAGTTCGCGGTCGTTCATGATGACATTCGGTTGGAAGCCTCCGTTCTCCGAAGGACGCATGCGGGGGAAGTTTACGCTGTATTTGGTTTTCCAATAATGCTTCTGAAGATAGCGTAGGTGGTATGCCATCATGGTGACGTCGGTCCTCCACTCTTCCAATCCGATGAGTACACCCATACCGATTTTATGTACTCCGGCCTGTCCCATACGGTCGAAACCATTGACTCGCCAGTCGAATTTAGACTTCATACCCCGAGGGTGATAAATGTTGTAACGGGCTTTGTTGTAAGTCTCTTGAAAGCAGATGACACCGTTGAGACCGTGATGGGTCAGTTCTTTGTATTCTTCCATTTTTAGTGGCATCACTTCTATTTGTAAGTTGCTGAAATAAGATTTTGCCAGGTCTAGTGCACGGGCAATATAAGGTACACCTGCTACTGCGGGATTTTCTCCTGTTACCAGCAAAAGATTCTCAAAGGGGGCTAGTTTCTTAATGGCTTTGTATTCATTGACGATTTCCTCCTCTGTCAGAATGGTTCTTTTCATGGGGTTGCTGATGTGGAAGCCGCAATATACACAGGAATTGGTACAAGAGTTGGTGATATAGAGTGGAACGAACATGGAGATAGTTTTTCCAAAACGTTCCATCGTATATTTCTGGCTAAGACGCGCCATCACTTCCAGATAGGGAGCGGCAGCAGGCGAGATCAGAGCCATAAAATCATTGACATCGAGATGTTCTTTCTTGCCTAATGCACGGCGTACATCAGTATCGGTTTTGGAATAGATGGCTTTTGTTGTCTCTTCCCAAGATATTTTTTCTAATTCGTCTGAGAACATATTACTTCTTCTTTTTTCTTTGTTTACTAATATCTTTCAGAATATTCCGGCGGGTGGAGCGGATAGCTGGGGAGTAGTATTCCTCATCAATATTGTCCAGATAGTGATAGAATTCGGGCAGCAGGTCTGGCTCCGACTTACACAATACATACCCCAGCTTCATGCATATAGACTGTACACCGGGAGCTTCTTCGGGAGACAGCATTCGGTCCAGGCAGAAGTTTAATAAATCTACCGGAAGCGTGCCGGAAAAGGGAAGGTGGTAGAGGATATTCAAGATGATGCGCCTCTTGCCACTGTGGGTGCACTTCAACAAGTATTGTATAATTTCTTTCTGCTTGTTGTTTAATAGGCTTTTGTCTTTCTTTACGAGCGCTTCGCATATCCACCAGGCATGCCATGATACTTTATCGTTTTCATGGTAAGTCAGTGCATAGATTTCTTTCTCTGCTTCGGGGTATTGTTGTATGTAGGCGACAATTTGCTCTACTTCCAGTTTTCCAATCCGCTTAGAGAATAATTCTGCTTCAATGTTCATTCTTCTGCTTTCTTCGTCTTCTTTAAATCTCTTGAAAGTCTCATAGCACAGAAATTGGGACCACACATGGTACAGTATTCTCCGTCTGTGTGGTGACCGGCACGAAAATAAGCCAATGCACGCTCCGGGTCTAAGGAGAGATCGAACTGGTCTTTCCAGCGGAATTCGTAGCGGGCTTTGCTCAAAGCGTTGTCACGTACCTGTGCGCCCGGATGGCCTTTGGCAAGGTCGGCTGCATGGGCGGCAATTTTGTATGTAATCACGCCTACGCGAACATCTTCTTTATCAGGAAGGGCAAGGTGTTCCTTTGGAGTGACATAGCAGAGCATGGCAGTGCCTAACCAACCTATTTGGGCAGCTCCGATAGCAGATGTTATGTGGTCATATCCCGGAGCGATGTCAGTCACCAACGGCCCCAGAGTGTAGAAGGGAGCATCGTGGCATTTTTCAATCTGGCGTTCCATGTTTTCTTTGATCTTGTGCATAGGCACGTGTCCCGGTCCTTCAATAAAGGCTTGCACGTTTTTATCCCAAGCACGAATCACCAATTCTCCCATTGTGTCGAGTTCGGCAAACTGGGCTTCATCGTTGGCGTCTTGTATGGAGCCGGGGCGCAGACCGTCTCCAAGAGAGACTGCTACGTCATATTGTGCAAGGATGTCGCAAATATCGTCGAAATGTTCATATAAGAAACTTTCCTGGTCATGCACAATACACCATTTACTCATGATACTGCCGCCGCGGCTGACGATGCCACAGAGGCGTTTATCTGCCAGATGAACATTGTGTCGACGGATACCGGCATGAATGGTGAAGTAGTCCACACCCTGCTCGCATTGTTCAATCAGTGTGTCGCGGTATATTTCCCAAGTAAGGTCTTCTACTTTACCATTTACTTTCTCAAGTGCCTGATAGATAGGTACTGTACCTACCGGGACAGGACAGTTGCGGATAATCCATTCGCGGGTTTCATGTATGTTTTCTCCCGTGGATAAGTCCATTAGTGTGTCTCCTCCCCATTTACAACTCCACAATGCTTTCTCTACTTCTTCCTCAATGCTGGAAGTCGTGGCAGAGTTTCCGATGTTGGTATTGATTTTTACGAGAAAGTTGCGACCGATGACCATCGGTTCTGCTTCGGGGTGATTGATGTTGGCAGGCAATATGGCACGTCCTGCCGCGATTTCTTGCCGTACAAATTCTGGTGTTATGTGGGACGGGATACCTAGTTCTTCGCAGTTCATATTTTCTCGGATAGCTACATATTCCATTTCGGGAGTAATGATACCCTGTTTTGCATAGGCCATTTGAGTGATGTGGGCTCCTTGTTTAGCACGATAGGGAAGAGCGATATGTTCAAAACGAAGATGATTCAGGCTTTTATCGTCACGGCGCATTCTGCCATATTCGGAGGTGATGCCGGGTAACTGCTCCACGTCTCCGCGTTTCAGTATCCATGCTTCTCGAAGACGGGGTAAACCTTTCTTCAGGTCAATGCAAATATTCGGGTCGCTAAATGGTCCGCTGGTGTCATAAACGTAAACTTCGGGATTAGGAGTTACTATCTTTTCTTCTCCCTCGAAGCTGATACTTGGTACTTGTTCCACCTTCCGCATAGCTACGCGAATATCGGGAAACAATTTGCCGGGAAGATATACTTTTTCAGAACGGGGAAACTTTATTTTTTGTTCCATAAAGGTTATTTGTCAATGTACTTAATATATAGGAATAATGCCAATTCAAAAGTATGCTGGCTGTTACTTATCTTCAAGAAACGCTGTCAGCGGAGAACTAGCCTCTGCCACAAAGTTGTCAGCTTGTAGCCCCAACCCGGCCTCGTAGGCTTGGCGACCGGCCTCGACAGCTGCTTTGAATGCTTTAGACATTTCTACCGGGTTGCCTGCAACAGCAATAGCTGTGTTGACCAATACGGCGGAGGCGCCAAGTTCCATTGCTTCTGCTGCATGACTGGGAGCGCCTATCCCTGCATCTACTACTACTGGAATACCTGCTTGTTCAATGATAATCTGCAAAAAATCTTTTGTCTGCAATCCTTTGTTAGTACCGATGGGAGCTCCCAAAGGCATAACGGTAGCGGCACCGGCTTCTTCCAACCGTTTACAAAGTATCGGATCTGCTTGGCAATAAGGCAATACAATGAACCCCAGTTTTACCAGTTCTTCCGTAGCTTTCAAAGTTTCGATAGAGTCGGGAAGAAGATAACGCGGGTCGGGGTGAATTTCCAATTTCAGCCAATTTGTTCCAAAAGCTTCGCGAGCCATTTGCGCTGCAAACACGGCTTCTTCTGCGTCACGTACGCCCGAAGTATTAGGGAGTAACTGGATGTTCGGATGAATGATGTGTTTTAGCATATCATCCTCTTTATTATCCAGGTCGATGCGTTTCATAGCTACAGTTACCATTTCTGTGCCTGATGCCAGAAGAGCTTGCTCCATTACTTCATTAGAACTGAACTTTCCTGTTCCTAAGAAGAGGCGGGAGCTGAATTCGCGTCCCGCAATTACTAATTTATCCATGTCTTATTTAATGATTTGAATTCTTCAACTTTTATAATTCTATGATTTTTCTAGTTTCTTCTACCGGGTCGTCTGCATGTAAAATGCTTCCTGACATAGCGATACCATTCACTCCGATAGCCATCAGTGAAGGAATATCCTCGTAGGTAATACCTCCGATGGCTACTATGGGAAGAACGATGTTTGCCTGTTGCATTTGTGATATAATATTGCGGTAGCCATCTAATCCCAGAACAGGACTGAGATTTTTCTTGGTAGCGGTGAAACGGAATGGACCTATACCTACATAATCCGCTCCGGCACGATAATGCATTTCTACGTCTTCAAAGGTATTAGCTGTGCCGCCGATGATGTACTCTTCTCCCAGGATATGGCGTGCTTCGGCAATAGGCATATCGGTCTTTCCCAAATGTACGCCGTCTATCCCAAGTTTTTTGGTTAATTCTACGTGGTCATCCAGAAGAAGGAAAGCTCCATGTGTTTTGCATAGAGGAATTAACTGTAAGGCTACTGCTTCTACTTCGTCAAGTAAAGCTTCCTTCATTCTTAGTTGAATCCACTTGCATCCACCCTGGAGTGCTATTTTTGCCGAATCTAGATATGAATACTCTTCTGTTTGGTGAGTAATAAATTGTAGACTAATCATTTTTTATCCTCCACAGGCCGCTTTGACAATAACAAGGTGATCGTTCTCAGTTAAGTGGAAATTATCCCATTCGGCTCGGGGAATCATTTTATTGTTCACGGCAACTGCCACTCCTTGAATAGAAAGTCCGAGTTGGTCAGTCAGTTGGATGATGGTGGATGAGGATGATACTTCCACTTCTTTGTTATTTACCTGTACTTTCATTGTCTGAATTTTAAATGTATAACTAAGTGACAAAAGTAAAATACAAAGAGAATGTTCCGTATCGAAGGCAGTAAGAAGAAAATACAATCCCTACGTCAGTGCTAACTGTATCAGGTTCTTAGGGTATAATCTCAGCCCAGTAGGGGCACCCCTTTGTTTTTACGTTGGCAAAGTAAGCGAAAAAGTTATAGAAAAGCATGCAATTCGCCAGTTTTTTTGTTTTTATTGTAGAGTTTGATATAAAAAAGACTGTGCTGAAAGACAAACTTCCGACACAGTCTCTATCTTTTTTAATTTTTGCAGGAGGATTCACATAATATCCTCTTACAAACGGAATCAGTGCATTCTTGTTTCTACTACTTCCCAGTCGATGATGTCCCACAGAGCTTTGAGGTGGTCGGCACGGCGATTCTGGTAGTCCAGATAGTAAGCATGTTCCCACACATCGAAGCCGAGTAAAGGTTTCAATCCGGCACGCAGGGGATTACTTCCGTTCGGCTCTTTAGTAATATATAGGTTGCCATCCTTATCTACCGCCAGCCAAGCCCATCCTGAACCAAACAATCCTGTAGCTGCTGCTTCAAATTCTTTTTTAAAGTTCTCAAAGCTTCCAAAGTCTCGTTGGATGGCTGTGGCAAGTTCTCCTGTCGGCTCTTTCTGAGAGGGCTTCGGGTCGAATTGAAGAAAGTACAACGTGTGGTTTAACACTTGTCCGGCGTTGTTGAAGATAGCCCCGTCGGGTGCGGTTGCTACAATTTCTTCTACCGTTCTTCCTTCATATTCTGTTCCGGGAACGAGGTTGTTTAGGTTATTCACATACGTTTGCAGATGCTTACCGTAGTGGTAATCAACAGTTTGCTGACTGATTACAGGTTCCAACGCATCGTGTGCGTAGGGAAGTTTAGGCATTTCATAAGTCATTGTCATAAATATTAAAGACATTAATAATGTAGTCATACTATTCTATACTTCATTTGGTATGTTGAAGTAACATTTTTGAATAGTTGAATGTTCATTATTAGTCTTCCTTATTTATATATACATTGGATGCGTTCTACTTCTGCCGGATTGTTTTTGTCCGTTTTGCGAATCCATCTCCCTGTCTCGTCATATTCGTAATAGGAATTACTGTCTATTACATTTCCATATTCGTCATATAAGAAAATGAGGCTTCCCGAAGTCTTATCATTATTTCCCAGAATCTTTTGGAAAGAGAGTTTTTCAAGGTAGCCGTATTTATTATACTCGTATTCATCCTTTTGCGACAAGACATTCTCCATGGACGCCAATGCCATCGGTGCCATGTTCTGATATTGAGATTCCACTAGCCTTCCTTTATTATCATATTTGTTGTTCCTGACAGATAGCAGTTCTCCACTTTTACCAAATTGTTTTTCTGCCGTAAGCCGTCCTTGCTTGTCATAGCTTCTTAAAATCAAGTCTCCTTCGCTATACTTCAATGAGTCAGCCAATATTTCTCCAGTGGGAGAGAAAGCACGGGTCCGTCTATATATCTCTTTTTGCATCTTCGGATTACTTTGTATTTCAAGGGCACAGCGTCCTTGTGCATCGTAGAACATATTGGTTTGCACTTCCGTGGTGCGTCCTTTGTCCTGCGTAATAACCAGAATAGAACCGGGCTGATTCTTATCGTTATAAGTATAAGTGGTGGAAATAGTTTTATCTTTCCCCGTCTCATTAGATTTCATCAGCAATCCTTTGCTATAAAATTTCATGATGGTAGGAGAAGACTGAATCACCTGTTCTTCAAACGGATCACGAAGAGCATTCGCCTTATCGCGGAATTCCTTGTATTTATGGGTCAGCAGGTAATTCTTGATAAGTCCCAAATTTTCTGCGGTCTTGATTTGTGATTTTAATAACTCATAGTCCACGCTATCGTTTAGATATTCGATGTCTGAAAGATGTTTTCTCTCTGCATCTTTCAGGTAGGAGGTAGTTTTATAGTTATCAATACTTTTTCTGATTTCTTCGAGGCTTCCTCCTTTGCTAGCTCCCTTAATTAGTTCATAGAGGTAATCATCATACAGGGAACAAACTTCTGGTAAGTATGTCCGGCTTCCTTTTTCCTTGAAAAATTCTTGGAGAGGAGCATGGTCCAGAAAAGCTTTGAAGTTAGCCTCTGTCATATCCTTCTTAATCGCATGATAAAGCAAGGTGTTTTCTGCTGTACGCATTTGCGAGATATATTTCCCTTTGGGATATTCTTCAAAGTAGGTGACACACGTTTTCAGGTCGGGGGTCTTTTCTACACTTTCCATCAAAGAAGCTTCCCGTATATCCAACACTTTTTGCATGTCGGCTTGTTCCTGGGGGTATGCGGTCTTTTTGATGTTTTCTATTATCAGTTTGCTGAGATTCAGCTTGTCCTTTGAACCTTCAAGATATTCGAGTATGGCTTGATCTGTTCTGGAACGTAGGTTCGCCTGATCCACTTTTGCCCCATGGCAGATGGTTGGAAAGGCGGCTTCGTTACCTTTGGCGTAGCATTCATAATATGCTACCAGAGCAGTATCATTAGGCTGGTTCCACAGGGAATTCATAGCGTCGATAATCCCTATTTCGCTCCCAAATGCTGAGGCTGTTTCCTCGTCCAGCTTATCTCTATTTTTCTGGTATTTTTCCAGTTCATTCTCGTTGAGGTTCTTTAATAACTTTTCTACCCGGCCCTGTTTTTGAGCCATGGCTTGGGGAACAGATAGGGTCATACAAGCCAGCAATGTTCCCATTAAAAATATACTCTTTCTCATCTCACCTTTTATTTCTTTTATAATTAGTGGCAAAAATATACAAAAATTTCTTTATTATCAAATGAATGTCTTACTTTTGCCGCTAAGATAACGAATTATAGAGAAGAATTGTTTGTCGCAATGAAAACCAATTATATAGAAGAACTAAATGAAAGTCAGCGTGATGCGGTGCTTTACACAGAGGGACCTTCCCTTGTAATTGCGGGTGCCGGTTCGGGAAAAACGCGGGTGCTGACATATAAGATTGCTTACTTGCTTGAGAACGGTTATAATCCTTGGAATATCCTGGCTTTGACTTTTACTAATAAGGCTGCTCGCGAGATGAAAGAGCGCATTGCCCGTCAGGTGGGCGAACAACGGGCACGTTACTTATGGATGGGAACATTCCATTCAGTCTTTTCCCGCATTCTCCGTGCTGAGTCCAAGTATATCGGCTTTCCATCACAGTTTACCATTTACGATACTGCAGATAGCAAGAGCTTGCTTCGTTCCATCATCAAAGAGATGGGGTTGGATGAAAAAGTATATCGTCCCGGTAGTGTACAAGCGCGCATCTCCAATGCGAAGAATCATCTGGTTTCTCCTTCCGGATATGCGGCAAACAAAGAGGCTTACGCAGCAGATTGTGCTGCTAATATGCCGTCTATTCGTGATATTTACCAGCGTTATTGGGAACGTTGCCGGCAGGCGGGAGCTATGGATTTTGATGACTTGCTTGTTTATACCTATATTTTATTCAGAGATTTTCCCGACGTACTGGCACGTTACCGAGACCAGTTTCGCTATGTGTTGGTAGACGAGTACCAGGATACCAATTTTGCACAACATAGCATCGTGCTGCAACTTACAAAAGAAGCGCAGAAGGTATGTGTAGTAGGAGACGATGCGCAGAGTATATATTCTTTTCGGGGAGCGGATATAGATAATATACTTTATTTTACGGAAGTTTATCCGAATACGAAAGTCTTCAAGTTGGAACAAAACTATCGTTCTACACAAACTATTGTCTGTGCAGCCAACAGCCTTATAGAAAAGAATGAGAAACAGATACGCAAAGAAGTGTTCTCCAAAAAAGAAAAAGGAGAACCTATCGGGGTCTATCAAGCATATAGCGATGTAGAAGAAGGAGAAATTGTAGTCAATAAGATTGCAGAGCTGCGTCGGGAGAATGACTATGGTTATGCCGACTTTGCCATTCTTTACCGTACCAATGCTCAGAGTCGTGTGTTTGAAGAAGCTCTTCGTAAGCGTGGAATGCCTTACCGTATTTATGGAGGTTTATCTTTTTACCAACGAAAGGAAATAAAAGATGTGATTTCTTATTTCCGGTTGGTGGTTAATCCCAATGATGAAGAGGCTTTCAAAAGGATTATCAATTATCCGGCACGTGGCATTGGCGAAACGACTGTAAATAAAATAATTGCTGCTGCTACCCAAAACGGAGTGAGCCTGTGGACCGCACTCTGTGAACCTCTAACCTATGGGCTTACTATAAATAAAGGTACACATAACAAATTACAGGCTTTTCGTGAGTTGATAACAGGTTTTCTTGCAGATGTTTCCCAGAAGAATGCTTATGAGATAGGTACTGAGATCATCCGACAATCGGGGATAATAAATGAATTGTGCCAAGATACTTCTCCGGAAAATATGAGTCGGAGGGAAAATATAGAAGAACTGGTGAGTGGAATGAATGATTTCTGTGCTATGCGTCAGGAAGAAGGAAATCCTAATATCTCTTTAGTCGATTATCTCTCCGAGGTATCCTTGTTGACAGACCAGGATTCGGATGAATCTCATGAAGGGGAAAAAATAACTTTAATGACAGTGCATTCTGCAAAAGGGCTTGAGTTCCGAAATGTGTTTGTGGTAGGATTGGAAGAGAATCTGTTCCCTAGCGGAATGGTAGGAGATTCGCCCAAAGCACTTGAGGAAGAGAGGCGTTTATTTTATGTCGCTATTACACGTGCCGAAGAGCATTGTTTTCTCTCCTATGCTAAAACCCGTTTCCGTTACGGCAAGATGGAGTTTGGAAGCCCTAGCCGTTTTTTACGGGACATCGATACCTGCTTTCTAAGTTTGCCCCACGAAGCGGGAGTCAGTCGTTCTGTGGACGAGGGGGCAAGCCGTTTCCGGCGGGAAATGAAAGCAAGCCAGGAGTCCTCTTTCAGACGACAGGAACAACCGAAAGCTAAGATAATTGAGCCTACCATACCGAGAAAACTCAAAAAGGTGAATACTACTGCCACAAGCCACCCGTCGGCAAATACAACTACTGGTGCTTCGGCCATGGGAATACAAGTAGGACAGAAAATAGAGCACGAACGTTTTGGACTGGGAGAAGTGTTGAGAGTGGAAGGTGCTGGCGACAACGCTAAAGCCACTATTCGTTTTAAGAATGCGGGTGACAAACAACTATTGTTGCGTTTCGCTCGTTTTAAAGTCATAAGTTGATGTGTAAATTCTAAAAGCAGATAAATATGAAAAGACAAGCAACTGTGATATTGTTAGCCGCTCTTCTTTTGAGCGGGTGCGCTACCGGGCGCATGGGAGATCCTTCGGCTATTGCCGCCGGAGCTTCTATTGGTGGGAGTCTGGGAAATGCGGTAGGAGGTCTAATTGGAGAGAACAATCGGGGCTGGCGTGGTGGATACCGGGGCTCTGCTATCGGTACGATTGTGGGCACTATTGCCGGTGCAGCAATAGGTAACGCCATCACCGCTCCCAAGGAAGAAAAGAGAGAAGATATTTATATTCCGCCAGCCGAAGAAGAGGTATATGTGGAAACACGCCGGGTATATAAACGTCCCCAAGTTCAGCGCCCTATGGCTCAATTGAAACTGCATAAAATCCGTTTTATAGACGATGACCGCAATCAGATAATTAATGCCGGAGAGAATAGCAAGATTATCTTCGAGGTAATGAATGAAGGTTCGAAGGTGGTGCGTAATGTAGTTCCTGTGGTAGAGCAAGTGGGAAAGATGAAACACATTCATATTTCTCCTTCTGTGATGGTAGAAGAAATCCTTCCCGGCGAGGGAATCCGCTACACGGCGAGTGTATATGCGGGCGAAAGACTGAAAAACGGAGAGGTGACTTTTCGTGTAGCAGTTTCTGACGAATATGGTAATATCTGCGATTCGCAGGAATTCACTTTGCCAACTCAAAGGGGAGAGTAGAGGGGATTTCTTTCCTACCAATTACTAC
>JAUUNK010000158.1 GCA_030844565.1 Bacteroides ovatus
CATCACATCGTCGATGCGGCTTTTTTATATACTCTTCTATGATATTTTATTTCTCTGGAACAGGAAACTCTCAATGGATTGCCCGGCAATTAGCTCAGGGGCAAAAGGAAGATTTGGTCTTTATTCCAGATGCCATAAGGTGTTCTGCGTATGAATATCATTTAAAGGAAGGGGAGAAGATTGGTTTTGTCTTTCCTATCTATTCTTGGCGTCCTCCCCTGATTGTTCTTCATTTTATCCGGCAATTGTCTTTGCGGGAATATCATTCTAATTATTTATTTTTTGTATGTTCATGCGGTGATGATATAGGCTTGACTCATTCTGTCTTGAAGAAGGTTTTAGATGGAAAGGGATGGGAATGTTCGGCAGGATTTTCAGTAACGATGCCCAATAATTATGTTTTGTTGCCGGGATTTGATGTCGATTCAAAAGAGGTGGAGAAAAAGAAGTTGGAAAATGCCGTAGACAGAATATCACAGATTAACCAGTGGTTGAGTGAAGAAAAGAAGATGTTTTCTTATGTTGAGGGAAATTGTGCTTTTATTAAAACCCGGTTGATTAATCCTTTATTTACCCATTTTCAAATGTCACCCCGTGGTTTTTATGCACAGGATACGTGTGTGAGTTGCAAACGTTGCGAGCAGGTATGCCCTATGCGCAATATAAAAGTAGTAACTGGTAGAAAGCCGGTGTGGGGTGATAATTGTACTTCTTGTCTGGCTTGTTATCATGCTTGTCCACAGAAAGCGGTGCAATATAAGAAGAGAACCTTGAAGAAAGGGAGATATTTTAATCCCGAATATATTTTGAAAGAGAAGGAGATAGAGTAACTCCTTTACCTCCTTCTTTCCTCTCTTACTTATTATCTCTCAAGTCTCTTACGCGAACTGCTTTCCCTTCGCTTTGTGGTAGAGACCCTTTCTTAACCAGTTTCAATTTAGGAGTTACCAGTATTTCATCCTTCAGTTGGCGAGTGATGTCTTTGCGGAGACGTTCCAGCTCGATATAGTTGTCTGTAGACAGATCGCTCAATTCCACTTCCACCACCATTTCATCTTGATTGTTGGCAGTTTCCAACGTAATCAGATAGTTGCTGCCTAATTGTGGGAACTGTACCAATATCTTTTCCACCTGCATTGGGAAAATGTTAACCCCCTTGATGATAAACATGTCATCGCTGCGCCCTTTGATGCGGTCGATGCGGATGTGCGTGCGTCCGCAGGGGCAATTTTCGGGGAGTATACGGGTTAAGTCCCTCGTGCGGTAACGAAGGAGTGGCATCATTTCGCGGTCAAGAGTAGTGAGTACGAGTTCTCCAATTTCCCCATCAGGCACAGGCTCACCTGTTTCGGGATTGATGATTTCTACGAGATAGCAATCTTCCCAGAAGTGCATACCGTTTTGCTCTTGGCATTCAAAGGCAACGCCGGGTCCGTTCATTTCCGTCATACCAAAGCTGTTGTAGGCTTTCACACCTAACATCCGTTCTATTTTCTTACGTTGTTCATCCGTATGCGGTTCTGCTCCGATAACGAGAGTTTTTAATGAGGTGTTGGTAGGGTCGATGCCCTCTTCCTGAAAAACTTCTGCTAAGCGGATTGCATAACTGGGGATAGCGTGTAAAGCTGTCGTTTTAAAGTCATTGATAAACTTGATTTGGCGTTTGCTGTTTCCTGCAGCGGCGGGTACGGTGAGACATCCCAATCGTTCAGCTCCGTATTGGAATCCCAATCCACCGGTAAACATACCGTATCCCGAACTATTTTGAAAAACATCCGTTTTGCGAATACCTACCGTATAAAGGCAACGTGCAATAAGGTTTGCCCAAGAATCCAGGTCGTGTTGTGAGTGGACGATGACAGTAGGTGTACCAGTGGTTCCACTGGAAGAGTGGATGCGCACTCCATCGTTCTTCATGTCGCCCGCAACCAATCCGAAGGGGTAGTTGGCTCGCATGTCTGCTTTAGTGGTGAAAGGGATTTTGCGAATGTCGTCCAAGGTCTGTATGCTATCGGGGGTAATCCCTTGTTTGCGGAACACCTCCTTGTAGTAAGGCGCATTGGCTGCAATACCAATTGTTTTTTTAAGCCGTTGAAGTTGCAATTGTTGCAACTTCTCACGGGGCATGGTTTCTATTTCTTCTTCCCAGTATTGTGTGTTCATGATGATACTGATTATTTCTTTCGGCTTACATTAACTTCTCTGCGATAGCTTTTCCGGCTGCTAGCGCTTTCAGGTTCATTTCTACAACAGCCTCTCCTTTGCGCTGGAATATTTCCCGGATGCTATCTTGTATCTTTTCGTAAGCGATACCCAGAAAAGGTATGGTAGCGCCCAGCAATACGATATTGGCTACGCGGGCAGACCCTGCTTCTTTAGCAACCTGGTCTACATTCAGCACAATCTTATGCGGCAGCTTATTGATTTCATCCATCACTTTGCTTTCTTCCGGGTAATTGGGGATATTGACAAACGGAGTCTCATTAGTCACCAGCCAGCCTTCCGGGCTGAGGTAGGGGAGATAACGGAGTCCTTCCATAGGTTCAAGTGAGATAATGAGGTCACATTTTCCGGAGGGAATCAAATCAGAAGCAATCGGTTGGTCGCTGATGCGGAGATTGGACTGCACGTCTCCTCCGCGTTGGCTCATTCCGTGTACTTCGGCTTGTTTCATATAGAGTCCTTCTTTGAGGGCTGCTTTACCGATGACTGTGGCGATAGACAGAATACCTTGTCCGCCAACGCCTGATAATATGATGTCTTTTTTCATGGCTTACTTACTTCTTTTTTTACGTGCTAATGTTTGAATGCATTCTCTGCGGGGGATAATAACAGATACACCGCGATATTCGATTTCTTCGCGTATCACTTGCTTCATTTCTTCGTAGTTCTTTTTCAAAGGAACCACTACGCGGATGTGTGCCGGGTCCACCCCTATGCCTGCACAGATAGCTTCCAGGCGCCCTGTCCCGGCAGAATCCTGACCGCCCGTCATGGCAGTGGTTTCATTATCGGAGATAACGATAGTTACGTTAGCATTCTCATTGACACAATCCAATAAGCCGGTCATGCCCGAATGGGTGAAAGTGGAGTCGCCGATAACGGCTACTGCCGGATGGAGCCCACTGTCGGAAGCACCTTTAGCCATGGTGATGGAAGCTCCCATATCAACGCACGAGTTGATGGCATTGAACGGAGCATTGGCTCCCAAGGTATAGCAACCTATGTCGCTGAACACTTTGTGAGTCGGATATTCTTCTTTCAGTACTTGAGTGAGAGTAATATACATATCCCGGTGTCCGCAGCCTTCGCACAATGCAGGCGGGCGCATTTCTACTACGGGCGGAATGGCAAATTCTGATTTATTTTCTTTTCCTACGGCGCGTGCCACTGAATCCGGATTTAATTCGCCGTCTTGTGATAAAGTTCCGTCCAGGCGTCCTTTCACTTTGATGCCTATGCCCAAATATCCTTTCAGTTGCTTTTCCACGAACGGTTGACCATCTTCCACCACAAGGATTTCCTCGCAAGACTCTACCATTTGGAGCAATTGTTTTTTAGGAAGCGGATACTGGCCGATTTTCAATACCGGGTATTCGCAACCATCGGGGTAATTCTCCATCAGATAGTTGTAGCCAATGCCGCAGGCAATGATTCCCAATTTTTTGTTAGGTCCGTCAATATACTTATTATAAGGAGATTCTTCTGATGCTTTGATAAATTCTTCTTGCCGTTCCAATAACATTTTGTAGCGTTTCCGTGCATTTCCGGGCAATAGAATAAACTGCCTGGGGTCGCTGCTGAACGAATTTTCGTTCTGTGGTTTTTGCTCTTTGCGTTCCACTCCCGAGCGTGAGTGTGCCAGGCGTGTCACCATGCGCATCAACAGTGGTTCGCCTATTTTTTCAGAAAATTCGAATCCGCTATACACCATGTCATAAGCCTCTTGCTGGTTGCTGGGCTCATACATGGGAATCAGGGAAAAGTCGCCATAAAAACGGCTATCTTGTTCATTTTGTGAAGAGTGCATGCTGGGGTCGTCGGCAGCCACCACGATAAGTCCTCCTTTGGCTCCCGTGATTGCAGAATTGATAAAACAGTCCGCTGCTACGTTCATGCCCACATGTTTCATGCAGACCAGTGCCCGTTTTCCTACAAACGACATGCCCAAAGCGGCTTCCATCGCTGTCTTTTCATTGGCACACCAACGGTTGTGTATGTTTTGCTCGCTCGTGATGGGAGCCATCTGGATATATTCTGTAATCTCGGTAGAAGGAGTGCCAGGGTAGGCATATACGCCTGAGAGTCCGGCATCCAATGCTGCTTGTGCAATGGCTTCATCGCCAAGTAAGAGTTGCTTGCTCATATATATTTCTTTTTATTAGTGTTAATCACAGTTTTTGTTATTCTATCGGGCAAAGATAGAAGTTTCCCTTCGTTTTATCACCATTTTACTTAAAAATCTTTCTTTCATTCAGCGCTTTCCAGTATTTTCTTGCATTTGCCATGTGGTCTGCATAGTTGGAGGCAAAGTTGTGTGTGCCCGAAAAGTCTTCTTTGGCACACATATAAATGTAGTTGTGTTTGGTGTAATTCAACACGCTGTCGATGCCTTTCACCGAAGGGATGCGGATAGGTCCCGGGGGCAGTCCGGCGTGAAGATAGGTGTTATAGGGAGATTCCACTAAAAGATGTTCGTTGGTGATGCGGCGCAGCCCGAAGTCTTGCAGGGCAAATTTAACAGTGGGGTCAGCTTGCAGTGGCATGCCCTTGTACAGCCGGTTTATATACAATCCCGCTACCATCGGTTTCTCGGCGTTGTTATTGGTTTCTTCTTCCACGATAGAAGCCAATGTGCAGACTTCTTCCGGTGTCATTCCCAGTGACGTAGCCTTTTCCAGCCGTTCTTTGTTCCAGAAGCGGGTATGTTCTTTTTGCATTCGTTGAATAAAGTCATTTGCGCTCATATCCCAATACACCTGGTATGTCTCGGGTATAAAGAGGCATGGCAGGGTCTCCTGCGTGTATCCCATTTTTGATTGGAAAACAGTGTCAAAAAGCAGGGTGGCAATTTCAGCAGAATCTATCATCAATTGTTTCCCTACACTGCGTGCGAGCCGGTCCAGGGCCCTTACACTGCCGATAGTGAGATTGACGGGTTCCTGATACCCCCGCGACAGTCGGCTATACACATGATATACGTTTTCTTTGGGACGAATCGCATAACGTCCCGTATGAATATTCTTTTCCAGTTTCCTGTATTGTGCCATCCAGCGGAAGCCTGTCAGGTTACCGGATTTTCCGGCAATTTCCACCTTATTATATATAGAGTCTGCCGTGTCGTCCCGGTCAATGTATACGTATGTGGTGCGCGAGGGGTGAAACTGCGGATAAAATAGGTAATAATAAACCATTCCTCCCGCCGTAGCGCCAAGGATAACGATTCCCGCTAAAATGGATAATACAATATTTCTTGTTTTCTTCTTCATCTCTAAGTGTCCAGCTTTTTAAAAACAGGCTCAAAGATAGAAAGAATTTGTGAATCAGCGCCCCCATTCTTTGAGATTAGCGTGGGCTTCCATAGCGTTTTCTATATCATCCGGCAGTGAAGAAAAGAAATCCATCCCCGTAAGGCTTTCGATACTGTCCACTGTCACGACGTAGGTAGAAAGAGGCTCCACCGCTTGTTTGTTCCTAAACAAGAAGCCTATGGCACGCATCGGTTTGGCAAAGGGAGCCATCACGACTTTGAAAAACTGTTCCGGTACTGCTACCTTGTTCTTTCCTATCGTTTTGGGGTTCCGGCTCACGATGGGACCGCATATCACGATAATAGCACTGTCCGCTACTGCCCAGTCGCGTATTTTATCTTCCAGTTTCTTCCATCCTCTTCTATTGAGTTGCGGATGTTGGGGACACATATTGCTGAAATAGAAAGACTCGCTCATCGCCTTGTCGCTCCATTTCATATCTGCGGCGGGAGCCATGTGTCCTTTGTCGTATCCCGAATTTGTATAATCCGCATTGGTGGCGATAGCTCCTTTCACCTGTGGGTCGGCAATGAAGCGGTTGTTTCGCTTTTCTTTCCCGCGGGTTTCCATGCCGGTCAGTTCGTAAGACACCCAGTTGGGCAATTTCCACTTTTTGTTATACGACACTGTGTATCCCGTGTGATGAATCACTTGTTCCTGGCGTTGGATGGTCCATCTAGGTATTGCCAGGTTGGTGGGTGTCACCGTTCTTTTTGCTGGGGGTTGGGCTTTTACGGGTTTACTCCTTTCCGTTTGCGGGTGATTCTGTTGGTAATAAAGCAGCAATCCATAGCAGACAGGTATCAACACAAGCAGGACAATAGCCCAGCCCAACTTGGAATAAGAACGAGATTTTTTTGCAGATGATTTCCTTGAACGTTTCTTGCTCATGCTTTCTTTTTGTGGTTTTTAGGTGTTGCAAAGAAACGAATTCCACCTCTGATATACAATAATAGAAGATTATTTCTGGCTTTTCTCAAAGAAAATACTGACTTATCGCGATAAGTCAGTAATGAAGTTAGTCAATAAATATGATTTTTAGATTTTGAGTGTATTTTTATATCTAAATTAGAAAAAATGTGATTCTTCCCGTTTGGAGAATCTTAGGCGGTGTATCCTTTTGTGAGCACCGAATAATTTGATCGAGAGAAAAGAAGATGAAATGTGTAACCCGATTAGCGCGCGACGACCCTATTGGCATGGATTTGCAAGTTGCAAAGAGCAGCTTATTATCACAAAAGATGGCAGCAAAAAGAGCTGTCTCTCTTTTTTGTAATATAAATAAATAATATGAGTAATATAAATATAGACAATGCTATTTGGGAGACAGCGAGAAGGGCTGCTCTCAAAGTTGATTTTATTTCAACTGCCGAAGAACTCCGGCTGTATACAGATGCGCTCTGTGCTGCCATGAAGTGGGGATGGGGCAAAGCTCTCGAGGATAAAAGCCGCGAGATCTCCCGAAAAAAAGCATTAAATAGTAAAATAACTTTTTAAAATTCTATGTTATGTTAGAGCAACTAACATGTATTCATGAACTAAATTTCATTGAGTTAGAGAAAAAGAAACTCATTGAACGTGAGACTGAACTTTCCGCACCAGTGTTAACTGACTTAAGTTATATTCCACTTATTTTCGAGTGGTTTTGTGAACTGAACGAGCAACTTCCCTGTGACATGCAGGAAACGGTTGTAGAAACCAGAAAAGAATTTCTTTTCATCATTCTTGCTTTGTATTGTCCGCCTACTTTAGCTAATAAGTGTAGGCGGTTAAAGAAAGGTGTCCGGCAGGAGTTAGCCAAGTTGTTCCATTATAAATATCATTCTTCTATTTCCAATTTCATTCATCAGGATATATACTTCTCTTACCTGAACTATACAAAGTTCGCCAGAAATGTAGAGTATTTCTATCCCGAAATAATGAAAAGGTTGAAAGAGAATGGTATTTTATGACTTATGGAAGTAAGTCAGTGAAGGATTATCCAAAAATTTATCAGTTATAGATATTGATAGTACTTTTACCGTCGAATTAAGAAACAAAGTTGAAAGGCTTTGATAACAGAAAAAAGAAGCTAGCTCTTTTATATATAAATTATTTATTAACTTAAAAAACATTTTAGATTATGGCACAGTTATCATGGGGAAAACCCACAATTGAATTTGGTGAATTGGGCGCAAACGGCGCTGCACCTACTACATGGAAAAAGCTTGCTTACGATCCGGTAGAGAACTCAACAAAGTTGACTCCTACCAAGGGAGAGAAAAAAGAAGCTAAAGTAGAAGGCGGTGAGTGTGAGGCTATTAAGTATGGAAGAAACTCTTATGTGTTTGAGTTTGAAGTGCGCGCAGCACAAGGACGCAGTAAACCAATTCCGGATAGTGACGGCATTGTAGAAGGTGAATTTGCTTTCCGACTGACTCCTGAAAACCCGGCATGCGAGGGCATCCAGATCGACCGCTCCGTTGTGTCGGTAGAAGAGACCTACGATACCGCCGAAGGTAAAAAATGGAAATATACTGTCGATGTGTTGCGTCCGGCAAGTGGCGATCAGGTGAAAGCTTATATCGCTGCATCTGAAGAAGAGAAGTAAAGATTATTTTCATTTCTTAAAAAAGAGAGCGCTTGTACCAGTTGCGGCGCTCTTCTTTTATAATTACTGCTTATGGAATTTGACAAAGAGATTGAAAAGAGCATATCGGATGCCATCATTGAAAAGCCTATAGCATTCACTCTTGGAAAAACCGGGTTTTTCCTATACCCTGTGACGCTTGGCAAGATGCAGATATTGAAGAACTTATACTTATCAATGGATGTAAACATGGAGCTTCTGGCTATCAATCCGGTAGTGGAAGCTTTAAGAATTTGTCGCAGCGAGATCCAGCAAGTGTGTCAGGTAATAGCCTATTCCACATTTTATGATAAGGAAAGTATTCTCGACAGGGAAGAAGTACTTCGCCGCGCCCAATATTTTCGGGAGAGCGCTTCGATAGAAGAGTTAGCTACGCTTTTGTCCATCATCTTGTCCGCAGACAAGACCGAAGAGTTTATCCGCTACTTCGGGATTGACGAAGACCGGGATGTAAAGATGCAGATAAGCCAGGTGAAGGGCGACAGCAATAGCATTACTTTTGGTGGAAAGAGTATTTATGGGTTGTTAATCGATTTTGCCTGCCAGCGCTATGGCTGGACCATGGACTACGTACTTTGGGGCATTAGCTACGTGAACCTGAATATGTTGTTTGCCGATTCCGTTACGACAGTGTATCTTAGCGACGAGGAACGTAAGAAACTGGGTAGGGGAGTGGGACGCACCATCAATGCGGACGACCCGAGGAATAAGAGTCTGATAAGGAAGATGATTAGTGAATAAGAAGGAAAGAGAATAGAAAGGTTGGAAAAGTTGGGGGACGCATTTGTTTGTAAAATCAAAAATGATCCTTAGTTAATCCTTCTTCCAGTTTTTCCATCCATTCATTAAAGCGTGGGCATTTAGCACGTATATCATCAATGTTCAATGCCTCTAGTATCATCTCCCCATCCGACGTCTTTTCATAAGGGAATATTTTCATTAATCTCTTTGAGGGAGCTGTTTCTGCCCCTCCATTTATATCTTCTGGATTTGGATACTCTTCTATTATTCCTTGTAACTTTTTCAAAGTATCCTCGTCATCTACCACAAGATTAAAGCCATCCATATTTGTATACATTAATGTTTCAATCTCATGCCGTTGGATATAAGGAAGAATGCAACTAGGCTCTACCATTTCTGAAAGAGTTTCTTTTATGGCTTCTTCCATTTCTTTTATTTTGTGGCTGTCGGTCGTATAATGAGGATAATCTGTAGGGAGTCTGAAAAAATCAAGCAAGGTTGTAATGAGAACATTTTTTGTTGCTGCTACTCGACAAATATCATTTTTCAGATATTCGTAACCAACGTTGCCACCTTTTTTATTTAGTTTTCTATTGGTTAGCATTTTCTGTGCATTCATGGGGTTTTTGAACCCCTTTTGATAAAGATAAGGCATTACACATTTCTGGACGAAGCTAATTTCTGTGTCGCCTTCAACTATAAATACTACTCTTTTCATATCTGTTTAATTTAAAGGCTGTCCACCAATTATATTCTTTTCCCATATTTCTCCTAAACTATAATCCACCAGCCAAGTGGCCAACTCCTGGGTGTCCAGTCGATTAAAAGTAGTAGCATTATCTTGGATGTCTACAACAATAATGTCTTCCGGTTCGAAGTTGTTTACCAGATTTACAGATTGAGTGGAAACGATAATTTGAGCTTCCTTGGATGCTTTTCTTATGAGAGCGGCTAATTTATTTATAGCTACCGGATGTAGACCTAGTTCCGGTTCATCGATAATAATTGTTTTAGGCAAATGGGGTTGCAACAAAAGAGTGGCAAGGCAAATAAAACGCAGAGTACCATCAGAAAGCTGATAGGCATTAAAATAAGAATCAACACATCCTTTTTGTTTCCACTCCAGCTGAATCATTTGTTCATTTAGTCGATTGGGTGTGAGATTGAAACCTTCGAAAAAAGGAGAAACAGAAGCTACGGTCTTCTCAATACGCGTGAAATGTTTTGGATATTTCTCTTTTAAATAATACAAAAATGCGGCGATATTGGAGCCGTTATTTTTTAATGTAACATTATCATCAATGTTACATTTTCCTTTCATGGGAGAACGGTCGCCAGTGTCATGGAAATGATAAACCTCAAATTCCCGTAGAAGGCTGTTTACATAATAAGCCTGACCGTTGTAGTCATTTTTAAAGGAAGACTCCTTCTTGTTTGTTTCATGTGGTTGTTTATGCCAGGTTTCGCCACTATTAAAAGCTGTATCGATACGTTCAATAAATAAGGTATCCTGCGCTTCTTTTAGTTCTACGATGAATCTGTTATGTGCTTCTTTATCACGGTCTCCAAAAAATAGGTCAATGTAAATATGGTCGGTTTCTTTTTTCCCCATATATAGTAAGCTGTCTGCTCCTCCCTTAGAAATAATGTAATTCTGAAGATTTCGTTCATACAGATTACGGATTAGCGTAAAGATAGAAATGAAATTGCTTTTACCAATGCCATTTCCACCAATCAAAATGTTTACGGGCAACAACTTAACAGTTTGTTCCTTTATAGATTTGTATCCTTTGATAACTATTTCTTTTATCATCAAATTAATTGTTTACTTAGAATGTATGCACCAAAGTAAGTTTTTGGTTATTACAAAAATAGTGAATTATTTAGTATTCTGTATCTCTATTGGGAAGAAAGTATGAATGTGAGTCACTTTTATTAAAAAGCCGCTTTCCTCTCAAACATCTCAAAACAAATTAATCCCACTACATGTTCTTATGGCTGAAAAAGAAATCCGCTATGAGGCAAATTCATATTTATATAATAACTATCGCCTGCCTGCTTTTAGTAGCAGTCGATATGTATGCCCAACAGACTGTTGTTTACGACCTTTACGTAAATGACACTTTGGTCAATTATACCGGAAAGTCTAGAAGAGCATTGGCTATCAACGGACAGATTCCTGCTCCTACGCTCTATTTCACCGAAGGGGATACGGCCCTTATTCGTGTACATAACCGGCTGGACAGGCCCACTTCGATTCATTGGCACGGGATACTGGTTCCTAACATACAAGACGGCGTACCCTATCTGACTACAGCCCCTGCCCAGCCTCATTCCACACATATTTATACATTTCCTATCAT
>JAUUNK010000159.1 GCA_030844565.1 Bacteroides ovatus
TAAGGATGGTCCTTATTTGTTTGACATAAAGGGGCATTTTATAAAGGCTATTCACCCCCTTTCTAGTGACTTGAAAAAGTCGGAGACTAAATTTTTAAATAGTCATTTAGACTCTAAAAGTTATATTTTTTATGAAGACTTTTTCGATCGGTGGATTGGGATAGACATTAGGACAAATAAGATTGTAAAGCGAATATATAAGCCTGCGCAATATAAGAATCAAGTGACTAGTTTTATGCAACTGTCCGATAAGGAATATGTTGGGTATGCGAACGATACCGTTGATGGTAATCATGCATTATGTGTTGTATTCGATTCATGCGGACAGGTTTTGCATCAGGAACCAAATTCTAAGCCTTATATGTATAGGGGCAGCAAATATCCTGGTGGTCCTTTTTACGAAAATGATTCCCGTTTTTATTTTTTAGAACCTTATGAGGGAATAATGGTTTATGAGGTGAAGGGAAGAAAACTAATCCCTCATATCTACTTCATTAAAAGTGATGATTTAACAGGAGTTGGAAAGTTATCTTCTATAGTCGAAACTAAAGGACGGATATATTTCAGTTGCCAGGTGGATAATAAAGAATCCTGGGGATATTATAGCAAGAAAGAAAATCAGGCATATATTGCTTCTAATGCAGAAAGAGCCAGAACATCTAGACATCTGGATAAGGAAAACTTTTTCCCTTCTTTTGTGCAAGGAAAACATTCGGTCACGTCCCAAAAAGAGGGAAATACTTTTAAAGTTATAATAGGGACTTTCAAATAAATATGTGATGCAAGTAAGTATTATTGTTCCGGCTTTCAACTCTGCCCCCTATTTGGCTCAATGTGTTGAATCGTTATTGAATCAAGATTCAGTAGAATTTGAAGTGATTTTGATTAATGACGGCTCTACAGATGGGACGGAAAGAATTTGTAGTGCTTATGCCGAAAGGAATTCATGCATAAAAGTTCTTAATCAACCCAATAGAGGACTTTCCGAAGCCCGCAATGCGGGGTTGAGGGAGGCTGTGGGAGAATATGTACTTTTTGTTGATAGTGACGACTGGCTGACAAAGAGCACTTGTTACTTGCTTTACCAAAAAGCGAAAGAAACAAATGCAGATATTGTCCTTACTACTATGAACTATTGGAAGGAAGATAATACTTCTTTTAAAGTAGGAGAGAAAGCTCAGCTTTTTTCTTGGGAGAAGGCGATGGGAGGAGGGGAGTGTCTAGCAACTTTTTTAAAGTCGGGTTGCTACACACCGATGGTCTGTGGAAATCTGTATCGCAGGCTGTTCTTAGCTTCTTTTCATTTATCTTTCTCAGGAAGAGTGCATGAGGATGAACGTTTTACTCCCTGGGCATTGTATTATGCAGCACGTGTCGCTTATCTTACAGGAGATTATTATTTTTATCGCCAGCATGAGACTTCTATGATGCACTCTTATCAATGGAAGGAACGAATGGAAGCATTGCAGGATATTAGTGCATCCTTATGCTGTTTTGTAGCCGCTCGTATAGATAAGGAAAAATCAAAGCGCAGTGCACTTTGCTCTATGCTTTGGCAGGCCTGTGCGCTTTATTTGAGGGCTTTGGGGCTTTATGAACGACTCTTGAGAAGAGGTGAAGAAGTCTCGTTAAATGATTTCGATATTTCTTTGTTGCAACAATATGAGACGACTTTTACAGAGGAAGAAAGGGAGTGGCTGGACGAAATAGAGCTTACCTTGTTGGAAAAGACGAAGGAAATAAAATTCCTTAAACGATGTCGTACGGACAAAAAACAACTATTCGTTTTTTCGCGCGAGAGCATTGGAGGTAAATACGGAGTCGGAACTTATATACATCAATTAATACGTTGCTTTGATAGGGAGGAATGGAGCGTTAGCGTAGTATCACTGTATACTAATGAACAAGAGAATTCATTTGAGGAAAAAGAGGGAGTCTCTTATTTTTCTATACCTTATCCTTCATCCGGTGGAGTTATATCATGGAGTGATAATGCCGAAAGCAGGTATTATAGAAGTGTATTCTATTTTCTCGCAAGTTATGTGTGCTGCCGACAAGTCTATTGCCACTTCAATTTTGTGCATGTCTATGAGTTGGCGATGCTTTTTAAAGAAAAATTGAATAGCCGGAATATTTTTACTTTGCATTATATGGGATGGAGCTTTGATTTGTTAGGGGATAAGAAAACCTTTGAACAGATATTGCATTCTACTAAAGATGATAAAGAAAGATATTTAAAATCGGAGTTTGAAAGAGAACGGCGTTTTATGGCGGAATGTTGTGATAAGGTAATCACTATAGCTCAACATTCTTATGATACAGTTTGTGAGTTATATGGGATAGCAGAAACGAAACTGGCACTTATTCCTAACGCTCTGGAAGATGGATATATTGAACGGAGCGCTGATGAGGTAAATCAATTAAGAGAAAAGTACCGGTTCAGTGATAAGGAAAGACTGCTAATTTTTGCCGGACGGCTCGACCCAGTAAAAGGTATTAGTGAATTGGTTGAAGCTTTTAGGTCGTTACAACAGGAAATTCCTGATGTGCGGCTAATAATTGCTGGCGACGGGAGCTTTAAACATTGTTTTGATGCGGCGAATCCTTGTTGGTCAAAAATCATTTTTACCGGATTTATCTCGAAGACTCAGCTTTATGAGTTATATGCTATTGCTGATATTGGTATTACTCCGTCTTTACACGAGGAATTCGGCTATGTGGCTGTAGAGATGATGATGAACAAGTTACCGGTAATAGCTAATTCCACTACCGGGTTAAAGGAAATTATGGGGGATGGTGCGTATGGAGTGTTAGTAGATATGAATGGTAAAGATAAGGTCCTTCGGTTGAAGGAAGCCCTGAAAGTCTGCTTGGGCTCGATGGAAAGTAATCAGAAGTTTAGACACTTAGGTAGAGAACGGTATATACAGGAGTACTCTTTGGAGGCTTTTCAGAAAAAAATAAAACTCCTATATCTAACTTATTAGCAAGGTTTGAAAATTAGAAAAAGTAAATTGTTGTATTATAAATTGAAATTATTAACAATTAAAACAAGTAGTATGAAAAAATTAGGAAAGTTGAATTTGCATCATCTTGGTCAGGCTGAGATGGCAAAAAAAGAAATGAATGCATTAAAAGGGGGGATAAGTTGTATATGTTCTTGTATGTGTCAATGTGATAACACTTGTGGATGTAAATATGCAGGTTCGCAAGAAGGTCCTAATGATTCTTTTTATGGAGGATCCAGTGTATCTGCAAATAGAGCAGCTAATGGTTGTCAGTCAGTAAGTAGCATGACAGAGCCACTTACACAGTCCGTTTCTCAAGATACTATGGGGGTCTTTTATTAATCGAGAAAAATGAATACAACAATTTAACATCTTCCTCGGGTTGACTAAAAAGGTCGAAAAGTTGATTTTTACCCTCTTTACAGATACCTGTAGAAGGGGTGATTGTAAAGAGTTCTTGCTTTTTAGTCAGCCCCAGGGGAAATTTTAATATTTCAGTTACTCAATGACAGCAATGAAGCACTTAATTTTAGCGGCATGGGTCTTAGTTAGTTGTTCTACTCAGCCTGCTATTACGCTACGAGGTAGCGAAGAACATAGTCTACCGGTAGTTGATATAACCAAAGAATATCCACTCAAAATAGTATATGCACAAGATATTGCTGAGGTAGAGTATATACCATTGGAGACTAATGATAGTACTTTAGTCGGGGGAACAGCGCCGGATGCTGTTTCGCGGAATTATATTGTATGGCATAATAACCAAGGACAAGTTTTTGTGTTCAACCGACAAGGGAAACGATTATACTCTTTTAATCATAGAGGAGGAAGTCATAAAGAATATAATTCTATATATGCTATTGTTTTAGATGAAGAGCGGAGTGAAATCTATATAGAAGATTATGGAGTGTATACCAAGATTCTTGTTTATTCTTTAGAGGGAGCATTTAAACGCAGGCTTCTCTTACCGGAAAAACTAAGGCCAACCAGTTTACAGAATTTTGGGCAGGATTCTCTTTTTTGTTACAATTCCTATTATATGGATACCCCAAGGCAACAATTGAATACCAGTGAAGTTCAATTAAGAGAGAATCCTTATTTCTTTATTTCAAAATCTACAGGCGAAATAACACCTTTGAGGTACCGTATACCTGAAAGAATCACTAACATGCTTGATATTTCAAAAGATGAAGATGCTATATTCATAGGTTATGGTGCAAATATAGAACCTTTGGTACAAAATGATCCGGATATACTTATTTCGGAGTTTTCGGATGATACTATTTATTCTTTGAAAGATAGGATATTATCGCCTGTAATGATTAAAAAGCCCTCTGCACATAAGATGGTCCCTCCGATGATGGTAGCTGTGGATTTCTTCACAGATAAATATATCTTTATTAGAGCTTTAGAGAAAATATTTGATGGTACCGTTCCTAAACAAAACGATATGGTTTACGACAAGCATTTAAATGTTTTTTATCAGCTTGTTTTGCTGAATAAGGATTACTCTATTAAACGTTCTATTAACGGTCCGTTGAAAGGACATACTGCATTGCCTCATAATACGGGAATAAATGTAATGGTTGCTGAATATCTGATTAGAGATTATAGAGCAGGAAAACTGAAAGGAGAGTTGAAACAAATAACATCTAAATTGAAAGAAGATGATAATCCTGTATTAATTTTAATCAAGTTCAAAGAATAAAAGATGAAATTGTTGTATCATAAAAACAATTTATTAACAATTTAAAAACAAATGCGCATGAAGAACTGAGAAAGTTAAATTTATATCATCTTGGCCAGGCTAAAATGGCAAAAAAGGAACAAAACATGATTAAAGGTGGACAGAATTGTGGGTGTGCTTGCCTAACCAATCCTTGTCCATGTAAGTATGCAGGACCACAAGAAGGACCCGACGATTCTTTTTATGGTGGATCTAGTAAAGAAGATAATCAGGATGCCAACAATAATGGAGGCTTTTCTTTGGCACTTTATGAGTCAAATATGAGGTCAGGTAGTAATATTTATTCAGCCTAACAACTAAATATTTGCTTAGTGATATAATAGCTTTTTATATTTTTATTTAATATAAAAGAAATGAAACCATATTTATTATCAATCATTTGTAGTTATGCGCTTATAGCAGTAGGAGCTTGCTCTGGAAGAACATCAGGAAGTGTTGCTGTGGTTGAATCTGAGGAAAAATTACCTATAGTAGACGTTACCAAAGAATATCCTAAAAAAGAAATTAATATTCAGGATATTGCTGATCTGGAATACATCTCTTTGGAGACTACTAAAGAATCTCTTTTAGATGGGGGGGCTTTAGGACAATTAGCGTGTTCCGATAGCTTGATTGTTACGTGTAATCGGATGGAAGGAAAAGTGTTAATATTTAGCCGTACAGGAAAGTTTTTACATTCTTTTTCCCATTTAGGTAACGGTGCTAATGAATATATAAGGTTGAGTCGCTATAGTGTTGATTTTAATTCAAATGAAATATTCATAGTGGATATTTTTCTTATGCATAGAATCTTAGTTTATTCTTTAGACGGTTTTTTTAAGCGTACGCTAATACTTCCGAAGGAGATATCACCTTATATATATAATTATAATAATGATTCATTGTTAATATACGATAGCTTTAGGTTGGATAATGCATATTCTACTAAAAATATTAATAATAGGCCTTATGCATTACTTTCCAAGAAAGATGGGAAAATGACTACTTTTAATTTTGTTTGTGAAAATCGGATTGGAAACAGTTTTTCTGTAAGAGATAAAATTATTGATAATACTGCATATGGAAGAAGTTATATGGTTGGTATATTCCCGTTATCAAAGAATGGTTCACAGATTTTTGTTTCGGATTTTGTGCGTGATACTATCTATTCTTTGGATAGGACAGGTTTTACTCCTCTCATTACGCGAACTCCCACTGTAACTGACTCTCAGAAAACTATACTATTTTCTATTTCTTTCAGAACAAATAGATATACATTGATGAGTGCTATTGAAAAGAATCTGGATAGACAAAAAGGCGAGATTGTACCAGTATACAGAAATTTTATGTATGATAGACAAACGGGTGAAATATATACTCCTATATTTTATACTTTAGATTATTCTCCTAAAAGGCAGTCAATTGTAGAAGATAACTATTTCGCAGACTTGCCTGAGAATTATGCACGACATATTCTGTCTGCAGAGATTTTAGTGCAAGCTTACAAAGAAGGACATTTGGTTGGTGAGTTGAAGGAGTTTGCCTCTAAATTGCATGAGGATGATAATCCTGTATTGATCTTAATCAAATTCAAAGAGTAAATAGGCTGAGAGTAATTTATTAAACCTTGTGGAGTAGTAATTTAAAGTTAGGCGTAGAATGAAGTATTTAATAATTGTAGTCTGTATATTGATAGGTTGTGCCAATAAACCTGTGAAAATATCAAAGAGTGGTAAAGAAGGTAATATGTTACAGAGTGATGAAAGGCATGATTTACCGATGGTAGATATATCGAAAGAATATCCACCGAAGTTATTGTATGTTCAAGATATTGCAGATGTGGAATATGTTCCCTTGGAAACAAATGATAGTACATTGGTTGGTTTAGTAAGACCGGATGCGGTTTCCGAACATTATATAGTTTATCATAATAGGGACGGTCGGATTCTGGTTTTTAATCGCCAAGGAAAGAGGGTATATTCTTTTAATTATAGAGGAGGGAGTAATGAGGAATACAGTTGCATATATGATATAATGTTGGATGAGGAAAAGAATGAACTATATGTGGAAGAATATGGCGTGTGTACTAAAATATATGTTTATTCTTTGGATGGAACATTTAAACGTAGATTTGCATTACCTGAGAAATATCAGCCAGCGTGGTTGCTAGATTACGATAAGGATGTGTTGTTTTGTTATAACCAATATGGTTTGGATAGGACGGATCAGTTGAATGTGGGGGATACTAAACAAAGAGATAATCCTTATTTCTTTATATCAAAGCACACTGGAGAAATAACCCCTTTTGATTATCATATTCCTGGGAGGATTGGAAATCAATTATGTATGAAAGAGGGAGATTATTTTAGGGTCTATCAGATAAATATAGAACCTTTAGTGCAAAATAAGCCGGATATACTTATCTGTGAGTTTGCAGATGATACCATTTTTTCCTTGAAAGATAGAAAATTATTACCTGTTATGGTGAAGACTCCATCTGTACTTAAAATGGCTTCCCCAATGATGGTTGCAGTGGACTTCTTTACTGACAAATATCTTTTTCTTCGGGCTGTAGAGAGAAAATTTGACGGGACTACTCCTAAGCAAAATGAGAGGGTATATGATAAACACTCCAATAGCTTTTATCAGATGGAATTATTAAATAAAGATTATTCCTGTAAACGGTGTATTGGTAGTCCTCTTCAGGGTGGTGGTCATAACATGGGAGTAAACGTATTACCTACACAATTTCTGATTAGAGATTATAAAGCAGGAAAGCTGAAAGGAGAGTTGAAACAAATAGCATCTAAATTGAAAGAAGATGATAATCCTGTTGTAATGTTGGTTAAATTTAAAGAATAGTACTATGAAGGAGTATAGAAGAATATCCAGTCTGGATATAGAATATAATTTGATAAACTTAAAGCAATTGGTCTTTGAGGTGACCGATGCTTGTAACTTACGGTGTAAGTATTGCGGCTATGCCGATTTATACGAAGGATATGATTCAAGAGAAAACTTAAAATTACCTTTTCATAAAGCGAAGTTAATTATTGACTATCTTTATGGATATTGGGTAAAAAGTTATTGTGCAGAAGTGACGGATCCTATTTCGATAGGTTTTTATGGTGGAGAACCTTTGTTGAATGTACCTTTTATTCAAAAGGTTATTGAGTATATGGAAAGCTTGGCACCTGTAGGAAAGAAGTTCCATTATAGCATGACAACCAATGCGATGCTCTTAGATAAATACATGGACTTCTTAGTCGAAAAAGAATTCCGTTTATTAATAAGCTTGGATGGAGATGAAGAAGGACAGAGCTACCGGGTAGATGCAAAGGGGACAAATTCATTTGATAGAGTTTATGCTAATATAAAATTGCTGCGTTCTCGGTATCCTGACTATTTCAAGCGTTTTGTCAGGTTTAACTCGGTATTACACAATCGAAATGGAGTTGAATCTATTTATCGTTTTATTAAAGATGAATTTGGTAAAGAGCCTTCCATATCCCCATTGAACAATTCGGGGATTCGCAAAGATAAAGTGGAAGAGTTTTACCGGACTTATCAGAATATGGCTGAGAGTATTCAAAAAGCTGCGAACTGTGAGGCACTGAAAAACGAACTATTTATTAAGGGTCCCGAAGCGGGTTTACTTCTTGATTATATTCATTCACATACAGGCAATGTGTTTTATAGTTATAATGATCTTTTGTTAGGAAAAGAACATTTGTCATTTCCCCCTTCCGGTACTTGTAGTCCCTTCTCGAAGAAAATGTTTATCACAGTGAAAGGACGCATTTTACAATGTGAGAGAATAAATCATGAATTTGCTTTGGGACAGATAACAGATGAGCAAGTACAACTCGATCTTGAGCAGGTTGCTAAACAACACAATGATTATATTTTCCGGTACATCAATCAATGTGAAACCTGTGCAATGAATCAGTCGTGTGCACAATGTGTGTATCAAATTGATGATATACACGATAGTAAGTCTAAATGTCGTAGCTATTGTTCACTAAAACAGTATAAGAAACATACGGAATACTGTATGAATTATTTAGACAAGCATCCGGAACTGTATAATAGGATATTAAAAGAAGTAGTAGTAAGAAGTTAATAGTATGAAAAGATATTGGTTGTATTTATACCCGTATACATTCTTATGGGTGAAGCAAGAAGAAGGTTGCATTTACAATGCAAAGAACTATGCGAAAATATATTTTGAGAATAAAGGAGAGCTGGTGAGGCTTACAGAGATTTTGCTCGATATCAACCAACTCTATAGGGCTGAATTGACCGAAGAGCTTTTGCAACAACCAGAGGTAAAAGAATGGGTCGACAAAATTATTCATTCACAAAGTGGTAGCCTGGTTCCTGATGATGGGTTAAACAAACCACCGGTGTCATTAAAACCGGAGCTTAAATTGCAAGACGGGGTGGAATACTATAAATGGGAACATCATCAAGGCATTGATGGTAATGTCATCCATAATCTGCATCAATTGATTTTTCATATCAATGGGAGTGAGGAGGGGAATTTTGAGTATGCTAAACAAACTATATATCCAGTGCAGATAACTCAGACTCTTGGACATGAGCAGATTCTGACCTTTATTAGAAATGCCCGCTCGTCTGCTTATCTTTCAGAAATAGTGTTGGTTGGAGACATTGTGAATTATTTAGGTTTTCAGACATTATTGTCCGCTATTCTGGAGATTGGGTTTAAAGGAATGTCGGTTTATTGTCTGGAAAGTGATTTTTTAAAATATGTAGAAAGTGTTCCTGATTGGGAAAATGATAAGGTTTCCTATTCGATATTAGTCTCCAATTATAATAAGACAGGAGAGTTATTGGCGGTTTCAGGAATTCTATCAACTTCTTGTATATTTTTAGTCCGGTCGGAAGAAGAATATGAACAGGCAGTATCTTGCATAGAGAAAAATAATTTGAAAAATAGGGAGATTTTACCTATATATACGAAGAAAAACAAAGCTTTTTTTGAAGACAATCTGTATATGGATGCAGAGAGCCTGGCTGAAATAGAATTGTGTAAGCGAGAGGTTTTTATACGTCAAACATTGAATATCTTCTCATTTGGTAAACTGATAGTTCTGCCGGATGGCAGTGTGTATGCTAATTTGAACGACTCTGTTATTGGAAATATAAAAGAGCCTCCTCATCGTCTCATTTATAGGGAACTGACACAAGGAAAATCCTGGCTTCGAGTACGCAATCAAAAACCTTGTTGTGATTGTGTCTATCAATGGCTTTGTCCTTCGCCTTCCAATTATGAACTGATTATAGGAAAACCAAACCTATGTTTCCCAAAAGGAAGAAAGAATCTTTGTAATATTCTCTCTTTTAAATAAAAATAGTTATATTGGAGCGTTAAAAAGCAGCACCAACGCATGGATGAAGTGGGGTGATGTATATAATAAGTTTAACCTCAGATAGATAAAATACATGAAATGGATAATAGGTTTATGTTTTGCTTTCAGTTTGAATATTAATGGAATAGCTCAACAGCAAGCACCAAGGGCGGAGTCAGTGAACACATTAGAAAATGAAGTATATGACCTTAGCTTATTAGGGTCGGAAATAAAATACAATTTTGTTAATATCGACCGGCTGGACTTTGATGGGGATAGTTTGTATCAGGAGACCATGCTGCCATTCATTTGCTAAATGGAAAGGTTCATGCTTATAGTATCCTTATAGCATGAAGCCTTTCGCCGGGCATGGGATATTGCCCGATATAGAAGTGAAGCGGCCCCTGGATGATTATTTAAAAGGAACGATGTAGTGATGCAGAAAGCATTGGATGTTCTGAAGAAATGAAACGATTTAAAAAGATATGAGAAGATTCCCCCATTATCTCCAACTGGACGCTATGGATTGCGGTCCGACTTGCCTGCGGATGATAGCTAAATATTATGGCAAATCTTATTCGCTTCAAACCCTTCGCGCGCGTTCTTTTATCAGTCGTGAAGGAGTATCTATGCTGGGAATTAGCGATGCGGCGGAATCCATCGGTTTCCGGACTTCCGGTGTGCGGATTTCTTTCAGGCAGTTAATAGAAGATGTTCCTCTTCCATGCATTCTGCATTGGAATCAAAATCATTTTGTGGTTTGCTACGCCATTCACCGGAAAGGCGGAGAATACAGGTTTTCTATTGCTGACCCTGCCGGGCAGCTGGTCACTTACAGGGAAGAGGAGTTTAAGAAATGCTGGTTTTCCACCAAGGCGGAAGGCGAAGAAAAGGGAACGGCTTTAATCCTGAGTCCCGGTCCGGACTTTTATGATATGGAAGATGAAAAGAATCCCGGAGAGCGCAGTCTGACCTTCTTCTTGAAATACCTGACGCCCTATAAGAAGCAGTTGATACAGCTTATTTTAGGAATGCTGACCATCAGTGTTCTTCAATTAATAGCGCCTTTTCTCACTCAGAGCCTGTTTAAATTTTCTCATTTGAAATAAAAAGAGTGTTTCTTCTTTCCGGG
>JAUUNK010000160.1 GCA_030844565.1 Bacteroides ovatus
CCCTGGTGGGATCAGCAGTTAGTAGGCGGACGGCTTTATTACAACGCATTCGTATCACGCCTTTACATGGATTTCGTATCCAAAGACTCTTCAAAAAGATGGTTCCAAAATGTAAAAGCCATCTGGGAAAAAAGAGAGATTATATTCATCGAAGGAGAGAAAAGCCGCTTAGGAGTTGGTAATGACCTTTTTAATAATGCTTATAGCATACGTCGTATTCTTTGTCCTCCCCGAGATGCATTTAATCATTATAATGACATATTAGCAGAAGCTCTTAAACAAAAGAAAGACAGTTTGTTTCTTATCGCTTTAGGTCCTACAGCTACAGTACTAGCATATGATCTATTTAGACAAGGGTATCAAGCTGTAGATATAGGACATATAGACATAGAGTATGAATGGTGGCAAATGGGAACAAACAAAAAAGTTAAACTGCCCCATAAACAAGTAAATGAAGCTAGTGGACATAACGATACCCAAATTTCTAATGATGAAACATACAATAAACAGATTATAGCCAAAATACTTTAAAGCCATGTATGAAGTAACTATCGCTATTCCCCTTTACAACGCAGAGTTTTATATTGAAAAAACAATGTTTACGGCTTTTGCACAAACATTCAACAGTATCGAATTCTTGATAGTGGACGACCATGGCACAGATTCCAGCCTTGCTATTGTCCAACGCTTACAACACGACCATCCACGAGGAAAGGATATACGAATCATTTCTCATGAACATAATCAGGGAGTAGCGGCGGCACGTAATACTGCTATTCGTGAAGCTGCTGGTAAATATCTGTTTTTTCTCGATAGTGATGACCTGATTACTCCTACTTGCATTGAAGTTCTCTATAACGCCATAGAAAACCAAGAGGCCGAAATAGCCATTGCTTCTCATCGGCATGTTCAGGCGGATACTGGAAAAGAAAAGCTTTTTCTTTTGCCTTCTTTATCCGCCCATGAACCGGACCGTTTAGCTTCCCTCCGTTTTGGAGAGTTGCACCATGTACTCGGTTTCTATATTTGGAATATACTGTATAGGCTATCCTTTATCCGAGAAAAGGGACTAGAATTTCGTTCCTTGCACATTGGTGAAGACATTGTTTTCATGTATGAAGTGATTCCTGAAGTGGAATCTTTTGTACTAGTGCCAGATATAACTTATTCATATATTCTAAGACCGAATTCTTTATCGCAACATGGCAAAAGGGAGACTATCCCTTTGTCTGAAATAGAAGAGCAAATAGCCATTCGCACACATGGAAAACGTAAGTTTAACGAGTTAAAAAAGAAACCTTATGCAGCGGACATGATTACTAACTTGATGAAGTATAGTTTTGAAGCTGCATCATATATCATTGATAGCCGACACAAAATAGTGCCTCGCCTGCCACGAAATGCATTGCGCGAGTTGCTTGGTCATCCTCTTACTCTAACAGAAATAAGGCAGCTACGAAACCATAAAGGTGCCAATCTTTTCTATTATATAGGAAGCAAACTCCCTTATTGGATGACAATCCCTTTGTTAATATGCTTTATACAAGCTTTAAAACTTTCGTGGAAGCTACGTGCTCTGCGACATTAATCTAGTATTCTGAAAAATAGAAGTTATGAAAATACTCTATATACACCAAGCCTTTGCCAAAATGGCAGGAACAGAAAGAATCTTAATAGACAAAATGCACTATCTATCAGAGAAATTTGGTTATGATGTCCATGTACTTACGTATGAGCAAGGGAACCACCCCTTAGCTTTCTCACTGCCATCGAAAGTTAAATGGATGGATATAGGTGTTAAACTTTATCCCATTTATCAGTGTGGAGGGTTGCGACGAATTTATCGATACATTTATTTAAGAAAGAAGTTCCGTAAAGAACTAACAAAGCAGATTAAGAAAATAAGACCGGACATCGTAATATGCACAACTTATGCTTTTTGTGAACTAGGAATTATATCACATGCTGCTAAAGGTTGCTTTAAAATTCTTGAAAGCCACGTAAACATGCAAACAATAGGAAAAAGGTTTAATCATCAAGATAACAAGCTTAGATATTTAGTAGCTACTATACAAGACAAACTACTTTTAAAAAACATCTCTAAATTTGATACTATAGTTGTACTTACAAAGCAAGATGCAGCAAACTGGAAGTCCTGGTCAAACGTTAATATCATTCCCAATATATTAACTTATTATCCTTCTCAAGGATGTATCTATGCAGAAAAGAAAAGAGTTATATGTGCTGGAAGGCTTACACAGCAAAAGGGATTTGATCTACTTATACAATCTTGGAAAACTGTCTATAAACAACATCCTGATTGGAAGTTAGACATTTATGGAGAAGGAGATATTGAAGAAGAAAAGAATATCCTTCTGCGGCAGATTGAAGAATGTGGATTAAAGAATACTATACATATATATAATCCGACTGAGCAAATTTATTCCGAATATATGAAAAGTGACTTTTATGTACTAAGCTCACGATGGGAAGGTTTTGGCTTAGTTCTGATAGAAGCTATGTCATGCGGCGTTCCATGTATCTCATTTGATTGTCCATACGGTCCCTCTGATATTATAAAAAACAACGAAGATGGTCTTTTAGTAGAAAATGGAAATATCCAGCAAATGGCAGAAAAAATATGCTATTTAATAGAGAATCCTTCTATACGGGAACAAATGGGAAAAAAAGCACGGGAGAATGTTAGACGATATTTGCCAGATAGAATAATGGGGCAATGGAACAACTTGTTTGAATCACTTATTGCCTCCCGCTAATAAAGTTGTAAACCTATTTATATACAGTTGCTTATGAAATGGTATACAAAATATCTACAAGTTTACGATAAGTCTCTTTCACAAATATCGCCCTCGGTTGTAAAGGAGATAAATAATAAACTACAGGAGTTAAAGGACAGCAATGCCACTCCTGTGGTCTCTATTATTCTCATCGCTTATAATGAAGAGAAGCATCTTGCCAGTTGTTTGTGGTCACTCGTAGAAAATCAATATAATTTTCCAGTAGAAATATTGGCAGTGAATAATAATTCAACTGATCTGACTGAAAAGACACTGCAACAACTAGGCGTAACTTACTTTAATGAAACAAAAAAAGGTCCCGGACATGCCCGCCAATGTGGGTTGAACCATGCCCGTGGAAAGTACCATATTTGTATAGATGCAGATACTATGTACCCCCCTCATTATGTTGAAACTCATCTTAAGGAACTCATGAAACCGGGAGTTGTAGGAACATTCAGTTTATGGAGTTTTCTTCCTGATGAAAAGCATTCCCCGATGGGGCTATGGATATATGAAACGTTAAGGGATATTCATTTAAGAATTCAAGCTATCAAACGTCCTGAACTTTGTGTGCGAGGAATGACATTTGGATTTAACACGGAACTAGCCCGCCGTTTTGGATTCCGAACCGATATTCGTCGTGGAGAGGACGGCTCGTTAGCACTCGCAATGAAGCCTTGTGGTAAATTGGTATTTATCACTAACCGAAAAGCACGTGTCGTGACAAGCAATGGGACTCTGAATGCTGAAGGTTCCCTTCTCTCTAACATTCGGGTACGAGCAATAAAAGCTCTTAAAAGTTCTAGCGGGCTTTTCACTGAGAAAAAGGAATATGAGGACCATGACAATAATCTAATAAAGTAACAGAACTTAGATTATAAAGTTATAGTTACAATAAGAATGAATCTATAATCAAGTAAATTATATTTTGTCATGACAACTGCAGATAATTCTCGACTAACATTATCCTATTTACGCTTTTTTGCGGCCTTGCTTATTACTAACTCACACATAGGTCCGCTTTACCCGCCATCCTTGCAAGTATTGTCCACCGGAGGTGCATTAGGAAATTCTCTCTTTTTCTTTTGCTCTGGCTTTGCACTTTATCTAAGCAATCGTAATATAGGTTTTTACCCATGGATAATAAGGAGATTCACTAGAATATACCCTAGCCTCTGGATATTTATGCTAGCATGTTATAGTCTAGGGATTGAAAGGTATAATATCATAGATATAATCGTTCCTACTTTTTGGTTTTTACAAGCTATTCTAGTATTTTACATACTGTTTTTTTATACAGTCAAACATTTCGATAAACATCTAGGAAAAATAGGTGTACTTATGATTTTCCCACTTTTAATTACCTACTTTAGCATGAAAAATAATGGTTGGGTGATTGAAAATGTAGAAAGAAATCACTTTCTACACTGGTATTTCTATTATGCAATTATGTTACTAGGTGCCTTCACCGCACGTAAAAAACAATGGCTCCAGAATAAACTTAAAATAGGATATACTTTAATATTTTTAATAGCTATCCTTACCATTTACTATGGACTTAAAATATATATATTACACACCTCCAATCCCATCTATTGTTTACAACTAATTCTACCTATATTCTTAGCAGCCTTTGCATATTACACTTTTAAATTTTGCCAATGGCTAGCGTTGCATATAAAAATAAAAAGTATCAAAGCTGTTGTACCTTTCGTTGCCAATTTAACTTTAGATATTTATATTGTACAATTCGTTATCATGGGATATTTTGCACAATACAAATTTCCTTATGGGTTTGTTGGAGCTCTCATAGCCATCTTTCTCGCAGCCACACTTTTGCACAAAGTCTCAGATTATGCTACAAAATATTTAAGAAGGTGGCTTTTATAGAAGCCTCCTTCCCCACCCTCCAAAAAATCTTTTTCAACAATCGTCTTTGCAGATACATAGAAATATAATATCTTTGTATATTACAAAACGGACAAACAATGAATCACACACTTATCCTTTGGCTCCAGATTATTTTTTGGATTGCGCTTTTCATCGTATTCTACACTTATTTGGGATACGGTATACTGCTTTACTTTCTCGTTAAGATAAAAGAAATGTTTAAAAAACCCGTGCACAGGGAGCTGCCACAGGCAGATGAAGACTTGCCCGAAGTGACGCTCTTTATCACCGCATTCAATGAAGAAGACGTGGTGGACGAGAAGATGCGCAACAGCCTTGCACTGGACTATCCCAAAGACCGGCTGCACATCGTGTGGGTGACCGACGGAAGCAACGACGGAACCAACCAAAGGCTGCAAACGGAATGGAAGGGGCAGGCAACCGTATTCTTCCAACCCGAAAGGCAGGGGAAGACGGCCGCGATGAACCGCGGGATGACATTGGTGGAGACACCGTTGGTGGTGTTTACCGATGCCAACACGATGGTGAACCGGGAGGCCATCCGGGAAATTGTGCGGGCGTTTGAGGATCCGCGCGTGGGGTGCGTGGCGGGAGAAAAACGAATTGCCGTGCAGACCAAGGACGGGGCTGCCGCCGGAGGAGAAGGTATCTACTGGAAATATGAATCGACGCTGAAGGCTTGGGATGCTAGACTGTATTCTGCCGTGGGAGCTGCCGGAGAACTGTTTGCCGTGCGCCGCGAACTGTTTGAAGAGATGGAGAGGGATACGTTGCTCGACGACTTTATCCTTTCGCTACGTATTGCCATGAAGGGATATACCATTGCTTACTGCACTGAAGCGTATGCCATCGAAAGCGGGTCGGCGGATATGCGGGAGGAAGAAAAACGCAAGGTGCGCATAGCCGCGGGCGGGCTCCAGTCTATCGCGCGGCTGAAACCTTTGCTGAACCCGCTACGCTATGGGCTACTCAGCTTCCAATATGTCTCGCACCGGGTGTTGCGCTGGTCGGTCACGCCGTTTTTCCTGCTGGCGCTATTGCCGCTCAATGTGGCATTGCTCTGTCTGGGAGTGGCGCCAGTGTTCTATGGCGTTCTTCTGGGGCTACAAATTCTTTTCTATCTGCTCGGCTTTCTGGGATATTATCTGTCGACGCGACAAATAAAAAACAAAATTCTTTTTGTTCCTTATTATTTCTTGTTTATGAATCTCAATGTATTGAAGGGGATAGGCTATCTGAAAAAGAAAAAAGGAACGGGAGCATGGGAAAAAGCACGCCGGGCGGTGTCGCAATAAATCTTTCCGTGTGTTTTTGAACAAGTATAGGACTTTTTTTGTTATTTTTGTCAGGTTGAATCCTTTATTGTCTAATAAAATAAAAACATGGACAGAATATTACATGACGCAAGAAATGCCGAAAGAATTTTACGAATTACAGCGGATACACTGCTGCTCGTGACGCCGGACGGAACTTGCCTCGATATTGACGCACACAGCGACTTATGGTTTCTGCAAGAAGACAAATTACTTGGAAAAAATATATTTGAACTGCTGCCTGAACATACCCGCGAGAAGGTGATGCAAACCTACTTCCAAGTGATAGAAGAACAAAAAAGTATTAGCAAGAATTATAAACTCGAACTGAAAGAAGGAACGTATTACTTCAAATGTATTATGTATCCGTATGACGATATGGTGTTGTGCCAATACCGGGACATCACGGCACGGAGCAACGTCAAACTGCAACTGGAACGTGCCAACCGCAGCTTGCGCGAAATACAGAAACTGGCGCAACTGGGGCAATGGTCATACAACACCCGCGAAAGGGTATTTTATTATTTAGGACATACTGACATCCTTTGTTCGGACCAGGTGCAATCTATCGCTTTCAGCCGCTATCAGGAGCTTATCGTGGACGATGACAAACAGACTTTTATGGACTGGTGCCGCAAAAACGAGGAGGGAGATAATACAGAAAGCATCGGTTATCGTATACGAAGGGGGGATGAGATTTTTTATGTACGCCTGCAAGCGTATCTGCGGGAGAAACTTCCCGACGGGAGTTATAATATCCAAGGATATATACAGAACGTGACGGACATACAGCGGCGACGGAATGACATCAACACCCTGACGCATGCTATCAATAATGCCAAAGAAAGCATCTTCGCCGCCCGAAAAGACGGCACGCTGATATTCGCCAACCGCCAGTTTCTGCAAAACCACGGGTTGGCGGAAACGGAAACATTGGAACATCTGAAGATTTACGAAATCGTGGGCGACCTGCACACGCTCGAAGACTGGCAGGAACGTTGCAAGGATGTGCATGATGGCGGCTCTGCCAACTTTGTCGCTTACCATCCCATCCGTCACGGCAAGAAGAATGATGTGTTGGCTTTTGGCGGAACGATGTACAATGTCACCAGCGACTCGGGCGAGCAGAGCTATTGGTCGTTCACTCACGATATTTCGGAACGCCTGCGCTATGAATCGCAAATAAAGCGGCTCAACCAAATAATGGACATCACCATTGATAGTCTTCCCGCAGGAATTGTGGTGAAAGACATCAACAATGACTTCCGGTATGTCTATCGAAACAGGGAATCATATAACCGGTTGACGTGCTTCGGGGATGCTATCGGAAAGAATGATTTTGACTATTACCCGCTCGAGATTGCTCAGAAGAAACGCGAAGAGGACCTGCAGGTGGCAACCACCGGCAAGGGCATGCACTGGACGCTCGAAGGAAAGGACCGGAACGGGAACTTGCTGATCCTGGATAAACGGAAAATTAAGGTGGAGGGAGATGATGTCATGTCGCCCATCATCATTAGCATCGAGTGGGATATTACTCCGCTGGAACTGATGAAACGCGAACTGCAAGCTTCAAAGGAAAAGGCGGAAATGTCTGATAAACTGAAATCTGCCTTTCTTGCCAACATGAGCCACGAGATACGCACACCGCTCAATGCTATTGTGGGTTTCTCGAGGATTATAGCTGAAAGCGACGATGCCGAAGAACGTAAGTCTTACTATGAGATAGTGGATGCCAATAATGAGCGGCTGTTGCAACTTATCAACGAGATATTGGATTTATCGAAAATAGAATCGGGCATCGTTGAATTTACCATGGGAACGGTGCGCCTGCAAGGTTTGTGTAAAGAAATATATGACGCGCACGTGTTCCGCACCCCTGCTGGAGTAGAACTGGTATATGAGTCATGTGAAGAAGACATTATTCTAGAAACGGACAAAAACCGGGTGTTCCAGGTAATATCTAACCTGATAGGGAATGCATTTAAATTTACCACAGAAGGCAGTGTTAGCTACGGTTATAAAAAAGAAGGGGAAAAGATTGTGTTCCATGTGAGGGACACGGGCACGGGAATCGAGCCCGAAAAGGTGGGACGGGTATTCGACCGCTTCGCTAAATTGAACAATCATGCCCAAGGTACGGGTCTGGGACTTTCTATCTGCAAGACCATCGTGGAGCGGCTGGGGGGAGAAATATCGGTGACCTCGGAAGTGGGGAAAGGAACGACTTTCAGCTTTACTTTGCCTTGCACGGGCGCCCCGGTAGAAAAAGTGCCGGAACTCGATGTAATCGCTCCTGCTCCGGCGGCATCTCCGGCAGAAGAAGCAAATCCGGGTTCTGCCAGAAAAACGGAAGCTTTCGTGTCTGCGACGAAAAATAATATCACTATCCTCGTAGCAGAAGATACGGACAGCAACTATGATTTGCTATATGCCATCCTGGGGAGAAGTTACCAATTGGTACGTGCTCACGACGGAATAGAGGCTGTGATGATGTTTGAGGAAGTGAAACCGGACCTAATCTTGATGGATATTAAGATGCCCAACCTTGACGGATTGGAGGCAACCAAGATTATCCGCGAACTCTCGCCCGACATCCCTATCATCGCTCAAAGTGCCTATGCTTATGAACACGACCAAAAAGCTGCCGCAGAGGCCGGTTGCACTGATTTTCTCTCTAAACCTATCTCTCAGGCGAAACTGAAAGAAATGATTAAGAAATGGATATAGAATGAAAGCTGTATATCGATTATTTTACTATCTCTCCATTGGTCTGACTCTGGTATTGGCTGGATTCACCCTGGCAGGAGCCTTTGCCGGGCAGGTTGCTCTGGAAAAATCGGAGTTGTTTCCTTTTCTTGGGCTTGCAATGCCGGTGTTATTATTAGCGAACGTAGCTGTAGGGATATACTGGTTGTTTCGTTGGAGATGCTGGGTGTGGATTCCGGTGGTAGCCATTCTGGGCAATGGAGGGTATCTTGCACGGGTATTTCAGTTTCCCCTCTTCGAGCGGGCATCGGAGCCTGCTGTAGAGATAGCTTCGGAGGGAAGTCCCGCCAACTCGCAGATTCTTTCTGTGGCTACTTACAACGCCAACAGCTTCAACCGAGACCAGACGGGATATTCGTGCAAGCATATAGCCCGCCATCTCAAGGAATTGGAAGTGGATGTCATCTGTTTCCAGGAGTTTGGCGTCACCCGCGAATTTCCGTTGGACAGCGTGAAGGCGGCTCTTGCCGAATGGCAATATCACTATATCCCGCAGGCTCCCCAGGACGCCCCTATCTTGCAAACTGCTATATTCAGCCGTTTTCCCATTGCCGAAAAGCAACTGATCTCTTATCCGGAGTCGAGAAACAACAGTTCTTGGTGTGATCTTGATATAAAGGGACGCATCATCCGTGTGTTCAATAACCACTTGCAAACGACGGAGGTGAGCCGCAACAAGCGGAAACTGGAAAAGAAACTTGTCTCAGACGACACAGAAGGCAGCAAACAGGCTTTCCTGACTTTAGCCGAAGGACTGCAAGAGAATTTCCGGAAACGCGCTGCACAAGCGGAACAGATGAATAAGCTAATCAACGCATCCCCCTACCCTAGCCTGGTATGCGGTGACTTCAACTCACTGCCTTCTTCTTATATTTACCGCCTTATGAAGGGCGACAAACTGAAAGACGGCTTTCAGACATGCGGACACGGGTATATGTATACTTTCTTATACTTCAAGCATTTATTGCGTATTGATTATATCTTCCATTCTCCCGAACTGGAGGGAGTGGATTACTTCTCGCCGGACTGGGATTATAGCGATCATAAGCCGGTGGTGATGAGGGTGAGGGTATAAAGAAAGAAAGTCTATGCCGGCGGGTAAATACAATTATCCCCGGGATAGACTCTTGCTATGCCCGGGGATAAATCTGCTTTTTCGCTCTAGTAATTTAAACAGCTAATCAAGATACTTCCTGCAGAGAACCTTTAATCGGTTCGAACTGACCTTTACCCGTTACTAGATATTTCATTGTATACACTCCTGCACCTGTGGCTTTATGTACATCAAATGTCACTGTATAGGTTACTTCAATACCTTCTACTGTGTCAGCATCCGGATAATACTTTTGTAAAGCCGGAATAAACACACCTTCTTCAAGATGCTCTTTGATAAGTGCTTCTAATTCTGCATCAGCAAGATCCGGATAATACTTCTTAAAATAAGAGATACTCATTTCCACATTACCATAGTAAGCCGAACACCCATAATAGTATTCCGTATTACCGCGGTCAATGTATTTCTCATCTATATTTTCTTTTACCCAATCCACAATCACTTGCAAGAACTCCTTGCTGAATGCATCGTTTTTCTGTAAGCGTATAACAACACTAGGATCGTAATTCCATACTTTTCCGTCAAAGACGAACTGGTCGGTGATTACTTCTATATTCGTGTTTTTACTCCATGCGCCATTCGTGAATACATATTCGTCAGCACCGATAGTTGTCTCTTTCGACGAGGAATCATAGAAATGGTAGACAGCAGCTTTCTTGTCGCCTTCTTGTCCATAAGGATAGGTGAGAGCCAAGAATTGTGCTAAATATTTATCCGGCTTTTCGCTTGCAGAGAAATTATTGTCGGTAAGTCCCATCTTCTTATAATCGTCAGGATTGACCATAGCCATATTTTCACCTGCACTCCAGGTAACCCCGTTGAACTGATAAATAGCATATTTCTTTTCACCATTGGCAGCGCGAGTGGAAGCGATATAACTAGCCGCGGGGGCCGCACTTGCATCAACGACTGAGACAGCCATCGTATTGAGATATTTAGTGTCTTTCCCGCTAACGCCAATAGAATATCCGGTTACAATAACTTCTTTACCATTCAAGGAGGCATCTACCACATTCTCTGACGGATAGGACAGACTTCCCTGGACGGTGGTACCGTCAATGACTACATTATAATAATTTCCGTCTATAATGAGAGTACCCTTATAAGAAACATATTGTGCATAAGGAGCTTCCACATAGGCATCTATATCTGCAGTGCTCATTGCATAAGGCTCGAGCTGCGGAACGCTTGCTGTACCAACTTTGCTGATAACGGCTGCTCCGGAATACTGATTCAAGCCACTGTAAGAAGACGTAGTACCTGAGACTGTTACTATATCTCCGGCTTCATAGTCTTTAGGATCGGCATTCAAATATACAAGGATAGAACCCG
>JAUUNK010000161.1 GCA_030844565.1 Bacteroides ovatus
ATTGGGCATCTTCTGCCTTGGTACCTTCTATGGACTACATGCTTCAAGAAGGACAAGCCATTGGACTGGTACGCGGATTTATCAGCGAAGGTTATTATGGCGTGAACGATTTCAATTATCAGGATGGAAAGTATATCCTGAAAAAAGGGGTTCCCGATTTGACTAAAGCCCTTACTGCCACTTATATGCATCCGTTCGATTTACCTAAAGGACAGACTGCCTTCCCCGGTGCTCCCAAATTCCGCGATGTGGATGAGAGCGGTACGGTCGACTTGGACGACGCCACTTGTCTGGGTGAAGTAATGCCCCGTCATACCGGTGGTTTCCAGTTTAACTTCGGCTATAAGGACTTTGATCTTTCAGCAAACTTCAACTGGACAGCCGGTGGAAAGATTTATAATGTAAATTCAATGATCAATGCTTCCGGCCAGGAGTTCGATGGCATTGGCGCTCAGCGTTCGGCCTGGGTGGCAGATGCTTATAAGGTGTATAATGTAGATGCTTCCGGCAATCTCTATGCAGTCACTAATCCTATGGAATTGAGTGCATTGAACGCCAACGCCAAATATCATCTTCCTTATCATCAGAGCGGCATTACTTCATCCGAATGGTTGGAAGACGGTTCCTATCTGCGCTTGCAGGCATTGACGCTGGGTTATACATTGCCTAAGGCATTGACAGCCAAAGTCAATATTGAAAGAGTACGTTTCTACTTGACGGCAACCAACCTCTTCACCATTACCGGATACTCCGGCATTGACCCTGAAGTAAACTCCAATCCTGTCGGTAGTACAGGATTCACCAGTGGCTTGCGCATTTTCCCGACACTGAATATGGACTTTGGTTCCTATCCGCGTGCACGCTCATTTACTCTAGGCGCTAATATTACTTTTTAATCAGAACCCAATGTCTAATAAAACAATATAGAAGATATGAATAAGATATTAAATATAACTCTTGCAACCGTTGTAGCTTTTGCAGTGGTGGGTTGCCAAGATTTCCTGGATACCTCTTCACCCAGTGTGACCGATCGTGACTTTGTCTTTTCAAGTGAAGAATCTGCCCGTGGTGCCCTTTATTATGGATATGAAACCCTTCGTGCTAATGGAAGTCTACATTCTGTCGGTTTCTTTTGGCATCCGGTATGGGGATCGGATATAGAAGATTCTCAAGATATCTACAATGAAGGTAGTGCAGGCATACAGGAGAAGTGGTTTTACCCTTCGGGTACAGGTAACTACAATATAAATACTGGTGAGGGCACCGAAGTATTCAGCAAAGTTTATGAGACGATTGCTGTAGCCAACTCTTTGATTAATAGTTTTGAGAAGCTATCCAACTTTCAGGAACTGATGACTGGCGAGCCTAATAACCTGTCGGATATTTATGGGCAGGCAGTCGCTTTGCGTGCCACTTGTTATTGGGAGCTTTGCCGCTGGTATGGCGATGTGCCTCATGTGTTGAATGCGGGTGAGGCTGCCCAAGGATTGAATTCTCGTTATGCCATTTACGACTATCACATCCGCAAACTCATCGAGGTAGAACCACACATGTTCCGCCCGGGTGAAGGAACCACCCGCGCCGATGTGATGAATCGCACCTATGTGCAAGGACTCATTGGTCGTCTTTGCCTTTATAACGGTGGCTATGCCACTCGTCGCACTGACTTGGGAGCCGACTTCTATGTGAATGGTGATGGCAAAAAACTCTCTTTTGATGATTGGAGTGTAGAGAAGAACCATGCTATTTATGGTCGTCGCAGTGATTGGAAAGAAGTCTTTCAGATTGCCATTGAATACCTTGAAGCGTGTCTGTACAATTCTGGTTCGGTAGGCTTGCGCCTTACCGACCCACGCACTAAGGGAGCAAATGGTGAAGAGTATGGAAATCCATTTCAATACACCTTCCATCAAATGCACGCCAATAACAGCATTTCTTTAGCCGACGAATCCATTTATGAAATTCCTTTTGAATATAATGGTGGCTCACAACGGCCTGCTTATATCGGTCGCCCCTCGACGGGGGGTAACGGGCAGGCTCCTTGTGTAGCTTGTGGACAAGACCGCATCCAGGCACACTTCTATTATGGATGGTTCAGCAATAACGACTTGCGCCGCGATGCATCAGTCTCTGTTACAGGAAGCACTGGCGGTGGACAGGAACAGATGCAGTCTTTCGACCGAAGTGCATGGGGTAAAGGTTGCGGTCCGGGTACCAATAAATGGGATTGGAACCGTATAGAAAATCCCGACACGAAGGCTTATGGCAACTCTGCCATTAATGTGTCTTATTTGCGTATATCAGATATTTATCTCATGTTGGCGGAGATATATGCGGCACTGGGGCAGGATGGCAAAGCCAAAACCTATCTGGCTACCGTGCACAATCGTGCATTCTCCGGAGGTATAGATCCCGATTTCGATAAATACATCGCCGATTGCGGATCGGTATACGATGCTGTTTTGAAAGAACGTACATTAGAGTTTAGTGGTGAGGGGGTACGTCGTTTTGATATTATCCGTACCGGCATCCTGCCGAAGGTAGCCGTAGAAACACGCCGGACAATGAATACCATCATTGATGGAGTAGTGGCAAAAGGTTACTATACCTTTGCAAATGGTAATCAACTCCCTGCTTATGTTTGGACAAAGATGGTCGATGCAAAGAAAGAATATGGTTATCGCCTGACCACCGAGACACCTGCCGATAAAAAAGACGATCCGATTCTCTTCCCCGGATGGCGCGGACAACACAATGATTGGGGAAGCGTGATTCCTGCTTACGCTGGTCAGAACATGACAAATGTTGCTATTAAGGGATTATTTAAGTATATTGCTCCCGGAAGTGCCGAAGCAAAGGCACTGGAAGCTGAAGGATATGTAAAGACCAATTGGGCTGTTGATATGGATGCTTACAGGGATTCTTATGCCAGTAAGTTGTTTGGAGGCTACACTGATGAGGATTATGCAGCCAAGAATCCACCTATACACCTGTTGCCGAACACCTATCAAGTGCTTCTGAACTCCGGTATTACTAATGGTTATGGTTTTAAACAACAATAAATAAAACTCAAAGAAATGGTAAAAAAATTATTTATTTGCATGGTAGGGTTGGTCACTTCGGTGACCCTCTTCTCCCAGTCTGTACGGGGCTATGAACTAGAGCGGGAAATGCCGGTCTTCCTTGACGAACTGAAAAAAGAACTCACTTATCCCATGGCTTGGGGAAACAGTCCTATCAAAGATTTTAATGAATGGCGCACCCAGGCTCGTGCCACAGTGTTGGATGCCATGCTGGCTCCCCCTCCCTACACTACCGACTATCAAACCGAAGTCTTGGCCGAAGAACAACGTGACGGTTATCGCGCCCGTAAGATTCGTTTTAACCTTTCGGGATATTCCCGCATTAATGCTTATATGTTAGTGCCGGAAGGCAAAGGTCCTTTTCCTGCCATAGTGCTGCTGCACGACCACGGTGGTCATTATTCCATCGGTAAAGAAAAGATGATTCGCCCATTCGGAGTGGCACCTGCCGTACTCCAAGATGCTGATGGGTGGGCTAAACAATGTTATGGCGGTCAGTACGTAGGCGATTATTTGGCTGCTCACGGCTATGTAGTGATTTCTATGGATGCCATCTTTTGGGGAGAGCGTGGACGTAAGGAAGGGGTAGACGGGAGTAAGCATGCAATGATAGCCGGCCACTTTCAGATGCTGGGGCGCTGTTGGAGTGCATTTATTAACTATGAAGATATGTACACTACAGATTATCTAGCGACACTTCCCGAAGTAGATGCCAATCGTATCGGTTGCATGGGTTTCTCTATGGGGGCCTACCGTGCCTGGATGCTTGCTGCTCTTTCCGACAAGATAAAGGCAAGTGCTGCCGTTTGCTGGATGGTGACTACGGACTGCCAGTTCTCCTGGAAGTATGGAAGAGAAAATGGCGGGTTTGCCAATACCTTGCCCGGTCTTCGCCGTTACCTGGATTATCCGCATATTGCCTCTATAGCTTGTCCAAAACCGATGTTCCTCCTGAATGGTAAACACGACAAACTCTTTCCACCTGAAGGAGTAAACAACGCTTTTTCTATCATGCGCACTGTCTGGAAAAGCCAGAATGCTGATGATAAACTAAAGACAGAGCTATGGGACATGCCCCACGACTGTGGGGTAAAAGTTCAAGAAGCTGTGTTGCAGTTCTTGGATAAGTGGTTATAGAAAAATATTCATTATCCCATTGCGACGTTTTTCTATTAAAAGATTGCGAGTTTCCGAAGAAATATTTGTAACCTTACCTATGGCTTTGAGATTTGTTTATTAGTCGTTTGACCACCACTAATTTACTGGATTCCCGTGAAATACGGATATATCTCAAAGCCTTTTTTATATTAAATACTACGCTACCCTTAATAAGACTTAATATAAAGCTTGCTATTACGATAGGAAAATAGTAAAAAACAGACTCTGTTCACTAACCAAGCGGTATACTTTTGAATTATTATGATGGACTACTATTGGGTTATTATTTACAATAGGTAACGATTTAGTAACGAAACTCTGTCTTTTCAAATCCTCCTTTACCTGTCTTGGACAGCAGACTTATAGGCAATAAAAAAACCTACAAATCGATGATTTATAGGTTTTGTCCAATCTCTGTCCGGTTTTTCCCGGTAGGTTCGGCGGAGAAAGCGGGATTCGAACCCGCGATACACTTTTGGCGTATACACGCTTTCCAGGCGTGCCTCTTCAACCACTCGAGCATCTCTCCTTTAACGGGGTGCAAAAGTAAGGAAAGTTTTTGTAATAAACAAATGTTTGACGCAAAAATAAAAAACCTATGGGTGAGTCTTACTTATCAAACTTGTACCAGTCGAAATTGAATAATTTACACCCTTTCCGTCCTTTAAATACGAAATAGACATCGTGTGTCCCTGTCACGGGTCTTGAAATATCCGCCTGCAAACTTTTCCAGCATTCCCAACCTCCTGTATGGGGAACAGCTACCTCAGCAATTAAGCTTCCCTTTATCCTATCCATGTGTACTTCCAACTTACCACCGCGGAGAGCACTTGCTACAGTAGCAGTAAACTTTGCAGGAGATAGATTACCAAAATCCACCTCACGAACTTTGATGTAGTCTCCATTATGAATTTCGGATATATACACGCCCGTTTTCGCATTTGGTTCCGATTTCACTCCTTCGGAAAAAGCGATTGTCTCGGCTTCTACTTTTTTATAGGGATTGAGTTTTCCTACTGGGGATACTCCTGCTTGTGTAGCATTTATAATGGGAAAAGTACCGTCCACATTGTACTTAAACTGCTCTACTGCCACGCTGCGACCAAATCCTCCACCACCCGGTAACTTGCCTGTGTGGTAAAAGAAGTAAGAATTACCTTTGTAATCTATCACTCCACAATGATTGGTAAATGAACCAGTGTCTTGCAAAGGCATGATTTCACCCATATACTTCCATGGGCCAAGAGGTCCATCACTCATAGAATAGGCAATGTGTTCAGGCACTCCGCCTGCGGCATAGAGAAGATAATATTTTCCTTTCCGTTTATAGAACCATGGACCTTCTACATAAGTATCCTTATATTTAGTACCCTTCACTCGTTTATCGGGACTAGGAGCGCCAAAGCTTTCTACCGTTTGTTCCAGTTTGCACACTTCACCTTTCAAGGAAATCATATCCTCATTCAGTTTTGCATAGTAAATATTCGGATTTCCCCAATACAGATAGGCTTGTCCATCATCGTCAATAAAGACCGCAGGGTCTATATAATCCCAACTTCCATCATAAAGAGGTTTACCAATAGCATCTTTAAAGGGGCCTAGAGGAGTATCGCCTACTGCCACACCGATCGACATCGCATTCGTTATTTTGGAATGAAGACAAACGTACCAGTAAAATTTTCCGTTGCGTTCAATGCATTGTGCTGCCCAGGCACGATCATCTGCCCAAGCAAACGATTCAATGGCAAGAGGAGAGCCGTGGTCCGTCCAATTTACCATATCTTTAGTAGAGTAAACACGCCACTCTTGCATCCAGAAAAAATCAGCTTTGTCTTCATCACGTCCTGTATATACATACAAAGTACCATCATGTACCATAGGGGCAGGATCGGTAGTATAGCAGGTTTGTACAATTGGATTCTGTGCCCATACATCACTTGCTTTGGCTAAAGAAAGCAACAGGGTCACTGCAATAATCGTAGATTTCGTTTTCATCTTTTTATTATCTTAATGAATATTTCTTTTGCAAAGGAAACTATCTTTTATCAATTTCTCCAAAAAGCATGTTTCAATAAACTGTGCCCATGTTACATACCAAAAGTGACACAGCCTGATTAGAAATACAAAACACTTCTTCAAACAGTAAAAAAACAACTTTTAATATAGTGTATCATTTAAACTCCCAATAGTCCAAATTAAACAAGTTATTCTCTTTTTCTCCTTTAAAGCAAAAATAAAGGTCGTGTACCCCTTTTGCATTTTTAACCCGGCATGACAAGGATTTATATATATCTATTCCACCTGTCAACGGTACATTAACACTTCCTATTACCGGACCTTCAGTGCCATCAAGACGGATCTCTATTATTCCCCCTTTATCAATACATGCCACATTTACATTAAGCTTCTTAGCTCCTTTTGTCCCAAAGTTCACTCCACGCACACACAAATACTCTTTGCTATCAATGTCGGTCACGTAGATACCACCATCAAGAAGCTTATCGGTTTTGAGACCGTATCCCCAAGACATTGTCTCAGCTTCCACTCTGCGATAAGGATTGAACTTCTCTATCTGTTCCAATTTTGTATCCATCCAGTAAGGAACTTCCTGAATAGTTCCATCCGGATTATAATGCATTTTTGCCACGGAAACCGAACGGCGTTCCCTATGGTCAAAAGTTTCCAGATGGAGCAAATCATAGTTTAAGCCAAACACATAAGAATTTCCTTTATAGTCGATGATTCCCGGATGATTGCCTCTGGTTCTCTCTGTGGGACGCATAATATACCCTCTCGTAATCCATGGTCCGGTAGGTTTATCGCTCATGGCATAGCCTATTCCCTCCGGACAACAAGTAGAAGCGAAAGCCATGTAATAATGTCCGTTCCGCTTATACACCCAAGGACCTTCCTGATAGTGTTCCGGTTTGTTTTCCAGCTTCACAATCCCGCCCGAATAGGAAATCATATCCTCATTCAGCTTTACATAATAGACGTTGGGATTTCCCCAATACATATAAGCTTGCCCGTCATCATCAATAAATACGGTAGGGTCAATATCATCCCAATGTTCTTTTTGCCAAACTAACGGTTTGTTCAAAGGATCTTTAAAAGGTCCATAAGGGGAATCCGCCACCAATACACCGATACCGTTACCATGAATAGGGCAATACATATAAAACTTTCCATTCCGTTCAATAACCTGTTCCGCCCATGCGCCGTTATCACGTGTCACCCACTTAAAGCTTTTCAAAGAAGCTACCGCTCCGTGGTCGGTCCAGTTCACCATATCGGTAGAAGTATAGAGTAACCAATCGTACATTTTAAATCCTTCGGCGTCGTCTTCATCATGTGTTGTATAAAGAAATATCGTATCATTATATACCATCGGAGCTGGATCGGCAGTATACTTTGTTTGAATAATAGGGTTTTGTGCTATTCCCGGGGTGGTACTCAACACCACCCCCACTAATCCTCCTAAGAACTTTAGTTTTCTCATATCCAATCTGTTTTTATTTATTTGATAACCAATACACCACCATTACAAGGAATGGACAGTTGCAAATCCTGTTTTTTACCTATCTTTATTTGTTTCACACTACCTTGCAACATTGTATCATCGCTAAATAGCCGAACTTTTTCTCCCACCGGAAACATTGGCAATCGAACTTTGACATTCAATGTCTCTTTCCGGGCATTTACTCCCGCAACATACCAGGTGTTTCCGTGGCGCCGTGCAAGAATAATGTATTTTCCCGGGTAACCATCCACAAAACGCACTTCGTCCCAGGTAGTGGGAACTTGTTTCATAAAATCAATAGCCCATGCCGGAGCATCGGTCAGATTATTGGGAGCTAAAGCAAAATGTTGCACTGGGCTTTGGAAAAGCACCGCCGTAGCTAATGCAAAGACATCCGATGTCATCCGGCGACTACCACGAGGAGCATTGTCAGCATTATAATACTTATTTAATGCACTACCACCAAAATCCATGCTACCCACCGCATTACGAATAAAAGGATGCAAGCAAGCATTAAAAGCTTCGTTGTCACAACTACCTTGAGAAAAATGGAGATTTTCGCTGGCTAATACTGCTTCACTGGATGCATAATTAGGATACATGCGCTCCCATCCTCGCGGCAAAGTACACCCATGAAAAACGACCAACAATCCATAATCATTTGCATCTGCCAAAATATCCTCATATAACTGCATAGTCATTTGTTTATCGCCGCCAAAGAAATCCACTTTTATCCCCCGTATGCCAATGCTCTGCATCCATTTCATTTCTTTCCGCCTGGCAATCGTACGGTTCATAATTCCACGCGGAGATTGCGGAGCGTCATTCCAATAGCCATTAGAATTGTACCACAAATAAAGATATACCCCTTTCTTCGCTGCATACTGTGCCAGTTTTTCTATTTTATCCCGTCCAATCTGTGTATCCCACAGAGCATCTACCAATACGGACTGATACCCCATTGCCGCCGAGAAATCAATATAACGGATTTGCTCCTTATACTTCGTACTTACATCCATACCGATAATCCAACTCCAGGAACCACATCCGTATATATACTGCCGGGATGCCGCATACTGCTGCTCCACCACATCAAACGGAACGGTTGTTTCCACTATGGGAGCAAGGGTTTCTCCCATAGTAATGGTACGCCAGGGAGTCTCTCCCGGCAATGAAATGCCCGGAGCAACGGTGCCATTTCCATTTGCCTCCCCTTCTTGCGGAAAACCTATCGTATATACTCCATCCTCGTGCCCCAGCAAACGGCTACCGCAATATCCACCGTTTACTCCTGTTTCAGAAACAAGCAACCAACCTTCATCGCCATTCCGAAAGAGACATGGAAACGTATATCCTTCTCCCCAACCGTTTTTTCCCATCGTGTCATCTACCGTATAAGAAGTTTCGTAACTGGGCGAAGTACGTGCAAAACCTCCCATCGGCTTACTCTGCGGGCAAAGGAAGGTTGTAGTCTTCGCAGGAAACACGAACCCGGTCGCCTCCTTCAGAACAACACAGCAAAGAGTGTTGCCTTGAGGATACATCTTATACTTAAATGTCACATCCCGATTACTGACACGGAAGATTACATCATATATTATTTTTCCCTGTCGAACAAACGGTAGTACAGCCTCCGTGGCGACGTAATGAACTTTACTTTGCTTGATATTAGGCAGGTCATACCTTTCGTTTATTTCCTTTATCCGGATGTCTTTGCCCAACGACACTTGTCGAGAGAAATCACCGATATTTGTAACCAAGCCCAACGGCGATGATTCCAAAAAAGGAACGCCGTTATAGCTAACACTATAAGAAGGCTGCCCGTCGGTATCCGATACTGTTACTAATATTTTCCCGTCCGGACTCGCTATTCGTTTTTCTTCCGCATTTGCCAAAGTACCAATCAATAGCATTGCTATCACTAAACAAAGTTTCATCATACTCCTATGTTTCATATTGTTTTCTACAACAGTTTCATTCATCTGTTTTTATAATCCCCCTACTCAAAATTTTATGGTTACCGCTTTCCCATTATAATCTACCGTTTTTTGAGTTCCGTCTTGAAGTGTCACTGTAAACTTCCTATTTTTCAACATCCCTTCATACGTTCCCCTTCTGACTCCTATCACCAGTTTATGAGACGAATCATTCCAGACAACAGGTATTTCCGTGTAAGCTCCCTTTTCATAATTATAGTTATCAAATTCATCTTCATAAAGGATAAAGCTGCCATTGTCACCCCCATACACTTTCAGTTCAAGATGACTCCACGGCTTTTCTGTGGCATATTGGACTCGTGGTCCCATCGGAATAATGCTACCAGCCTTTACATATAAAGGAATTATATCCAATGTAGTTTCTTTAGTGATTTCCCTACCACCATCATATTTCTCATTGGTCCAGAAGTCATACCAAGTAGCTCCTGCCGGCAAGTATATCTTAGCATATCTTGGCTCTGTAAAATCCACTGTAAGGTTCTTTTCTTTTTTTCCCACACCTTTCCTGTCCCATCCTTCCTCTTCAGATACTTTCACCATTGTTTCCGGTGTATATTGTGCATGAACAACGGGAGCTACAAGAATAGACTTTCCAAACATATATTCATCGTTAATGTCCCATACTTTTCTATCTTCTACAAAATCCATCATCAAAGCTCGCATAAAGCTGGACTGGCGATTGCTTACTTCCCAGGAAGTAGAATAGATATAAGGCAACAAAGAGTAGCGTAAGCTTATCATCTTTTCAATAGCATCATACACTGGTTCGCCTTTTTCTCCGAATCGATAGATTTCCCTGTAGACATCCGTACCATGCGACCGCATCATCGGAGTGAAAGTCCCAAACTGTAACCAACGCACATAGAGCTCCTGATATAACGGGTTCTTTGAAGCACTCCCGTCATTCCAGTTTTTATTATAGTGTCCTGCAAAGAAACCACCGATGTCACTATTCCAATGGGGCATGCCACACAGTGAAAAGTTTAATCCGGCAGGTATCTGGTTGCGGAAACTCTCCCATGTGGAAGCAACATCTCCGCTCCATACATTGGCGCCATAACGTTGCTGCCCGACAAATCCCGAACGGGTTAAGATAAACACCCGTTTGTCTGAACTCACCGCACGCTGATGGCTATACACACCCCCTACGCTCATCAACGGATAAGCATTCCGAACCTTACGGAACGAGCCCAAATAGGTTTGTGTATCCATATCTTCAGGCTTCCAATCCAGATGATCCGGTTCGGTGGAATCCATCCACCAGGCATCCATTCCCAGCTTAAAAATCCCTTCATTCAAGTATTTCCAGTAAATATCCCGGGCTTGGGGGTTATAGGCATCATAAACCCTTACCCCCGAAGGATATTCCATATCGGGTGGCCAAGAATCTATTCCCGATTGCGGCCAGGTGGCAAAGTTGAACAAAAAACCCTTTTTATCCAATT
>JAUUNK010000162.1 GCA_030844565.1 Bacteroides ovatus
GTAGGCGGAATTGGTAACCGCTACGGGGTAAAATGTCCCGTTTGGCTTTGACACGGTAGCGATAAAATAGGACTTCGGGCAGGATATATTGAAAATTATGGAATTTCTTTTTCCCATATTCCTGATACTTGTCGTTAGTAAGATAGTAAGTAAAGGCGGGTTGTATTCCTCGGATGTAATGTCCTCTGGTCAAGTTGAAAGGGAGATAGATGCGGGCTTCTGCTTCTAGCAAGGTACGTTTGGTGTAATACCCCTGCGCTACATCCCATTGTTTGCCTTCTTCATCGGTTTGTCTTTTCCACGCTACATCAAATGCCCTTCCGCCGTAATCCGCAGCGAGGTTAATAACCGGAAACCATCCCTGGTAAGTAAATGTTGCTTTGCCGTGGTGGTATCCGTCCTCATAATACCATCCAGCTTGCATAATGGCGGTATTCAACGTGTTTTGGGAAAGAATCATTGCACCCGGTTTCACAATAGTACTAAGGTCGGAAGCACTGGCGTTCATAGCTTCCGCCACATCATAATAGATAGGTGCCCAGCTATGTATTTTAAATGTGTGAGGTACTTTGCGGTAACGTTTCGGTTGAAAGTCGATAGTATCCGGGAGAGCGGCAGAATCTAAATTGAACTTTTCTTGTGCAGCCAGGGTATCTGTAAAAGGAAGAGATACCGGGTACAAAAGGTCGGTTTTTTCACCCAGTAAACTGTCTGCCGGAAGGGAGGCTATCCGATAACCTGTCGCCTGATAATCGGAAAAGAGCAGGCGATTGTCATCCGTGGGCAGGAAAGCCGGGTCGAAAGCACCGAATCGGGAAGCGGTTAATCGGTAGACTTGACCGTCAGAAGGTTGCAGGTAGTAGATATTGTTGATGCCGTTTACACCGGATTGGAAGTAAATCCGCCCGTCTTTCCACACGGGGGAGGCGAGACTGACGGAGGGGGAATGTAGCAAACTCTTCCATTTTTTGCTATGTATGTCGAATTGCAGAAGTTCATTTCCCGTATTGGCAACGGCAAGCGCAATGATTGTACCGGTATCTCCAAAAGTGAGTTCTTTGATAAAAGCATTGTTGGGGACAGGATAGGCAGCTTGTTCCTTTCCGTCTTTGTCGAGCAGCACCAGTCGGTTCTTGCCTGTCACAGTAGGAGAGGATACGGCAATGGTTTCTCCCTCTTTATCGATAGCCGGGGAAAGGTAACGCTGACGGGGAGTCAATATACGGAGACGCTTGTTGTCGAGGTCATAGCATTTCAGCACAGAATAATTTTCATGCGTCCAGCGAAGTCCCGAGACAATTTCTGTCCAATAGATGCGATTATTGCGCAAAGTGAGACGGCTATTGAGATTGCCGATATAGGTGAGCCGCTTTTCTTTGCCGTTGACAAGGGTCACTAAAGCATTAATATCTTTTAATCCGGATTTGACAGCAATGATAACAGAGTCGTTGACGGCTTGGGGGTATCTGTAGGATGTATAACTCTTAGCGACCGGAGAATGATAGGCGGGAGTAAGACTGCCGGTATCTTGCTTTTCCCATTCTTTTCTCAGGTAGTCGTACGTATCGTGATAAAGGTCTTTGATACTACTTCCGGTTGTCTTTTTAAAAGATTTAGGGAAGTAGAAGTTGCGGGCATAGCGGCTGGTAGTCTTGTCCCATACATCCGCGCCGTAACGTTGGCGGGCATACGATGTAAGGTTGTAACCCAAAGCATAATAGTCTCCTGTATAATCTTTGTATGAACCAAGCAACCACTTATTTAGCGAATAAAAAGTTTTGCCCGATAACATCTGGGCGCGATAGGGCATATTAAACTCTGCCAGGCGACCACGTCCTCCATTAGACATAGCTGTTTCGGTGCCCACCGCATCTCCTTCGAGAAACCAGACAGGAACAAAACACGACGCTATACCCGCAGCCTGTTCACCTATGAGATAATAGAGCGGCTTGGAAATGCCTTGCATTATCTTGCCGGTCTGGTATACATGGCGGGATTCATGAAGAACCAGATGTTTGTCCCAACTTTGTACAGCCAGCGAAGATGAAGGAGTGGTGATTAATTCCATACGTCTCGGCGCCCAGGCTACCATACCATTGGATGACATATTGCCTGGATGTAACACTACCGGAAAGATAGCTTTCACGGGCTTTCCCATCGTTTGCTGCAAATGCGGGTACACGCTTTCCAGGTAAAGAGCATACCGGTAAGCCATAGAATCGTTTCCTTGTGGATAAATCAGTTTGTAGTGGGGTAATCTGACAATATTCCATTTAAAACGGCTAGGGTCCGACCCATAGTCCATAAACTGTGCGTATAGACTAAGGGGCAGGACCAGTCCAATTAATAAAAGAAGCAGATATTTTGTTTTTGCCATTTTGCGTTTAATTAATAATAATCAATCGCAAAGCTATAAATAAAAAGGGATTTACACAGAACTTTTCTATTACTTTTCATTGAGACAGGATTAAACTTTGGTTTCCATTTGGAATTTGCGGCTCACTTTCATCAGGTTGATAACATAAGTCACCACGTTTTGAGCTTCCTGTATCATCGTAAGATAAACCATGCTCACTTTGATACTTCCCCTTTGGCTTTGGATGCGTTGCAGTTCCTGGCGCTTCAGGTGCGATAGCTGCATGTTGAGGTCTTTTGCCCGGTGAAGTTCCAGATCGAAATTGGTATAATCATTGTCTGCCAGCTTCTGTCGACATTGCCGGATGAGGTAAGTGACATCTTCGGTTACATCTGCGAATTCACCTTTCTGGATAGCATCGAGGGGATTAAAATTGTTATCTATATGTTCCAGGCATGGCTCGCATAGACGGGAGATACTGTAAACTAGTTCGCCGGCAAAATCATTACCTTGGTAATAGTAAAGTCCTTTTTTCAGCACGGTGTCATTGTCCAGGCGACACATTGCTAAGGTGCCAGTTCTTCTCATTTGTTTGATGAGTTGCTTTTGGAATTTGCTTGCTCCCATGGCACGGCGTAGCCCGCGGAGGTTTTCGTGTAAGAAGGAGGTAACTGTCAGTTCGAAATTGTTTTCGGCATATTCCAATACTTTTGCCAGTTCTTCCCGCGTATGTTGCTGCATAAGTAAGAGGGCCTCTTCACTACAGTTGCTTTGCATAAGCTGTTTGAGAGTTTCACTTCCTTTTTCTTTTGCTTTACGCTTACGGTACATCACTTGGCTGCGTATCAGCATGAATACTGCCAGGGCGATGAGTGCAATGATAGCTATGTTACCTCCGAAATAGATAACCATTGCTACGAAGAAGCAGATGGTGAAGGCGGCTCCGGCAGTGATAAACCATCCCCCGATAACGCTTAGTACGCCGGTAATGCGGAACACGGCAGAGTCGCGTCCCCAGGCGCGGTCGGCAAGCGAAGTACCCATTGCTACCATGAAAGTGACGTAGGTAGTGGAGAGCGGTAACTTGAGCGAAGTACCCAGTGCAATAAGTAAGCCCGCCAATACCAGGTTGACCGAAGCGCGAACAAGGTCGAAGGCGCCGCCGTCTGCAATGATAGCTTCGTCTTTTCGAAAACGTGTTTCAATCCATTGCCGCGTACTTTGAGGTACAATGTGAGAGATGCCGTTGGCAATTGCCATGCTGACGCGCACAAGGGTGCGGGCAATGGGAGTGCTGCCGAAGTTTTCTTCTCCTTCATCTTGGCGCGAAAGGTCTACTGAGGTTTTAATGACAGCATGCGCCTTTTTAGAAGTGCACAAAGCTATTACCATGACAGCTCCGGCAGCAATAAGAAAATACCAGGGCGTCTTGGCCGGACCTAGTAAAGAGGTCATCAGAAATCCGTCCGATCCCGCAGCAGTGCCATTAGCAATGTAATCCACGAAAGAAGAATATCCCGCTAGGGGTACACCGATAAAGTTGACAAGGTCGTTTCCGGCAAAGGCAAGCGCAAGGGCGAAAGTTCCCAGTAACACCACTACTTTAAAGATGTTCACTTTCAACCAATGGAGTATTTGCATGAGAATGGTAAAGAAGAGGAAGAAACACCCGATTAGCATCCACGTGTTATCCTGTATCCACTGTTTGGTGTCGCCAGTCATGAAAGAACTGTCTTTCAGTCCTTTTATGAGCATGAAGTAGATTATGGAGGTAGCAGCGATGCCACCGAAAAGGGCGATGCTGTATTTCATCTTTTTCTTATAGTTGAAGGTAAAAACAAGGCGTGCCAGCCATTGTACAATCATACCAAAGAAGAAGGCGATGGCAACGGATACAAAGATAGCCATGATGACCGACAATGCTTTGTCGGTGTTAATTAAATCCCCGAGGCTGAGCGAACTGTCTCGTTGAACTTTGATAAGAGAGAGTGCGAAAGTTCCTCCTAACAGCTCGAATACCATAGAAACTGTGGTGGAAGTGGGCATTCCCATCGAGTTAAATACATCGAGCAATACCACGTCTGTCAGCATTACAGCCAGCAATATGCACATGATTTCTGCGAAATAGAAATGTTCCGGTTGGTAGATGCCATGCCGGGCAATATCCATCATACCGTTGGATAATGCGGCTCCTATAAAGATACCTATGCCTGCAATAAACAGGATGGTTTTAAACGAAGCGGCTTTGGCTCCTACTGCTGAATTGAGAAAATTGACTGCATCGTTGCTTACGCCGACTATAAGGTCGAAGATGGCGAGAACGAAGAGGAAGAGAATGATACATAAGTAAATTGTCTCCATAAAATGTGTATGTTGTTTCCGCGTGCAAAGAACGCTTTAAGACATTGCACCGAAATGTCATACATGTTACATTTCTGTTACAGAGAGCAGTTTTTCTTTTCGTTTTCCTCTTTCAGGTAATCGTAGAAAGTATATTGTGCACGTACAGCCGCTTCGCCTGCCGTTCTGCGTTTGAAGACGTTGCGCAGGTTGGCATCTACAAAGCATGCTTTCCGGTTGTCAGCGAGCTGGATGTCGAGCATCTTTTCCAGTTCTTTCCGCAGTTCGGGGTCTAATATGGGGGTGACAGCTTCGATACGGCGGTAAAGGTTGCGGCGCATCCAGTCGGGAGAGCCGATAAACACCTTCGGGTCTCCACCGTTGCCGAAATACCACACGCGGGCATGTTCAAGGAAGCTATCCACAATGCGGGTGATACGAATGTTACGGCTGTAAGCCTGTCCGGGAATAAGGCAGCATATGCCCCGGACAATCAAGTCTATTTTCACGCCCTGTTTCGACGCTTCATATAGACGGTCTATCATGGTGGGGTCCTGCAAAGCGTTCATTTTTAATATAATTCTCCCTTTCTCTCCTCTTTGTGCCAATTCGATTTCGTGGTCGATGAGGCGGTTAAGTTCCGGGATAAGGTTGAAACGGGCTACAAGTAAAGTCTGGAATTGCAGGTTCTCCTTGCCTTGCAGGGTGCGGAAAAGATTGTAGAGGTCGTTCACGATGGTCTTGTTACAGGTGAACAATCCGCTGTCGGCATAGATGGTAGCGGTCTTTTCATTAAAATTCCCGGTACTGATATAGGCAAAGCTGGGGATCTTTTCTCCATTTAGTCCCCGACGACGTACGAGGGCTACTTTGGCATGTACCTTCAGTCCCGGTATGCTATAAATGATTTTAATGCCCGATGCTTGCATCATTTCCGCAGTAGCTAGGTTATTTTCTTCGTCGAAGCGAGCTTTCAGTTCCACAAATACAGTTACTTTCTTTCCATTTTGTGCGGCAGCTATCAGGGTATTGATGACTACCGAGTTTTCTGCTACCCGGTATTGGGTCACCATGATTTCTCGTACTTGCGGATCGTGCACCGCTTCATAGAGGAAGTGGATAAAGTGTTCGAAGGAGTGGTAAGGATAGTGCAAAAGCAGGTCCTTCTTTTCTACATATCGGAAAATAGATTCTTTTTCGTCCAGGTAACTTAGTTTCATCGGTTTAGGCTTTCCCAGGTTAGAGAGAGCCTTGCGGGGATTGGGGAGGTGGCGCAAGTCTTCCAGGTTCAGATGTTTATCTCCCGGAACCAGCTCTTCCCGTTGAATATGGAAAGCATCCATTAGAAATTCCAGAAAGTCTTGGGGCATGGCACGGTCGTAGACAAAGCGGCACACTGCTCCTATCTTGCGCTTCTTTACCTTCTTTTTCACCTGTTCCACTAAATCGGCACTGCTGGCAGAATCGTCTATTAGAATGTCGGCATCCCTGGAAATCTTGATGCAGTAGCTTGAGTCCACGTCATAGCCGGGAAAGATAACGCTGATATTAGCCTTGATGATGTCTTCGATAAACATCAAGTAATGGTCTTTGCCGTGAGGAGGAAGTTCGATAAAGCGGGGCACTTTGCTGTAGGGCTGCTTCATAACAAAGTAGTGGAAGGTGGCGGGAATATCCGGACATGCTTCTTCCCGTCGGGTCTTGAGCCGGATAGCTAGGTATAGCCGGTTGTCCCGCAAAAAGGATATTATCTTATCTTTCGATACCGGTACGGGTTGCAGATAAGGGAATATCTCTTCGCGAAAGAAATCTCTGACGAATTGTTGGTGGAAAGGCTCCACGTTGCGGCTTTGATAGAATATAATATGGTTCTTATGCAGGGCGGGGAGAATCTTTTGTTCATAAATACGCACGCGGTCGTCGAGCTGGCGATTCACTTCGTGGTTGATTTCTTCTACAAGTTCCCGTGCAGTTTGCACCGATTCTTCGTCGCTCAAAGTGGCTCCGGAAGCAATGGCTTTATGGTCGGCTACACGTATTTTGTAAAACTCTTCCAGATTGGACGAGTAAATGGATATGAAGTTTATACGCTCATATAGCGGTAGCCGCTCGTCGTTTGCCTCGAGCAATACGCGGTAGTTAAAGGATAACCAACTAATATCCCTTTTGAAATAACTATATTTGTTTTCCATTTACGTCAAGATTTCTCCCCAAATATACTATCTTTGCCCAACATAAACAAAAGAAAGATGACTAGAATTGGATTATTATCGGATACACATGGCTATAGGGATGAAAAATACCTGCAATATTTTGAATCTTGCGACGAAATATGGCATGCAGGAGACATTGGCTCGGTAGAAGTAGCAGAAAAGTTGGCTGCTTTTCGTCCATTGAGAGCTGTGTATGGAAACATCGACGGGCAGGAAATCCGCCGGATGTTTCCGCAGGTAAACCGTTTCACGGTGGATGGAGCGGAAGTGCTGATAAAACATATTGGCGGATATCCCGGCAAATACGATCCTTCGATTATCGGTAGTCTGATGACCCGTCCTCCCAAGCTGTTTATTAGCGGGCATTCGCATATCTTGAAAGTGAAGTTCGACAAGACACTGGGGATGTTGCATATCAATCCTGGGGCGGCAGGACTTTCCGGCTTTCACAAGGTGCGGACACTGGTACGTTTCGTTATTGATAACGGAGAATTCAAAGATTTGGAGGTTGTAGAGCTTGCAGGCTGAGAGCGGAGGCAAAGGGAGCTTGTCTGCTTACCTTTTTAGAGCTATTATTTTGTCACGTCAGAATTCTTTGCGTACTTTGTGAATGCTCTGTATTTTGCGAAACTTAAATTATATAATATGAAGGGAATTATTTTGGCTGGCGGAAGTGCCACACGCCTCTACCCGCTATCGAAAGCTATCTCTAAGCAGATAATGCCTGTATACGACAAGCCGATGATTTACTACCCGCTTTCTACGTTGATGTTGGCAGGAATAAAGGAGGTTCTGGTGATTTCTACTCCCCGCGATTTGCCAATGTTTCGAGAACTGCTGGGTACAGGTGAAGAATTGGGCATGACTTTTTCTTACCGGGTGCAGGAACATCCTAACGGGCTGGCGCAAGCATTTGTGCTGGGAGCAGACTTCCTGAATGGAGAGCCGGGTTGCCTCATTTTGGGTGATAACCTTTTTTATGGACAAGGCTTTTCTGCCATGTTGCGCCGTGCCGCCTCTGTCGAAAAGGGCGCATGTATCTTTGGTTATTATGTGAAAGATCCGCGTGCTTATGGGGTAGTAGAATTTGATGAGAAGGGAAAAGTGATTTCTCTCGAAGAGAAACCGGAAGTCCCTAAAAGCAATTACGCTGTTCCCGGACTTTATTTCTACGACGCCAGCGTCACGGAGAAAGCTGCTTCACTCCAGCCTTCTGTTCGAGGCGAATATGAAATTACAGATTTGAACCGACTTTATTTAGAAGAAGGAACCTTGCAGGTAGAACTATTCGGACGCGGATTTGCCTGGCTGGATACGGGTAATTGTGACAGTCTGCTCGAAGCGTCCAACTTTGTCGCCACTATCCAAAACCGACAGGGGTTCTATGTGAGTTGTATCGAAGAGATTGCCTGGCGCAAAGGCTGGATATCTTCGGAGCAACTCTTACTATTGGGGCGTAAACTGGAAAAGACACAGTATGGAAGGTATCTCATAGAACTGGCAAAACAATCATGATTTATAATATAGGAAGGGAAAAAAATGAAAACATATCTTGTAACAGGCGCAGCCGGATTTATCGGGGCGAATTATCTGAAGTATATTTTAGCACAACATGAAGATGTGAAGGTAGTGGTATTGGACGCTTTAACCTATGCTGGAAACCTGGGAACGATTGCTGCAGACATTGATAACGAGCGTTGTTTCTTTTATCGGGGCGATATTGGTGACCGGGAGCTGGTAGACCGCCTTTTTGCTGAATATAAATTTGATTATGTGGTGAACTTTGCTGCTGAGAGCCACGTAGACCGTAGCATTGAAAACCCGCAATTGTTTCTCCTGACTAATATTCTTGGCACTCAAAACCTGTTGGATGCTTCCCGCCGGGCATGGGTAACAGGGAAAGACGAGAGCGGTTACCCCACTTGGCGTAAAGGAGTACGCTATCATCAGGTGTCTACTGACGAGGTATATGGTTCGCTCGAGGCGGACGGATTCTTTATGGAGAATACTCCGCTTTGTCCGCATAGTCCTTACAGTGCTTCCAAGGCAAGTGCTGATATGATAGTGATGGCGTATCGGGATACTTATAAGATGCCTGTGACCATTACTCGTTGCTCCAATAACTATGGACCCTATCACTTCCCCGAAAAACTGATACCACTTATCGTCAAGAATATATTGGAAGGGAAACGGCTCCCTGTCTATGGAGACGGTAGCAATGTGCGCGATTGGCTGTATGTGGAGGACCACTGCAAAGCCATTGACTTGGTAGTGAGACAGGGAGTGGACGGCGAGATTTATAATGTAGGGGGGCACAACGAAAAGACTAACCTGGAGATAGTCAAACTAACTATTTCTACTATCCGTCAGTTGATGACCGAGCGTCCGCACTACCGTGAAGTGCTGAAAAAGAAAGTGAAGAACGAACAGGGAGAAATCTCTATAGACTGGATAGACGAAAGCCTCATTTCTTTTGTAAAAGACCGTTTGGGACATGACCAGAGATATGCCATCGACCCTGCAAAGATTACCAAAGCGCTGGGATGGTATCCCGAAACGAAGTTTGAAACAGGCATCGTGAAGACTATCGAGTGGTATCTGGAGAACCAACCGTGGGTGGAAGAAGTGACCAGCGGTGATTATCAAGGATATTACGAACGAATGTACGGGCAAGGATGCTAGTGCGCTAAGCCACCACGGGCATCTTGGCAGACAATATCAAACCTATTGATAACAAGACTCCCATCAACAGCATATTACGTGAAGTCTCACCTAGTATGCTGTTTAATTTTTTACCACTTCGAATCTCTACCATCTTTTGCCATGTCCGGAAATGTGGGAAAAGGTAAATCTGCGGGAAGATGGCGGCATAAAGATGCCCCTCTGCGACAAACCAGAGACATAGCCAGCAAGCAACAACGCCCAACATCAGGTACAGGTAACGCCCGAAAGGTTCGCCGAAACGGACGACTACCGTTTGCTTTCCGCTTCGGGCATCTGCATCCCGGTCACGGTAATTGTTTACTACTAAGAGCGTATCGATTAATAGTCCGGAGACGAGCGAAGCCACCGTCACATCGGCATTCCACGTGAGTGCCTGCACATAATAGGTTCCGCCTACGGGGACAAAACCAAAAAACAGGATAACCAACACATCCCCCCATCCATGATAAGACAGTGGATAAGGTCCCGTAGTATAAAGAAAAGCGAATATAACGCAAAGCATACCGACAATTATCAGTTGCCAGCCTCCATATATTAATAAGGTACTGCCCGCAAGACATGCTAGAGCAACCGTTGCGCCGATACCTGTTTTCATCGCTTGCGGAGAAATCCATCCCTGGGCGCACGCCCGTTCGGGACCCAGGCGGTCTTCCCGGTCGCTGCCTTTGAGGAAATCGAAAAGGTCGTTGATAAAGTTGGCGGCGATTTGCATCACACTGGCAAACACCACGCAGATAAGTGCAGGCACTGCATTAAACTTTCCGTCCATAAACGCCAGGGCTGTGCCTATCATCACAGGGGTGATAGCTGCTGTCAGCGTTTTGGGGCGTGCAGCCAATACCCAGGCGTGGAGAGAATTGCGTTTTATTTCTTTCATTTCTTATCTTAAACTGACGTTAACTTTGGCTGCAAAGGTAGTGAAAAGATGGATTTTTGTAGTATCTTTGCGCCTCCAATATTAGAGAATATGAAGAAATTATTATACTTATCATTGTCTTTATCTCTTCTTTTGCTCACCTCTTGCAGGTCGAAGAAGAATGTTGTTTCTACCTTCCCGCGTCCTGTGCTTCACATCGACTCGCTCTCCCGGGATACTACCGATGCGGTAGCTCAGCTTTTTCCGCCGGACCATTCTCAACTCAAAGCCTTCGCTTCGTCTTCTAAGAAAAAGAAGAAACAAGAGAGCCGTACGCCCGATACACGTAATCTGTCAGGAAACATAGTGGCGAGGGGGACACGAATCAACAGTTCCGTGGCAGGTGTCCCTTCCGGTTACAAAGGGGTAGACCGTATCAAGCACTACGACTTTACCCACCGCGATGTGCCTGAAGCTTTCGACGGCTTTAAGATTGCATTTATTTCCGATCTTCATTACAAAAGCTTGCTGAAAGAGAAAGGCTTGAACGATCTCGTGCGCCTTCTCATCGCTCAAAAAGCGGATGTGTTGCTCATGGGGGGCGATTACCAGGAGGG
>JAUUNK010000163.1 GCA_030844565.1 Bacteroides ovatus
TATTTTGGACGATGGTTTCCGGAAATCAAAATAAGAAAGATGTTGCACAAACAAAGAGTCCTTGAAGACACATGATAAAAAACTATCTTCGAAAATGAGCGCATAGCCATTGACGATATTATCAATATCCCAGCTTCGCTTTTCTCCCGGTTGGGAGAAAATAACATCTCCGGGGGTGGCATGATAAGTCTGATTGTCTATAAGAAAATCACCCTCACCCGCGGTTATGAAAGTAATATCATAATATGTTAGTGTATGAAGAGGATTCCCTTTCAAGAACTTCTTTACATATTTGAGTTCTACGACATCGATTAGCAATTCGCTTCCGTATTTTGTTTTGTAGAAAGTATATTGGGGGATAAGTGGCTTCTTTGTTCCCATGAATATTTTCACTTATAATTATTTTCAGACTTCATTCTGTGGCAAATATAACGAATATATCGACAGTGCCGAAACTCACTAGTTTAGAAAATGCCGTTTGCATTAAAATAAAAAGGAGTTAAAGGTTAACACTACCTTCAACTCCTTTGGTTCTCTTGCTCTCTTTCTTACACTACTTCTTACTGTCTATTTCTTTGAGCAATTCTTCGACAGCTACTTTCAATTGTGTATCTTCACCGTTTACCACTGTTTCCGGATTATTTGCTACTTTAATATCCGGTTCCAGTTGTGTGTTCTCCAGATAGCTTCCATCCGGCAAACGATAACCGATAACCGGAATACCAAATACCAGTGAAGGGTCTTGCAATGTTTCCCAAGACACACTTGTCATGGTCCCCGGAACAGGCATGCCCACCAGCTTGCCTATATTGCGATGCTTATACACCCATGGGGTTCCGTGGGCATTGGAATAATTGGCTTCGCATTGTACCATGATGGACGGCTTATTCCAGCGACGGCTCGGCATATCACAAGCTTCCCGTCCTCTCACTACCTGAGTGAAGTATTTCTGACCACTGAACAACACTTCAATATCTTCGTGCAAGCGTCCGCCACCATTAAAGCGAGTGTCGATTACAATGCCTTCGCAATGGTTATATTTGCCCAGAATATCAGAATATACCGTTCGGAAGCTATCGTCACCCATAGACTGGATATGTACGTATCCCAAGCGGCCATTAGACCATTTCTCTACTTCTTCGGCACGTTGCTTTACCCAGCGTTTATAAAGCAAATTATTCAAATGTCCTATTGAGACCGGCATCACAACCTCTTCCCAGCGTTCTTTACTTTGAGGATTATAGAGCGAAATCAATGTTTTCTTTCCGGCTTTATTATTCAACAAGTTAGTTATGTCCTTTTCCGGAACAATCTCTTCTCCATTAATCTTCTCGACAATGCAGCCCTCTTTCACTTTTGTACGGGAATGGTCGAAGGGACCTTTCTCCACTATCTCCGCGATTTTCATGCCTTTTCCCTGATAGTCCCAATCGAACAATAAGCCCAGGCTGGAAGTGATGTCTCCCCTGCCACTCGGATAATATCGTCCTCCGGTATGCGATACATTCAGTTCGCCTAACCATTCACTCAATAACTCAGCAAAATCATAGTTATTATTAATATGAGGAAGGAACTTCCGGTAAGCGGCAGTCATGGCATCCCAGTTTACTCCGTGCATATTGAGGTTATAAAAACGTTTCTGCTGTTGCTTGTATACATGATCGAACATGGCTTCTCGCTCTTCTGCCAGATCCATTTTCATTTCGGCATTGTAATTTATAGGTTTAAGGGCATCCGATTTAGAGTCCATCTTCTGCATATTTCTACTTCCCAATAAGAAAATGTTACCATCCTTATCCAGCATCAGGGATGTCCATCCGGTATTCAGTTTATGCAAACGGTTGGTATTTTTTTCGCGAAGATTCATCTTCCACAGGTCATAGCCCCCTTCAAAAGCAGAGAAATAATACAGATTCTCTCCGTCTTTTGAAAGTATGGCGCTACCTAGGTCAGAAGAGTTGGGAGTCAGGCGGACAATGCGGTCCTCAATACCTTTCAGTTCTATCACAATGTCTTTTTTCTCTTCCTTCTTTTCTTTGTCGCCATCTTTATCGTTGTCCTTATCAGGCTTGTTCTTCTTATCTTTATCAGCGTCTTTCTTTTTACTGTCTTTTTCTTTCGTCTTTTTTTGCTCTTTCTCCAGCTCTTTAAGCAATTCAAAATCCTCTTTACTCAACCGATAGCGGTCGTAAGCATCCTGATTCAGAAAGACTAGCATAACATCTTGTTGTGAACCCCAGGATGCATGTGCACGCATACCATAGCGCTCAGTTTGGAAAAGAATGGCATTTCCATCGAGTACCCACCGTGGAGAACCACTCATATATCCACTATTAGTCAGATTGGTAATGGTTCCGCCTTGTGCACTGACAATGCCTATATCCGAATAAGGGTCATGCCGGTTCCCGATATATTCCAGCGTAAACCATTTACCATCAGGCGACCATTCATAATCAAATCCGCCTCCCGTACTATACCAAGTAGAGCCATCTGTTATCTGTCTCACCTTCTTCGTCTTTAAGTTCAGTACCATCAAGCGGCTACGGTCTTCAATGAAAGCGAGTTCTTTGCCGTCGGGAGAGTATTGTGGGTCTTTACGTTCCACTGTTTTAGAAGGAAGCAGCACTTCTTCCTCGATAAGCGTTGCATTGGGGAAGTTGGGGTCTTCCTTACGAGCTATCTTGGCTGTGTAAAGCTGCCAGTTGCCCGTCCGTTCACTGGCATACACCAAGGTTCGGTTGTCCGGAGCAAAAGAGACACCTGCTTCACTTGCCGGCGTAGAAGTAATTTGCTTCGTTGTAGCATACTCCGTGGAGGTAACGAAAACATCACCACGCACAATGAAAGCGACTTGCTTGCCGTCTGGAGAAACGCAAGCAGAGGTTGCTCCTTGAGAGAACCTCAGTGAGGCAATCTTTTTCTCGTCATCTCTCACCAGGTCTATTTTCACTTTTTGTGGACGGGCGGCAGGTTGTTGTGTATATAACTCCCCGTCATACGTATAACACAGTGTACCTGTGTCACTGACCGATAAAAAACGTACCGGATGAGTGCGGAAAGAGGTAATGGATTTCACCTCTCCAGGGGAATTCAAGGAGAAAGAATATACATTGGACGATCCACCGTTACGTTCGCTCAGGAAGTAAACTGTGTTTCCGTCGGGAGCATAGACCGGGTTGCGGTCCTCTCCCCCCCTGTTTGTCAGATTTGTGTGTTTGCCTGTTTGCACATCGTACAACCAGATATCCCTTGTGACAGAAGATGTGTGGTGTTTTCTCCATTCATCCTCAAAACCTTTCCGGTCTTGATAGAGAAAATGCTTCCCTGTTTTATCAAAGCATACCAATTCAGCGGGAGTGGCTAATACTTGTTCCGTACGTCCTCCTTCTGCCGGGACTTTATATAGCTCCGTCATGGCTCCGGTAGGGAATAAAGCACTGCTTGCCGGGTCTTGGATAGCAGCAGAGAAAAGGATATACTTTCCGTCCGGGGTGAAAGCCGATGGAATTTCCGCAGCCGAATGGTAAGTCAATCTATGTGCTGCTCCCCCGTTAGCAGACATAATAAACACATCGAAATTACCATTACGGTCACTGGCAAACGCTATTTGTTTGCCATCGGGCGACCATACAGGGTTTGCTTCATAAGAAGCTTGAGTGGTGAGTTGAACTGCAGTTCCTCCTTTGGCAGGAACTTTATAGACATCCCCTTTATAACAGAAGACAATTTCGGTCCCGTCCGGCGAGATACGTGCATCCCGCATCCACAAAGGAGTGTTTGCATAGCCGGACCATGTTGTCAATGCCAGTGTCAGGCAAGTTAGAAACTTTTTCATATTACTTGTTATTATATTCATTTATAGCTATGTATCTGTGTCATAGAATTTGCCACAAAGTTAGGATAATTCTTTGGGAGAACAAGGAAGTGAATCTATTAAAGTCTATGATAATACTACAAAAAAGCATTCAGAAAACCATATTCACCATTCGGCAAACCTTTTGCTATATTCAAAAACAATAATTCTCTTTCCTTCTGTTAATTCTCAATTTTGTAGCTGTAAGCTTTCGATAAGCTTGCTGGCAGGTGCTGAAAAGCCATAAACAGAGTAAGGGACACAAACCACAGTATTCTCATGATCCAAAAGATACTGACATATTATGCAGCACGGCTAGATGAGTATTTGCAAAAGAGACATCATCAACCTGAAGGAATAGCAGAAGTCGGCTACATCGGAAACAATACGGAAGAGAAGCCATGCAAAATGATTATCACCCTTTTAAGTGTGGAGCGTGAGACTGCTGGCGGCATCAGTGCTCCAGTACAAAAAAACACTGACGGGTATGCACGATTATCTCCTCTTTTATTGATGAACCTCAACCTGATTCTGGCTGCAGTATATGATGAGAAAAGATATGCGGAATCACTCTCCGTCTTGTCTGATACACTGAGATATGTCCAGGCAACTCCCAGTTTCGAATTAGACGGGCAGGTATATACTATAGAGATTATGACTTTATCATCACAAGATATAAATAATATTTGGACCACCTTAGGGGGGCAATACTATCCTTCGGTAGTCTGCAAACTCAGGCGTCTGGCTATTGCCTCGGGAGAAATAACAGCCACCGGACAAGTTTCAAAACGACCTGATTACGGAATGTAAAATTCGATACTATGGAACAATTCATAACATTTGCTAGCATAAGAGCGGAACATACCTACTACTCCACTCCTTTCAACCGATATATAACCCTCACCCCCACTTTAGAAACCAAAGGATTGATGAAACGAAGGGGACTTCTTTTTACGGAAGATGCAGACGGCTGGTCGTGGTTGATGCGAAAAGATTGTGCCGGGTTTGATACGGATGACTTGTTAGAACTATCTATGCAGATTTCCGACGCGAATTTTACGAGAGTGACCCGATTGGCAGATTATCACCCGCAACATTTTTATCAACTACTGCTGGGAAACAAGAAGAACGTAGATGCAGGCATCGCTCTGTCAGTCACCAAAGAAAAGAAATGGATGGCTGAATTTTGCCGGATAAGAATGGTCCCCACTTCTACCCTTTGGAAGAAAGCTCAAAGAGATAATCCGATGAGCTACACCATCTGTTTCCAATCTACCTCGGCTCGGTGGGAATATCTGTTTGTTATGAGTAACGAAGCTACTGATAATCTGCAAAACCTTCTATTAGAAGAAACCAAAAACCGTATAGTTTTTGAAAAAGCCGAGCGACTGCAAAGCCCTTTCGGCACCCATGTGTGGCGGACCGTTTCCACGTCTTCCGTCAGTGCTCTCGAACATCCTGAATATCGGCTGGTCCTCTCAGCCATCCTTCAGGAATATCCTCTTAAAAAACGGACTGTGAGCAGGTTTATCCAGTGTCCCCAGCCCGGCAAATACATTTCAGATGATCCGGATATGATTCGGGAAATCTGCTATATCTAAATTATTTTATAACAAATTATTTTATTTATGGGAAACATGAAAACCCCCGGTGTTTACATCGTTGAGAAGAGCGCCTTTCCGAATTCAGTAGTGGAAGCTCCCACCGCTATCCCTGTATTTATCGGTATTACTGAAAAGGCATTAAACGGGAAAGATAGTTTAAATGGTAAACCGTGGAAAATATCTTCCATGACGGAATACCTGAAGTACTTCGGTCAGGGTCCGGATGAAAGGTTTATCTTAAGCATCACAAAGGCAGATACCGCTTCTCCGGCAAATTGCCTGTTTGTGCATGAGGTAGAATATGAAGAGACGGTTGCAGAGGCGGCTGACGAAAGCACCGGAGGAGACGCCGGTGACAGCACAGAAAGTCAAAGTGGAAAGGCGGTAGTTTCCACTAAATATACTTTCACCGCCCGGAGAGAAAACGAAAAACGGTTTACTCTTTATTACCAAATGATGATGTTCTTTGCCAACGGAGGTGGTGCATGCTACATCGTTTCCGTAGGAACCTATAAGGAGAACCAATTATTGAATAAGGATATGGTGGCCCGTGCAATCAGCGCTTTGGAAAAAGAGCAGGAGATAACGATGGTAGTCATCCCCGAAGCTGTATATTCCGAAAGCTGGGGAGATATTCAGGCAATGGCTTTGGCACATTGTGGCAAGATGCAAAACCGTTTCGCCATCCTTGATGTCCAACCCAGAATCTCCGATGAAGAGACCAGGGACGAGCAAATTAAGACCTTTCACACCAAGATCGGAAACAATAATTTATCCTATGGTGCTGCCTATTATCCCTGGCTCGAGACTTCTCTGCTTGCCGACAAAGATATCACAGCCGATATGTTTATCTGGGACGCAAAGACAGAACAGGATTTTAAAGGCTTCTTTGGCAAAGACTCCAGTTTGTTGGCGTATGCTAACGCTACAATTGGCGAGCTTATAAAGGATACACACCGATTTTCTTCTAAGAGGACCGAATTCCACGGCGCCATGTTGCAAAACTGGATGGCATACCAACTGATGATAAAGAAAGTCAAAGAGTTCCTGAACTTACTGCCTCCCTCTGCCGCTATGGCAGGCATTTACACCATGGTAGACAATACACGCGGTGTATGGAAAGCTCCGGCAAATGTCTCTGTCAACTATGTGAACAAGCCACAAGTAAATCTCAACAACCAAGACCAGGAAGAATTGAACGTCCCCACCAATGGAAAGGCAATCAATGCCATCCGGACTTTTATCGGAGAGGGCATCAAAGTATGGGGAGCCCGCACTTTGGATGGTAACTCTTTGGACTGGCGTTACATCAATGTCCGCCGCACCATGCTCTTCCTGGAAGAATCTGTTAAGAATGCCGCCCGTGCCTATGTATTCGAGCCGAATGACTCTAACACATGGTTAAACATGAAATGTATGATTGGAAATTTCCTCCGCAGTGTATGGAAGAAAGGTGGTTTGGTAGGTTCCACTCCCGAAGAAGCATATAGTGTATATGTAGGATTGGGCGAAACAATGACACCGGAAGACGTACTGGAAGGCATTATGCGGATTACCGTGCTTGTCGCCATCTCACATCCGGCTGAATTTATTGAAATCACCTTCCAACAGCAGATGCAGAAGAGCTGACAAATTAATCTCGTAAATAGAAACAAAAAATATAATCATTAAAAAATGAATCATTATGGCAGGAGAAGCACAAGACCCTAAAGTATGGGCATTGCCCGAATTTTATTTCAAAGTCACCATTTCCGATGTAGGTGAGATGTCTTTCCGGGAAGTTTCCGGACTGGACAGAGAACATGATGTTGTCGAATATCGCGCAGGAGACAGTGTGAGTATGACCAAAGTGAAAATGCCCGGACTTATCAAAAACGGAGATGTCACGCTGAAAAAAGGCATTTTCACATCCGACAAGAACTTCTGGAATTGGATTGGAGAAATCAAACTGAACACTATCAAACGGCGTACGGTCACCATCAGCTTGCTAAATGAAAGCGGTGCTGCCGAACACACCTGGGAACTTGCCAACGCCTGGCCCAAGAAAATCACCGTAGAAGGGTTCAAAGCCGAAGGCAACAGCGTGGCGATGGAAACATTGGTATTGGTACACGAAGGTATCACCCTCCAGTAATTTCTTTGTCCAATGACAGTAAGTAAAAAGAGTGCTTGGGTTCCCCCTGTGAGTTTCTACTTTAAAGTGGTATTCCAGTGGGGAAGCCAAAAAACTACCGCTTCCTTCATCGAAGTGAGTGGTTTAGAGGAAGAGATGCTTACCAAGACCATACAGCCTCTTGGCGATGACGGAGGGCAAATCTTAGTTACCGGCGAAATCAAGCATAATTACATAGTCTTACAAAGGCCGTTGGAGTCTATCGACAAGAAAATCACCAGGTGGGTAAAACAGTGTTTCTCGTTTATGGTAGGTCACAACAAGATAAGACCTTGCCTTTTGATTATCTCTCTTCTGGATGCAAAGGGTCATCCGTCCGTCAGTTGGGTATGTACTCAAGCGTTTCCGGTCAAGTGGAGTCTTTCTCCCTTAAAGTCAGACAAGAGTGACTTGTCCATAGAAACATTGACATTAACCTATAAAACCCTGCAACGGAGAAACTGAAGATGGCAATCATAATAAAAGAAATACATGTACTGACCGTCATTGAGAAAAAAGTCGTCCAGTTTACCGACATCTCCGGTCGCATTCTCGACCGCATAAAGGAGGATGTCATTCTTGAATTGCAAGGGCAGCAACAGCAGGATTCCGGCAGAATAAAGAAAGAACGTTAATTAATTGTGTCGAGTATGGAGCAAATGAGAATGTTTGCTTTCAGGGATGACAAATTCACCCAGAAGCATGATAAAGAGAAACTGACATTGTTCATTAATCCGGAGTCCCTGAACCTGGAGAAAGGAATAGTTTACAGGGAAGACAAGCAGATGGGAACTACCAACGGTAGCAACACATTCGAACGCTATCTGCCCGAGAAACTCTCATTCAGTTTTACGGTAGATACCACCGGGGTAGTCGAGGGAACCAAAGATACCGACCAAGCGTATGTGAAAATCAAAGAGCTGGAAGACATCCTTTACGCTTACAACGAAGAGGGTCATCGTCCTTCCTATATTGTCATCGCATACGGAGAGTTGATATTTAAGGGTCAGCTTGCTTCCATGAAGGTGGACTATACCTTGTTCAACAACGACGGGATTCCCTTACGTGCCAATGTAAGCCTCAGTTTTTCAGGATTCCGTGGCAGCGAGGAGGATAAAAAGAAGTTTTCCAAGTTATCCCCGGATATGTCGCGCCTGATTGTTATAAAAGAGAACGACACACTAGCTAATCTCTGCTATTTAATATACGGGAATTCCCGGTTAGCGCCCCAAGTGGCGAGATTTAATAACTTAAATGGATTCAGAGACATCCCGGTGGGAGCAGAACTTCTGTTCCCGCCCTTAAAGAAAAGTTGAAAATAATGGCTAATTCACCATCGACACATAAAGACCGGATTCTCGCATGGAATGTCTATTGCAACGGGAATAAACTGGACGGCTCTTACGAGCTAATATCCGCTTTCATACGCCTCGGGCTGAATCATATCGGGAAAGCCACATTGAAGTTCAACGCAGGAAATATGGAACATCAGAAGTTTGACGAAACCGACTCCGATTCCTTTAAACCGGGAACCCCGATACGGTTCGACGCCGGGGATATAAACAGTCAGGAAACGATTTTCGACGGGTTTATCCTTCAGACAGGTATCCGCATCGGAAAAGGTTTTCGCTCACAGATGGTCATCGAATGCAGAGACAATGCCTATGCAGCTACCCAGGGACGCAAAAATCGTATTTTCGAGAAAAAGAAAGATTCTGAAATGATACAAACGGTTCTTGCAGGGTATGGCGACGTCACTGTGGACGAAACCGCCTACGAGCATCCCGAAATGGTACAATATTATTCTACCGATTGGGATTTTGCCCTGTCACGGGCAGACGCATGCGGACAGGTAATGTTCACTAAAGGCAGTGCCATCTCCGTCTTCAAACCCGTGGTGAATGGTACGGCAGTCCTCACCGTTACCTATGGCATAAATCTTATCAGCTTTGAAGGAGGACTTTCCGGTGGAGAACAATACACTGCCTACAAAGGCGTATCCTGGGACCCCGCAGAGCAGAAAACAGTGGAGGCATCCGCCTCGGCGCCTGCCTTAAACACTCAGGGAGACCTGCAACCTTCCGCCATTGCCGCAGGAGACAGCTTGCTCATCCAGACGGACGCACCCACGCCCAATAGCGCCCTCAAACAATGGATGGACAGCCTCGCCCTGAAAGCAGGACTTGCCCGCTACCAGGGAAAATTCCGCATCTATGGCTCTCCGGAAGTGGTGCCGGGTTGCCTTATCGAACTGGCAGGGCTCGGCGCCCGCTTCAATGGGAACGCTTTTGTAGGCTCTGTTTGCCATATTATAGAAAACAACGAATGGATCACCGAAGTAGGGATAGGGATTTCGCCTTCTTCCATCACAGAAGAGCCGGATGTGGTTTCTCCACCCGCTTCAGGATTCCTTCCGGGACTCGAAGGCTTGCATACGGGTGTTGTCACCAAGTTGCCCGAAGATCCCTCTTCCGCTTATCGCATACAGATACAACTTCCCTGGATGGACGGGAGTCAACAGGAGGTATGGGCACGACTCTCCACCATGTATGCAACATCTTCTGCAGGTTGCTTCTTTCTTCCGGAGGAAGGAGACGAGGTCCTCATCGGCTTCATCGACCACAATCCCAACTATCCGGTCATTGTGGGCAGCATCTACGGAAGCAAGCACCAACCTCCTTTCGACTATGAAGCGGAGAACACGAAGAAAGCGCTTGTGTCAAAGTCACAGCTCACCATCGAGTTTGACGATGACAAGAAAGTCATTACCCTGCATACCCCCGGAGAGAACAAAATAGAAATCAGTGACGAAGGGAAGTCTATCACGCTTTCGGACCAGAACAAGAATGAACTCGTAATGGACAACAACGGGATAGCCCTCACCTCAGCCAAAGACATAAAGCTGACAGCCAAGGGCAACATCTCGCTGGATGCTACTGCCAAAGCCACCGTCACTGCCAAGTCGGATGTGTCTCTCGAAGGTTCCAATGTGAAAGCCACAGCCAAGATAGGTTTCACAGCCAAGGGCAATGCCACCGCCGAACTGTCCGCTTCGGGACAAACAACGGTGAAAGGAGCGATGGTCATGATTAACTAACGATAAATGCAAAGAAAAAATATATGCCACCAGCAGCAAGATTAACAGATATGCATACCTGTCCCATGCAAACTCCGGCTTTTCCGTCGCCTATCCCCCATGTCGGCGGACCGGTAGTGGGACCGGGTATGCCCACAGTACTGATTCAGAAACTCCCCGCAGCCGTCATAGGAGATTTATGCGTATGTGTCGGACTACCTGACACCATCATCAAAGGTTCAGCCACAGTGATGATCGGGGGAAAACCCGCCGCACGAATGGGCGACACCACGGCGCATGGCGGCAGCATCGTAGCCGGGTGTCCCACCGTACAGATAGGCGGTTAATAGAAGTCAATCTACTTAAAATCCAAGTGTATGGAATACAGGTCT
>JAUUNK010000164.1 GCA_030844565.1 Bacteroides ovatus
CGCCCCCCCAAAGCGTCTGCTTCAGAATAGGTTCGAATTTTAATGGATACATTTTGTTTTTCTTGTTATGAACTTAGATTAAATTAACTGGATTACTAACAATCCGGCGGCAAACATACAAAAAAAAATGAAAAAAGCTTCCCGACCGCATTGAAAACTTTCCTTAAAAACGATTCAGATTTAAGGAGAATAATTTGTGAGTAACAAAGAATTTCCCTTTATTTGCAAGAAATTTTTAATAATACCAGACATGAATAACACATTCCCCACAGAAGGGAATCTATCAGGGCTCAGCCGGGCAGATTTCCAAAAGGATATAGACGATAAGAAAACAGACTTATTTATCCTGAAAAACAAAAAGGGAATGGAAGTCGCCGTAACCAATTACGGATGCGCCATTCTCTCTATTATGGTACCGGACAAAAATGGAAACTACGCTAACGTCATCCTTGGACATGATAGCATAGACCACGTTATCAACAGCCCCGAACCATTTCTAAGTACCACTATCGGACGCTATGGCAACCGCATCGCCAAAGGAAAATTCACCTTATATGGACAAGAACATGAATTGACCATCAATAACGGTCCCAATTCATTGCATGGCGGACCTACCGGCTTTCATACCCGCGTTTGGGACGCTATCCAAATTGATGAGAGCACCGTTCAATTCCATTATATTTCCGCCGACGGAGAGGAAGGCTTCCCCGGAAATCTGGAGGTAGAAATGACCTACCGCTTGGAAGAAGAGACTAATGCACTGATGATTGAATATCGTGCTACCACGGACAAAGCTACCATCGTTAACCTTACCAATCACGGATTCTTCAATCTGGCAGGCATTGCCAATCCTACCCCTACAGTGGAGAACCACATTGTCACCATCAACGCAGATTTCTATACACCAATAGACGAAGTTTCCATCCCTACCGGAGAAGTAGCCAAAGTAGAAGGCACTCCCATGGACTTTCGCACTCCCCACACAGTAGGCGAACGTATCAACGACAATTTCCAACAACTCATATTCGGTGCAGGCTACGACCACTGCTATGTTCTTAATAAAACAGAACGCGGCGCAATGGACCTTGCCGCCACTTGCAAAGATCCCGAAAGCGGACGTACAATGGAAGTGTATACTACCGAAACGGGTGTGCAACTTTACACAGGAAACTGGTTGAACGGATTCGAAGGTTCCCATGGAGCCACCTTCCCTGCACGAAGCGCTATCTGCTTCGAAGCACAATGTTTCCCAGACACTCCCAATAAGGCACATTTTCCATCGGCTGTTTTATTGCCGGGTGACGAATACCAACAAATAACTGTCTATAAATTCGGTGTAGAAGAATAAAAAAGAAAAGAACAAGCAAAAAGAGTAGTAACTAACCTAATTTTTATAAACTAACATTTTTTTTGAACCATGACAAAAGAACAAAAGAACGGTAATCTCGTCGCAATTATTACGATGTTTTTCATCTTTGCGATGATCTCTTTCGTGACTAACCTCGCTGCACCATTTGGTACAATCTGGAAAAACCAATACGCAGGATCTAACACATTAGGTATGATGGGAAACATGATGAACTTCCTGGCTTATCTATTTATGGGTATTCCTGCCGGTAACATGCTTGTAAAAATCGGCTACAAGAAAACGGCACTTATCGCGATGGCAGTAGGTTTTTTAGGATTGTTTATCCAGTACCTTTCCAGTTTAGTGGGAGCAGGAACCGAAGTTTTTTCCTTTGGTGAGTATGCCATCCAGTTAAACTTCATCATTTATCTGCTGGGAGCATTCATCTGCGGTTTCTGCGTATGTATGCTTAATACAGTGGTAAACCCGATGCTGAACCTTCTTGGAGGTGGCGGTAATAAGGGTAACCAGCTCATTCAAACCGGTGGTGCGCTTAATTCTTTGTCTGGTACATTGACTCCGTTGTTCGTAGGAGCCTTGATTGGTACGGTAACTGTAAAAACAGCGATGTCTGACGTTGCTCCTCTTCTTTTTGTTGCAATGGGAGTGTTCGTAGCCGCTTTCATTGTTATTTCATTTGTCAGCATCCCCGAACCTCACCTGAGAAAAGGCGGCGCAGCAAAAGAAAAATTCGAATACAGCCCTTGGAGCTTCCGTCACACTGTATTGGGTGTAGTGGGAATCTTTATCTATGTAGGTATCGAAATCGGTATCCCGGGTACCCTGAACTTCTATCTTGCCGATGCCACTGACAAAGGTGCAGGCATCTTGGTAAACGGTGCTGCTATCGGTGGTGCTATCGCTGCTATCTATTGGTTATTGATGCTTGTAGGACGTACAGCAAGTAGTGCTATCAGCGGCAAGGTTTCTACGCGTGCCCAATTAATCACAGTATCTGCCACTGCTATCATTCTTATCATCATTGCTATTTCCGTTCCAAAAGAAGTAGGAGTAGAAGTGCCTTCCTTTATATACAACCCGGTAAATAAGACAACCGAAATATTAACGAATGCAGGTGTACCTGCCGACGAAGTTTCAGCTATCGTGGCTACTCCCACAGAGGAAAACATTGCCGCTCATGCAGAAGCGCTGACAGCTGCCAAATTGGAACCGTCAGAAGTGCTAGGATCTCTTAAGACTCCTCAAGTACCCATCAGCGCATTCTTCCTTGTACTTTGTGGTCTGTGTACTTCCGTAATGTGGGGTGGTATCTTCAACCTCGCAGTAGAAGGCTTGGGCAAATATACAGCACAGGCTTCAGGTATTTTCATGATGATGGTTGTAGGTGGTGGCGTATTGCCGTTGATACAGCAAGGTATTTCCGACTCTGTTGGTTACATGGCCAGCTACGGGCTCATCATCGCTGCTCTTGCTTATTTGCTGTTCTACGGTCTGGTAGGCTGCAAGAATGTAAACAAAGATATTCCAGTAGAATAAATGTAGAATTTGAAATAGAACGTAATTTATTCACCTTTTAAAATATAATTATCATGGATATAGAACACGTAAGAAGTCGTTTCATTAAACATTTCGACGGAACAACCGGATATGTATATGCTTCTCCGGGTCGTATCAACCTGATTGGCGAACATACAGACTACAATGGCGGCTTCGTATTTCCGGGCGCAGTAGACAAAGGCATGATTGCAGAAATCAAACCGAACGGCACTAACAAAGTAAGAGCTTACTCTATCGACTTAAAAGATTATGTAGAGTTCGGTCTGAACGAAGAAGATGCCCCACGCGCAAGTTGGGCAAGATATATCTTCGGCGTATGCCGCGAAATGATTAAACGTGGCGTAGACGTGAAGGGATTCAACACAGCTTTTGCTGGTGATGTTCCCCTGGGTGCCGGCATGTCCTCATCAGCCGCCCTGGAAAGCACGTATGCTTTTGCATTGAACGAACTGTTTGGTGAAAACAAAATTGATAAATTCGAATTGGCAAAAGTAGGTCAGGCAACAGAACATAACTATTGCGGTGTAAACTGTGGTATTATGGACCAGTTTGCGTCTGTATTCGGTAAAGCAGGCAGTTTGATCCGTTTGGATTGCCGTTCGTTGGAATATCAATATTTCCCCTTTAACCCCGAAGGCTACCGCTTAGTATTGATGGATTCAGTTGTAAAACATGAACTGGCTTCTTCTGCCTACAACAAACGCCGTCAAAGTTGCGAAGCTGCTGTTGCCGCTATCCAGAAGAAACATCCTCATGTAGAATTCTTACGCGACTGCACAATGGAAATGTTGGAAGAAGCAAAAGCTGACATCAGTGAAGAAGACTACATGCGTGCAGAGTATGTAATCGAAGAAATCCAACGCGTGCTGGACGTATGCGACGCATTGGAAAAAGGCGATTACGAAACAGTGGGTCAAAAGATGTACGAGACTCATCATGGCATGAGCAAATTATATGAAGTAAGCTGCGAAGAACTCGATTTCCTCAACGACTGTGCTAAAGAATGTGGTGTGACTGGTTCACGTGTTATGGGAGGCGGCTTCGGTGGCTGCACCATCAACCTGGTGAAGAATGAATTGTATGACAACTTCGTTCAGAAGACCAAAGAAGCATTCAAAGCTAAATTCGAAAGAAGCCCGAAAGTATACGACGTGGTAATTGGTGACGGTTCACGCAGATTGGTATAGAACTTGTTTTTTATCATGACAATTCAAAGAGGGCGCCCTTCCGTGATGGAAGAGCGCCCTCGCTTTCAATAACAAACTATATAATCTAATACCCTATTCCTTCCGTAGTCATCTGCACTCTCTTCATCGTTCCATCCTCATTGTACCAAAGGCGGTCTATGCAAACGGAGCGGCGAAAACTCCCCCTCGAGGGATTGATACCTCCGTTGTGGTAGATAAAATATCAATCTCCTTTGAATTCGATGATAGCCTGATGGTTGGTGTTGGAGTTACCCGCCAATTCATTGAGCAGATAGTGTTCTTTAGAAGGTGGGCATTCATCGTGTCCAGCGTAGATATACACTTTGCCGTCGTATACCATAGCACCGGGGTCAGCGGTATATTTATACTTTATGATGGGGTTTCCTTCTGCTACGAAGGTTGTATCATTTTGCGCTGACAGCCCTGCAAAGACTGCCAACGCTAATGAAAAAATCACTAATCTAACCCTATTCATTATTTCTTCGTGAATTTATAAATAGCAAAAGCCTTGGGTTCCAGTTGGGTTTCAAACACGTTCCCCCGGATGGCTACCGATGTCTCCTGCGGAACGATAGCAGAAGGCTGCTCAAGAGTGTTATCTTTATAAAGATCAGATGAAGCAAGCTTGATGCAACGACCTCCAGTCAATGTTTCTTTCTTCTTCAATCCATCAAAAGTCAATGAAAGCGGCTGAGTGCTGTCGGATGTATTGACAACCTTCACAATCACTTCCTGGTCGTTTTTATCGTAGACCGCGCTTGCAAAGAGCCCGTTTTGTCCTTCGGCTCCCGTCACCGGTTTCTTGTCCATGGTGAGAGAAAGAACATTTGTCCCCTTGTTGTGCGCATAGAGTTGCTGCACATAATAACTGACCGTACGCACGGAGTTCAGATTATCAAACCAAATCATGTCCGGACGCCATTGCCATCCTTCCACGTGGGCAAACAAAGGCGCATAGGTAGCCATGTGCACCACATCCGCATTACGTTCCAGTCCCGTCATAAAGGCAGCCTCCAGCAGAGAAGCATTAAAATGATTCCATTTCTTTCCTCTTCCGTGGCAGGCATATTCTCCGGCAAACACTTTCGGACCTTTACGGTCGTAGTTGTCATAGCGTGCTCCCTGGCTAAGGAACCAGTCTTCCGGGCGATAAAAATGTTCGTCCACCAGGTCGGCCTTCAGGCGTTTCATTTCGGGCCAAAGGTAATCAAAGTCTTTACCTTCGGAGTTAGGACCGGAACTACCTACTATCTTTATTTCCGGATGAGCTTTGCGAATGGCAGCAATAAACGGTTCCAGGCGATCGGGATATTCTTTACCCCACTGCTCATTACCGATGCCAATGAACTTAAGGTTGAAAGGAGCCGGATGCCCCATTTCGGCACGCACCTTTCCCCAAGTGGAATTAACATCGCCGTTGGCAAACTCAATCAGGTCGAGAGCATCTTGAATATAGCTCTCCAAGTCACATACAGCTACATGTGCTTTCGGGTCGTTGTTCTGGTATTGACACGCCAAACCGCAGTTCAAAATAGGCAACGGCTCTGCTCCCATTTCCTCGGACAACTGGAAATATTCAAAGAATCCCAAGCCATAGCTCTGGTAATAGTCGGGATAAAAACGGTGGGTGAAGGTATATTGCCAGCGGTTTTCGTTCAAAGGTCGGTTCTCCACCGGTCCTACAGAATTCTTCCAATTGTAACGTGTGGCAAGATCGGTTCCTTCTACGATGCAACCGCCGGGAAAACGGAACACGCCCGGATGAATATCTGCCAAAGCTTGTGCCAGGTCTTTGCGGAGTCCGTTCTCATGTCCTTTCCAAGTATCCACCGGGAAGAGAGAGATATGCTCGAGGTCCACTGTGCCCGGCGAAGCAAGGAAGATGCGGAGAGTGGCTTTCGCATGGGTTACTCCCGGTTTCAGAACCACTTGATACTTCTTCCACTCCTTTGAATCGATAGTGAGCGTTTGCGAAGCAAAAGCCTGATGTTCTCCCATAGACTTGGTATCCACCAGTTCCACGCGAATTTTCTCACCATTACCACCTTGCGGCAAGCGTGCCCATACAGAGAAGCGATACTCCTCTCCTTTCTTCACACCAATGCCGAAGAAGCCTTCATTATCCAGTCCGGTATGTTTATGGGCATGCCCGGGATTGGAAAGACGGACATAATGGGGGTTGCGTTCAAAAGGACCGTCGTCGTGCAAAGACACTTTTCCGTAAGTCTTCCATCCCATCAGATGTTGGGGGAACTCAAAGGAGCGGTTCTTCACCAGCTCGGCATATAGCCCGCCATCCGCAGCGTAGTTAATATCTTCAAAAAATAATCCGTACATAGTGGGCTGGATTTCCGCGCCCAGCTTTTTAGTCTGTACAACCAACTCGTTGGTCTGCGCATTCAGCGCCATACCTGCCGACAATGCCAGTGCGGCAACTAAGTTTCTGTGCATGTTCATGGTTTTAAATAAATACTATATATATCATTTCATTAATCTCTTACGCCACACGGAGCGCCCCCGCTTATCGAGTCCGGTAAAAAGCACGATCTCCGTTTCATTCTCCCAGTCGTGTCCTGCAAAGATAATCAGATTTTCAATGGTCTCCCCGTGCAGATTGAGCATTAATAGCTGCTTATCATTCAAAAAGGACCAATTTCCATGCATTCCGTCAATATTTCCATCCGCAAGCAAAGTCAGGCGGAAAGAGACGTTACATTCTTCCTGCTTCAGTTCGCCTTCGCCCCAGAGTATCTGTCGTGCTTCGAGCCGACGTTCATAAAGAGGTTCCTGCACCCGTAGGAGGTGAGCGGAGACACAGTAGTAAAGGCGGTATTTATCTTTATAAGGAATGACATAAGCCGCCCGGATGTTGCTCGCCCCGTGCCCTCCGGCATTGGCATGCACCCATTCCACGGCTTCTTCGGGTATCTGTGGAAACGCCCATCCTTGGAATTCCCAATTCACCAGGTCTTTGGAACGCCTCATCCGGATAAATCCCAGGGGACCTCCTTTCTCTTTCGCATTTGCAGCTTATCTCTTCTACCTTTGGATCACTAATACGTATAAATATGAAAAGACACCTGTTTATATACCTTATTATATTGTATATTTGTGTTGCCGTTCAAGCACAAGAGCGTTTCGCCGACCGCTACAACATCACCTATATAGCCATGGACGAAGGCTTGCCCCACAACTTCATCGACGAAACCTTGCTGTTGGCACGCATACAGAATATACTCGACAACCGAAAACGCTACCAACGGAAGTTTACCCTCGACATGAATGTGGAAGTCTTAAAGATGGAGGAAGAATCGGGAGACGAAAAATATGAATATAGTAGAAGTAGCGTATAAGATGAATCAAGAAGAATAGTTGCAATAAGGTTGCTACATCATAAAAACACAGGCAACGCATAGCCTGACTGGTTTCTATTAATAGAAACCATAGTTTCGCCCTATGGGAACTAAAGTTTCCATTAATAGAATACAATGGTTTCTCCGTATGGAAACTAAAGTTCCATTGAATGGAAACTATGGTTTCAATCAAGGGAAACCAAACAGACCTTGTGGTGTACTGGTTCTACACCTCGCAAGGACGTTTCCCCGAAGATGTTCCAGGAATCAATGCAAGCAATGCCATCATGATGGAACATGTACGTAGCCTGCGGTGGGCAGCTAATGATACCATTGTCTACGCAGCACACGGCAATAAGAAAACCTATCGGGGAAAGAAAATCTAGCAAACGCTCTTCCATAACCGCCGTAACGAACGCTCTTTGATAACAAAAAACTGCTTCCGGTATCTTGATACCTCAAGCAGTTTTTTCACTTATATGCTGCATAACATATAGTAGTGTATTTGCTACACCATATAAAAGTGTTACTTTTACACCCAAAATAAGATAAGCAGCTCATTTACATTAAAAATAGAACCATGAAAAAACATTTTCTACTTGCGGGAATTGCCGTATTGGCGCTGGTTGCGTGCAATAACAAGCCAGCTTCAGAATTAACTTTATCCGGTCTCGACCCGATAAAATTTCAAACAGAAGTAAACAATGCCAAGACCGATCTTTACACATTGAAGAACAAAGCTGGCATGGAAGTATGCATTACCAATTTCGGAGGACGTATCGTATCTATCATGGTGCCGGACAAAAACGGCAAGATGCAGGATGTAGTACTGGGATTCGATAGCATTACAGATTATATTAACGTACCGAGTGACTTTGGAGCCTCTATCGGACGCTATGCCAACCGCATCAACCAAGGACGCTTCGTATTGGATGGAGACACCATCCAACTACCACAAAACAATTTCGGGCATTGTTTACACGGAGGACCTCAAGGATGGCAATACCAAGTGTACGAAGCTAATCTTATTGACCCCACAACTTTGGAATTAACTCGTATCTCACCAGATGGAGACGCCAATTTCCCGGGAAATGTCACGGCTAAGGTTACTTACAAACTAACAGAAGATAACGCTATTGACATTAAATACAGCGCCACTACTGATAAGAAGGCTATCATCAACATGACCAACCATTCTTATTTCAACTTAGCAGGTGATCCGTCTAAAGCTTCTACTAACGACATTCTTTATATTAACGCCGACTATTATACTCCGGTAGACAGCACTTTCATGACGACGGGGGAAATTGCTCCGGTAAAAGATACCCCCATGGATTTCAACACTCCTAAAGCTGTAGGACAAGATATCAACAATTATGATTTCGTTCAACTCAAGAATGGAAATGGATATGACCATAACTGGGTGTTGAACACTAAAGGTGATATTAACCAAGTAGCAGCACGGCTTACCTCTCCTGAAAGCGGTATCACGGTAGAAGTTTACACTAACGAACCGGGCATACAGGTCTATACAGGAAACTTCCTTGACGGGACAGTAAAAGGGAAGAAAGGCATCACTTACAACCAACGCGCTTCTGTTTGTCTCGAAACACAACATTACCCTGACAGTCCCAACAAACCTGAATGGCCTTCCGTAGTACTCGAACCGGGACAGACTTACAACAGCCAATGTATTTTCAAATTCTCAGTAGAGAAATAATATTAACTCTTTAAATCGTATTATATCGTGGAATCATTAGATTGGTTAGTTATTGGAGTCTTTTTTCTGGCTCTAATCGGTATCATTGTCTGGGTAGTCAAACAAAAACAAAATGACTCGGCGGATTATTTTTTAGGCGGACGTGACGCAACATGGATTGCTATCGGAGCCTCTATCTTTGCATCAAACATCGGTTCGGAGCACTTAATCGGATTGGCAGGAGCAGGAGCGTCCAGTGGTATGGCAATGGCTCACTGGGAAATCCAAGGATGGATGATACTTATTTTGGGATGGGTATTCGTTCCGTTCTACACACGAAGCATGGTCTATACAATGCCCGAATTTTTGGAACGCCGTTACAATCCTCAATCACGTACCATTTTATCAGTTATCTCACTGGTAAGCTATGTATTAACAAAAGTAGCTGTAACAGTATATGCAGGTGGACTTGTTTTTCAACAAGTATTCGGTATCAAAGAACTTTGGGGCATCGACTTCTTCTGGATTGCCGCCATCGGACTAGTATTACTAACCGCTTTATATACCATCTTCGGAGGTATGAAATCTGTGTTATATACTTCTGTATTACAAACTCCTATTCTATTACTCGGTTCTCTAATCATCCTTGTACTTGGTTTCAAAGAATTGGGCGGTTGGGAAGAAATGATTAAGATATGCGGTGCTGTATCCGTCAACGATTATGGCGACACAATGACCAACCTGATCCGTAGCAACAACGACGCCAACTTCCCTTGGTTGGGAGCATTAATCGGTTCTGCTATCATCGGATTTTGGTATTGGTGTACTGACCAGTTTATCGTTCAACGCGTACTTTCCGGTAAAAATGAAAGAGAAGCACGCCGTGGTACTATCTTTGGTGCTTACTTGAAATTACTACCTGTATTCTTGTTCCTGATTCCGGGTATGATTGCTTTTGCATTACATCAGAAATATATTGGTGCAGGCGCCGAAGGCTTCCTTCCGTTGCTTGATAACGGCAACCCTAATGCCGATGCCGCTTTTCCGACACTCGTTGCCAGATTGCTACCTGCTGGCGTGAAAGGACTGGTAGTATGCGGTATTCTCGCTGCTTTGATGAGTTCGTTGGCTTCCCTGTTCAACTCCTCGGCTATGCTTTTCACTATCGACTTCTATAAGCGCTTCAAACCGCAAACCTCAGAAAAGAAGCTGGTAGTTATCGGACAGATAGCTACAGTTGTAATCGTTGTATTGGGTATCCTTTGGATTCCTATCATGCGAAGTGTAGGTGACGTGCTTTATACCTACCTGCAAGATGTTCAGTCTGTATTGGCTCCGGGTATTGCTGCCGCCTTCCTGCTAGGTATTTGTTGGAAACGCACTTCCGCCCAAGGAGGCATGTGGGGTTTAATATCCGGTATGGTAATCGGTCTGACTCGCCTGGGAGCAAAAGTTTACTATAGTAATACAACCGGAGCACCCGATTCGCCCTTCAAATATTTATTCTATGACATGAACTGGTTATTCTTCTGTGGTTGGATGTTCTTGTTCTGTATCCTTGTCGTTATCATTGTTAGCTTTGCTACAAAAGCTCCCACCGCGGAAAAAATACAAGGTTTGGTATTCGGAACTGCCACGAAAGAACAAAAAGCGGCTACCCGTGCCAGTTGGAATCATTGGGATATTATCCATACCGTTATCATTCTCAGCATCACCGCTGCCTTTTATTGGTATTTCTGGTAAACAGTTTCCCAGAACAAATAAACAACATTATTATGACAACCAACCAAGATATGGCAAATGTAGTTTCTTCCTCTCTCTCTTCTGGAGAGAGAGGTAAAGAAGCTTACTATAGTTCAAATCCCACCTTCTATGTAGGC
>JAUUNK010000165.1 GCA_030844565.1 Bacteroides ovatus
AAGGTCCCAATTTAAAGATACTATGGACTTTTGGGGAGATAATGGATGTTTTGTGATAGGAAATTGTAGGTATAAATATAGCAGAGTGGATAATATATAGGGATTGGATTAACTAAGTTAGTTTTAGTAGAGAACTACTTCTTTTCTTTTTTTAGCGCTTCCAAGAGCATTTCCTTCCTTAGATGGGTCTCATTGGATTCTATCAAATGGAGGGCGCAGCGTCGTATTACATTAGTGATAGAGCCACCCGAAAGTTCCGACCCGGCAGCTAGTTCCACCAGTTCGTCAGCATCCTCTCCCAGCCAGAGGGAAGGTAGCATTTTTCTCCATAACTCAGCACGCAGTTCTCGTGAAGGCATGGGGAAATAAACTATCGACTGGAAACGGCGGGAGAAAGCTTCGTCGATATTAGAACGCAAGTTGGTGGCGAGAATCACCGTTCCCGGGAAGTCTTCTATCCGTTGGAGCAAGTAGGCGACCTCCTGATTAGCGTGGCGGTCGTTGGAAGTGTTGGTAGAAGTGCGTTTACCAAATAAGGCGTCTGCTTCGTCGAAGAAGAGAATCCAATTGCGGTTCTCTGCCAAGTCGAACACGCGGGCAAGGTTTTTCTCCGTTTCACCGATGTATTTGGAGACTATCATAGACAGGTCTACGCGATAGACATCCATGTCGTTCCGTTTGCCGATGAGGGTGGCGGCAAGCGTTTTTCCTGTGCCCGGAGGCCCATAGAACAGGGAACGGTAGCCCGGCTTGAGAATGCGCGACAGGCCCCAGTCGTGCATGATAATCCGGTGGCGGGAAATCCAGGTATTAATCTCTTCCAACTCTCCTGCCACATGGTAGTCCAGCACCATATCTTCCCAGTCCAGGGGAGAAATGATACGTTTGGCAGGGAAACCGATGTTATAATCGGGTTTATAGTCCCGGTCGTAGAGGACCTTGCTGAGGAACTCTTCTGAGATGCGCAACAGTCCGCTGAGAAAAGGTTCTCCGTCCGCGACGCCCTCGAGCCTGAGCAAGTTGTGGGTGTGGAACCAATGGTCTTTCTGGAAGAGCTTTATCACTTTCTTCCTTTTCTCCATGTCTTCGCCTGCCAAGATGAAGGCGGCAGTCTCCCCCGTGGGGAGAAAGCCGCTGTGGGAGATTCCTTTCCAACCGCCGAACTCTGTATAGGGGCGGTCGAAGTTCTTGTTTTGGACGAACAATATGTCGAGGGATTGTGGACTCAGATGGGGCATGAGTGCCAACATGATGACAACCTGTTCTTCAAAAGAAATCTTCTTTACGGTAGTCATTTTCTCTAGCCAGCGGGAAGGAACTTTTATTTCGTCCAGTGAGTTGTATTCGCTGTCTTGCTGGAAATAGAGTGAAATGGATGTCGAAAGAACTTGGTTGAACCAGGTGATGTATTGTTGCATTGCCATCATACGAAGCTGTTTGCCCGGTTGCCCATCACGTCAGCTTCGTGCTCAAGAGCTGCATTATCGTTCACAGCCATGCCACCTATTTCGGTGGTAGGTTCCACACGTCCCGCCATCTGCTGGGCTACGTGCCAGGCCTCGTGAGGAAGGTGTTGCTCTTGTCCCGGCGCCACGTGGATGTCTGTTCCCTGTGTGTAGGCAAGTGCCTGCACTGTGGCGGGCTGGGAAGAGTTGTAATGCACCTTCACATTGTCGAGGGAGAAGCCTGAAAGATTCTCCACGCCGTTTTTCAGATGGTCGGGCAGACCGGTGTTGTTTGGCTTCTTCTGTGTGGTCGTGTCGGCTTTCATTTGCACTCCTTCTTCTTCGTCTTCGGCCCGTTGCAGGGTTCCTGCAAACTTACCCTGGAGGGGGTCTTCTTCATCGTCTGTTCCTGCACGTTGGAGGGGCTGTTGTGTCAGGCGTTGCAGGATACCTAAAGGGCGGTTGTCCATCAATTGTGCCGTACCGTTGTTACCTTGCATTTGCTGAATGGTACGGACTACTCTTTCCTGAGATACTTTTTCTGCTTTCATAACTTAGTGTTTTTTAAGTATGTTAATATTAAAATTCTTCTGTGGTTCGCCAGGATACTTGAATCGGTTTCTTTAGCCAAGGAAATCTCACGGTGGTATAGGACCACGGCACGGAGTCGAGTAACACATCGTAGGCACGGGTGTCTACGGTGAGTAGCCACTTGTCTTCTTTCTGTTCCAGGTGGCCGCTCCGCTGAAGAAAGCTGTGTTGGAATCCTTCGACAGAGGTGTGTTGCACTTTGTTCCAGTTGCTCTTTACGCCATTCAGCATAGATTCTACCGTTGCCTGTTCTTCCGGCAACAGTTGCCTGCAGGCGGGTAGCGGTTCGGCAAAAGGGCATTCTGTGAGGATGCGGTTGAAGGCCAACTCTTTCTCTTTGTATTCCCGGTCTTCAAAGGTGACGAGGCGCTGAATGACGAAGATGGCATGTATTCGTGCATCCATGTTTTTGAAATCTTTTTTTTCTTCGTCCAGGAGTTCCAGCATCTCAAAGAGACGCGGAAACCAGGGAACCAGCAACACGAGACCCGCATTTTCTATGGGCAGGTATTCGGGAGCGGCAGGGAGAGATGCTTCTTTTCCGTCTTGTGCAGCAAGCCCGGCAATGTCGATGGATAAATCGCGCAGGATAGCTTGCATAATTTCTTTCTCTTCGAACCACTGCATCCATTCTTCCAAAGCGACAGCCTGATGCAAAAGAAGCCTTCGGACAAGGGATAGCATCCGTTCGGATTGCCGGGAGAGGTAATGGCTCACGAGGCGTTGCTTGCTCAGGGTGCTGACCCGGTTGTCCTTGAACCATTCTTCCAGAATGTTTTCGTTCCAATATGCTTCTTTTTCCTTTTTCTTCTTTTCCTCCTCCTGAGGAGGTGTTTTCGGGATGCCGGCATCTTCCGGTTGTATGTCTAACGCCTTTGCCAGGAAGATTGTCATTTGTTGCCACGGCATCTCTTCCGACGGCTGAAAAGTGCTTTGCCCGCTATCTTCCAGATGGAGATAGAACATCCATTGACGGAGGATGTCTTCTGCACGGGCGAGGTGGGAATCGAATACTTTTCCGTCTGAAAGAAAAAGCAACAGTACTTTTGATAAATACTCTTCGGCGTCTCTTCCGTTTTGATGTAGCAGGGAGAAGGTGGACGGATTGCGTTGCATCACTTCTATAATACGCGATAACACTTCTGCCCGGAAAGGGCTGATGCTGCTAATCAGCCGGAGGATGTCTTCTATTCCCTCTACACTGTTTGGCAAGGGAAGGTGGTCGGGGTCTTCGTCGGGCTGGCGGTTTTCTTCGTCGGGCTGCATATCCGGAGCAGGGAGGTCAAGCAAAGATAGATGGCGGAACATGTGGTAGATCTCCATATCGAAATAGTCGGCATAGACGGGAGTGCCGTCCGGGTTTCGCTCCTGTTGGCTGTAGATGATGTTGAGCAGTTTCACGTAGTATTCTTTTCCGAAAACTTCGATGAGAAATTGCATGGTCAGTTCCGCCTTCGAGAGGTAGGTGGAATAGGGACGTTTCCGGATGAAATGGAGCAGTTTAATGTTCAGATAGTCTTTAAACTGGGACTTACTGCCGAACATATAGACGCTATTGAACGGGTAATATTGGATGAGCCAGTTGTAAAGGTGCATCCAGTAGGCAGGTACGTCTATTTCCGTGTGGTTTTCACACTCGGCGTTGATAATCTGCCTGACCATCACCGTGTCCAGCAATCCTGCCAGCGTGCGGATATATTTCTCGTCCTGCGTCTCGTGTACGAAGCTCAATATGCTCCCCATCAGCCTGCGCAAGCGTTTAGGATGACGCAGAGAGTCGTGGAATAAGTAGATTAGCGTGCCGGGGGTCTGGAGTAGGAGAAAACCGATTTCCTGGGTGGGGTCGAACTCGGCATCCTCCCAAACCGTGGGACAAAAACCATTTTCCAGATAGAAGGAAAGGCTGTTGACGCGTCGTTTCACTTGGTCGGCGGAACTTTCTTTGGTACCGTTTTGCCCCAGAGTGCGGGCGAACGCTTTTTCCAGTTCCTCTTTGAGCCGGAGGGGGAACTGTTGGTAGAAGTCTTCTTGCGGTATGTTTCCCAGGTTGAGCTGAAGCATATCGAGGCTAAGCAGTTCGCCGGGTGTGTCGTAGCGCGAGAAGAAGTCTTCGAGGATGCGGCGGATGACGTTTCCGTAGTAGTTGTCCCAGCGTATGTACATGCTGCGGGAGAACTCTTCGTCTTCTGCCTGAAACCGGAACCCTATGTTGTCTATACTTATCATAATTCCTCCACTTCATTTTTCAGGGACTCCTGGAGTACATTCAGCATGGTAGACTGGTAGTTTTGCAGTTCGTCTACCGGATAGTCTGATGCCAAGGCTTTGCACCAGTCCTGATAGGCTTTCTCAAAATATTGCATGTGAGACACGTTGATCCAGTAGAACACACAGTCGATGTGTGCCGGTAATAGTTCTTCCACCAGTTGCCGGAAGATTTCCTTGAATCGCGAGGAGTGGAAACGGGCAGTCCAGTCGGGCAACACGAGCGACACTTTGAACGGCTCTGCGGGGATAAACAGGTTATGCTCCACCATATAGAAGCCTTCGCATTGCTGATTGAGCTCGCGTAAGTAGTAGCAGAGGATGTTTGCCCAGGTTCTCAGCGTATCTTTGGCGTTGGAACGTCCCAGGTTTATCCAGCACCGGTCTTCTTCGTTCCAAAAGGCAAGCAGGTACTCTTTCTTTTCCAGGTTGACGGTTTTGTAGTTGGCTATGTTGATGCCTGTGCGGAAGAGTCCGCCGCTGATGAGGTTGGTATTGAAAATCATCAATTCGTGGCGGATGGTCTGGAAGTGCTGCAACTTCTCTTCTTCGTTCATCACAGGGAGTTCGTAGGGGATGCTCTCGATGTTGGAGGAGTCGAGCATCTTTTCGTCTACGAGCATGGAGTTGAGCCGGTCGCGCACCTTCTTCTGCTCTTCCTGGTTGCCCAGAAGGATAAGATTGTGACTGGGCAACACGTTGCCGATGGAGACATCCTCGTCGATGTTAAGCCCTAAGAGTAGGGAGATGTGGGCTTTGAGGGTGGGGATATTGTCTTCGGTGCGTTCTCCGTAGATGTTCCAGGCTTTAGCACGCGTTCGGGTGAGGCAGGCGATGTGGCGGAGGTATTTTATCCGCCTTTGAATAACGTCTTCGTTCGTTTCGCCATAATAAGACAGGTCTTTCGTCCAGGCGGGGTGGCTGTCCACTCCGTAGAGGTGGTCGAGGAAGTCGAGGTAACGGTTTTTCAGCCTGCCCACTTTTCGGCGGTAAGGGTCGAAGTATTTCTCTCGTCGCGGCATGCCTTTGCTGTAGACGTCCATGCGAGACAGCACTGTGGTATCAGGGGTGATAGCTAGAAGCTCTTTTAAGCCTGCCAGTTCGTTCAGTCCTCTCTCGATGATCCAGTCGTAGAGTTTCAGGTAGGCTTCGAAGGAGCCCGGCGTAGTGCCATTGGTGGAACGCTCTTTGTTCATTTCGATGCGGTAGCATTCAGGGAAGTCCGTTGCCAGGCTTCGGTGGTGGTGGACATTCCGATAGGTGCTGTCCGGTATAAGAGATCGGGAGAATGCCCATTTGTCACTGCTTTTACCGGAGTGATGGAGGCGGTTGCTTTTCTCCGAGAAATATAAAGCTTGCAATTCCTCAATGAAGCGCTCTATGTTGACAGGCATTTCCGTGCCTTCAATGCGCACTTTCACGTTCAGTTCGTGTTGGTATTTCGGGATAAAGATGCAAAATCCTTCTTTGAAGTCGGAGATGGTTTCCGGCTGCGGAGCGGGAGTTCGGGAAGGAACGCTTTTGTCATTCTTCTTAATGAGATAGCATGTCTTGAAGGATTTGATGCCGTCTATTTGTAGCAGGAGGCTAAAGAGTTCCTGTTCGGTCTCGTTTTGGCGGGGGATAATCACGCGAAAGTCAGTGTTGGTCCCTTCCATCCAGTCTTCTAAAGCCATTGCCGAACGGAAGTGCTTGTTCTGGTACTCCATCCGTATGGAGCCGGAAAGGTAGTAAATGATGTTCCAATAGATTTGTACGACGATGGAAGTGGCATCGGTTCCCGGGTTTATTTCCAGCTCGGAATGGAAGTCCAGCTCAGTGAGTTGGGGGAAACTGATTTCGTGTAAGTTTTCGCAAAGGTTGCGGTGGGCGTGATAGAGTTTATGCACCCGCTTAACGATGTCTTCGTTGGATTGAAAAAACGGAGAGAGATAGAGCTTGATGTCATAGCTGCCCAATGCCTTTTCGTGGACCACCACGTTGACATTATCCAGCTCGGGGATTTCAGCCAGCATCATCTTCCGGTAGTCATCTGAAGTGACAGGAGCGGTAGGATATACTTCTTCCGGAAGGAAGAAACCATATCGCTCGGGGGAGAAGTTGCCTTCGGTGTCGGTCAGGTAGTCTTGAAACTGGAATCCAAGCTTGTAGTCTACCTCCGTAAGGGCATAGTTGGCGATGTCGGCGGTGGTGATGCCCGGATCGTGAGCGTTGAAGTCTGTCCACACTTCTCCCGAAAGGCGTTGGATTTCGCTCAACGTTCTCTGTTGCAAGATGGTATAGAGGTCTTTCTCCATCTCGATTTGTTCTATGTACAAGCGTTTCTCTTCCATGCTGGCTGTGGCTATTTATCAGTGTCGCAATAGTTCCATTCTTCTTTCACCTGATAGTGGAAAGCTGATTCTCCGTGTTTTTTCCTTTTTCCCTTGATTTGGAGCGATACTCCATCCTTCTGCTTTTTCCAGCGGAGGCGCAGGGGGCTTTTCCAAAAAAAGAAGAAGCGGTGCTGCGAAGGCGATATTTTCAGGTGGCGCCTGGTACAGTAGCTGGCGGTGAGGGTTATCATCCGGTATTTATTTTTGCCTGTACGATAGGCGGCAGTAATGCGGAGTATCCGGGATCCCCAGTCATCTCCGGCAGACGGAAGCTTAATCGGCAGATCGTGCCACTCGCCGTCGGCAGGCAGGTCGGAGTAGCGGGTAGTGGAACTTGTCACACGAGGTTGCGGAGTGTCATATACTTCCGGTCCCTTCTCTTGCGAAACGGATACTATCACTTGCCCGTCCTGATTGACCAGGAGAAGTTCTTTATCTTGTCCTATCTTGAACGACCAGCAAGGCATTCTTCTTTCTTCTTCCAGCTTGCCGGGGTCGGAATAGATGCTTGCCATTCTGCCGTTCTCAGTGACGGGATAGAGCAGTAATCCGTCTGTGGAAGTGCGTACCTGTCCATCGTCGGCAATGTTGACTATAGAGTCGATAAGGTCTTCAAACTGAGCCGAGGTAGGCGTATTGCCTAATCGGAAGAAACTTTTTAAGATGTCTCTGCTTCTTTTGTTTCCCATAGTTATCCTATTTTAAAATTTGAACCAATTTCCATGTTGCCGATGCCACCGGAGTGGGGCAACAGTATAATTTGTATGTCTTGCGGTATGAGGACCACCTCTGCCGGAACTCCGCCTTCGGGGATGCATTGGTCCTCGGCATGAATATCGGTTGCCTGCACGTGGGGTTGTACGCCGTTGATAGACAGGCGGACCAGCTCCTGTACGTCGGGGTCGTTTGCCAGGCGGGTATGCAATTCTTTATAAGAATACTTTTTCCCCAGCTCGGGCAGGTCTCCCGTTCTGAGCCAAAGAGCGAAGTAATCCTGGATTTGGATGGTCATGCGGCGGCGAATTTCTCCTTCGTCTTCGGCATCTTCCTGTAAGACGACTTCGCACACCACATCTACTTTCCGGTAGGAAGGATTGCAAACTTTGAGCGAGACGAAGGGAGAAATGCGCGGAGAGAGCCAGTCGCGTATCTCAGCCAGTTTCCAGGTGGGAGTCAGGGGATAAGGATTGCCTTCTGTGTAAGAGAACACCACGAGATAGACATCTTTGTAGCCGGTGCACGTCTTAGGGAGGCAATATACTTTCTGAATCTCCGGAAACTGGTCCAGTACCATCTGTTCATAATCCCCCGGGGCTACCGCCCGGTTACGATGGGCAATGCGTGAGCTCTGGCGGATGGCTATTTCCGCTATTGTTTCTTTCGCTCTGCCACCGAAGCCGGGCAGGGGTTGGAGGACGCTTTCCACCCGGTCATCGTTGACCTGCATCTTTTCTATAGTCTCGGCAGGGAGGGGAGTGCCGTCACCATTTTCCGCCACCACTTTCAGGCAATTCAGATAAATGTTGCGTATAGCGGGGTATTGGTCTACGTCTCCTTTCAGGCGCACTCTCAGCCAGAAGGAAGACACGCCGTGAAGCTCCCGTGGGAGGGTGAACTCGATAAACCCGTCCTGGGTCAGCCCGTAGGTGCTTTCCTGTAGGAGACTTTCAGGGCTGAACGCTAGCCACTGTCCGGACTTGCGATAGTCGAACTCCATATAGGGGGAGGCATCGGAAGCGGGGTTGTCAGAGAGGAACATGTTTTTCTGGATATAGGAAAGGTCTACGTACATGCGCACTCTTTTATCGCCTTGCATGTCGGTGAACTTCACATAGAGGTTGCGTTCGTTGCCTAAGTCTTCCAGGAAATCCAGCGGCATGCCAGGGTTAAGAAGGCATTCTTCGTGCTCTGCAAAGTCCGTAATCCTGACCAGGCGGAAAGGAGCCGACTTTTCGTCGTCACTCTTCCAGCTTGCCTTGTAGGAGAGCTCGAGGTCGGCAAGCAGGGGCACTACCGGAGACGAAGGTACTTCTTTTTGTTCCTTGTCATTGTGGCGGCTGTTGTAAATCATGATGTCTGCAAACAGCCTGCGGTAGCCTTCCATACCGAAACCTATGGAGGGGGCATGCAGGGTGATGCGGAAGAAAAGATTTGTTCCCCGGCTATAGGTTGTGTTAGAGGGGAAAGAGGGGATTGCCAATGGCTTTCCCCGCTCGTCTGTCATACGGATACGGATTTGAGCTTCTTCTTTTATCCCGTCGCCCTCCTCCTGGAAAAGCGGAATCAGGTTTTCGGGGCAAGGATACCATTTTTCATTTTTCTGGTATTCAAGTTTTATGAGGAAAGACTGGTTAGTGAGGGGAGGGTCCTGCTTATAGTCTTTATAGAGTCCGGTATAGCTGCCGGGAATTTGGGGCAGGTTGTTCCACGCACCTTTCAGTGATACTTCGCTGACAGTCTTGCAACTGATTTCTTCGTTGCAGAACCTGAACCAAGCTCCCCGCTCTGCCTGAGTGCCGAAAGGATAGAAAGGTTGGGTGGAATCTACCTCGCCTAATTCGTTATAGAGATTGAAATGACGGATACCTTCCACTTCCACGTCAATCCCCAATTGATTGAAGGCAAGAGTATGTGCCCAATCGTAGGGACAATTGCGGTTGTTGGTCAATATCTTTATGCAAGGATAGACGGTAGAGCAGCCATGTATCTCTTCAGAGCAAGGGCTTAGAGGGTATTCCACTTCGGTTACGGTGAACTGAAAACGGAGGTAGGCAGCGTCTTGTCCGCTATCCAAGAATATTTCGGGAAGGTAGCTCATCCATCCTTCGGCGCAACTGGCGTGTAAGTCAAAAGCTTGTGGCAGACGGGAATTGAGGAGCCCGGAGAGTTGCAGATAGGAGCCGGATGCAGTGGTAAGCCGGAAAGAGATTGTGACCGTGCGTTTCCCTTCTTCAAGGGTAAACAGATGGGACTCGAGCATCCATCCGCAAGAAACGTCGGAAAGGTTTTCCCGGTCGAAGAGGATGGTGGTATCGGAGGCCCCGAGCGTAATGTCTTGGGTATATAGCCGTTTTCTTTTGTCATCGGCTTGGTGAAGATAGACGGTACATAGCTTAGCCAGTTTGCCTCCTGTCAGATAGCAGGGGGCTTCGGTGTGGTAATAAAGGTCTTCTCCTCTGGCATTGTTTCCTGCAGGAAACCGGGTGCCTTGGGGGAGGGTGAAACCCTCTTTCCGTGGATTGATGACAACGTAGGTGCAGTCTTGTACTATCTTTCTTTCGGTAGTTTTAAGTATTTCATTATGGTAATAGTCCGGTAAGGATAAGAGAGAGCGGTTGAACTTATCTACAATAAAGCAATAGTTGCGGATGTAGATTAATAGTAATGCCAGAGACGCGTCTATTGTGCCACTGTTTTCTATCATCTGGATGTACCGGTTGCTCTGTCTCTTGATGTCCCGGATAGCTTGTAGCATTTGGTAATAGGGCTGGTTGGCAGGGTTCAGGCTCCGCCCGGGTTGGAACTTGCCGGTTATCTTTCCTTGCAGGGCATCGGAGAGATGTTGGCGTATAGACTGGGCCGCCTGGATGGAAGTGTCATAAGAGGAGATACGGTCGTCCAGCCATTGGGTACGCAAAAAGCGGTCGAGCCTGCTGTCCCAATCTACAATTTTTCCTCTTAAATTCTTCATGTAGGCTTTCTGGCCCATTGTTCCCCTGCTTCTTACGAAAGTATCTTTATAGTCGTCAGGATTCTTTTGAATAATCTCTATCAGGACTGTCAGGACATGATTGTGCCATATATCTATTAGTTTGTTGTTTGCTTGCTTGGTGCAGTCATAAAAGTCTTTCTTTCGGGCAAGAGCCATAATCCAGTCGAAAAGTTTCTTCCAGTCGCTTTCCAGCGCATCGAACTTTTCCAACCGGGTTTTGTCCTGACGATATTCTGTCTGGTCCAAACCTTTTTTATAGTAGTTTTTCCAATCAGCCATAATTTTCCAGTTTCAAATCCGTGCCTTCGTTCAGATAAAACGGATAGACCATATTACTGCGCCTGTTAGTTTGCCGCACTGTGTAGTCCAGCAGTATGTTCATGATGCCATCGCCCTGATTGATGTCGAGCCTGACAGTATTTAAAGTGATACGCGGCTCGAAGAGGATAATAGATTTTTCTATCTCTTCGCGGATGAGAGTCTGTGTAGTGGTGTCCATTATTTCGAAAACATATCTACGGATTGGACAACCGAACTCATACCGGTGCACACGTTCGCCGGGAGAAGTGCTCAGCAATGTCCACAGACTTTGGCGAATATTCTCCTCATTTTCTACCATGACGGTCATCTTGTTTTCCGCATCCAACCGGGGAGGATAAGACCATGCTTTA
>JAUUNK010000166.1 GCA_030844565.1 Bacteroides ovatus
CTTGCGCAATTCCGATTGGAACTCAACAAGTTGCATATCTAACACCTTACCTCGCTTGGTGATGTACTGCACCGGAGTAATGGTGTACGGAGCATCAGTCGGTGCAGTCGCTTCTTCACTGGAAACGTCTTGTTCCAACTTGCGTTGTTCGGTAAAGAGGTCGTTAATTTCAGAAATAATGCGAGCCTCCTCAAAAATGTCGCTACGGTTGTGCGCTGCTTCTTGTTCCTTGTGCAATTCTTCAATACGGGACTTGACTTCTGAAAGTCTGTTGCCTTGTGTGCCGGAACTCTGCCCCTCGATCGTCTTTACAGACTTGTATTCCGAAAAAGCCTTGGTCTTGCGATGGCTGCTCTCTATCCACTTCTTGAACTCCTCTAAGTTAACGCCCGTCAGCATTGTCTTGTGCTTCTTCGCCCAATTTCTGTCATAATTAGCAAAGTAAGCTGCTTCAGCATCGTCAGCCTCATTGAAGCCCAGCATAACCTTGTGTTCGTCAAACGTGCCGTCCTCGTTATATTGGTCAACCACAAACACCTTGCGACCATTCCACCCGTCAATATCATCAGAGAGGAACACGTCTATATGGTCGCCGTCTACACCTTCCGTGCCACGAATATAGCCATAGGTGTTCTGCATGGTCGTTTCCCATTTGTTGCCCTCTGTGTCTATTCCACTACGAACGGATCCTTTCGGGTTCTCAATGGTGATATTGAATGTACCAACCTGCACATGACCTTTCTTATAATTGCCGGCTTCTTTCTGTTTCTCCGTAGGAGTAGTATCGGTTTCTTTCTCTGCCACTGCAACGGCATTGGCTAAAGACGAAGATGCATCAATATAATTAACAACATCCAATAAATCTCCGAATGTTTGACCGTCATACTCATAAGTACTACCTGTATAATTACCTTTCGTATCGGGTGCATCAACTTTTATAACTTTATGAGTACCATCAACAATAATTGTCTGTTTATAAGTATCGCCATACTTTCCGCTTTCAACCCAATCATCTTCTTGAACTTCAATGCGTCTTGCTATTTTTGCACTAAGTTGATTGTCAGTATCACCAGAAGATAGCATTTCTTCTTGTGATAAAGAAGGTTCTATTTCGCTTTGTTCACCAATGCTTTCAGTTCTTCCTGTATCATCGATTGTCCCATTTCCGTCCTCAACTCGTTCTCTTGGCGCAAGATCTCCATTGCTTCCTTGCTGCCCTCGTTGGCTTGTTGCAGTATCGCCAACCAATACATTGCTTCGCTGTTGTCCATTGTAATCTAAATTTAATGCTTCTTTAATAGCCTGTACGAGCGTCCGAGGGGTATTGTCCGGCTGTTCGAACAGAGTTTCTTCCTGTGTACCTTGTATAAGGTCATAAATCTTGCCGAATGTGTTTTGAATGAAGCTTTGGCTTTCACCTTTATACATTGCGGCCAAATGCAAGACAAAGTTACTGAAATTATCAGCAGGGAGATAACTTTCCCCTGTAACATCATCCATTTGATACTGGCGTTTCCAGTTTTCTACAGCAATACGTGCTTCCTTGAAATTCTTTGCCTCTGCAAACATTTTATCTTGGGACAAAGCATAGTAAGCACGAACGGAATTCTGTATCTCATCTACCATTCGTTCACTGTTCGGACTGTCATAATCACGGAAAGCAGTGGCAAGAATAGCCTTTTGTGCTTTTACCGGCAATACGTTGAACATTTCCTCCAACCGTGTGCTGCCGTCCTTGAAGATGCTTTGATACATGATACCACGCAAATCATTCTTGGATTCAGGAGTTAGGTTGCCCTTGCTGTCAAACGCACTCTTGTATTGTGTGTGACTGATGAAACCTCTTTGACTCATCCATTTCAGAACATTTGCACCATTGGCATCCACAAGTCCGGCAAACGACATTTCATCATCCGAAGTCCTAAGCAACAGGTTGGCAAACGAACGCATTTCGGTTCCCATGCGCTGCAAGGTGTTTTTAGGTTTGATACGTTCAACACCTCCACTTTCTGTGTCTTGTGCAACAAACTGACCAAGATTGAGGGCTTCTGTATCGTCCACATGAAGCATATTTACCAACACCGGGCTTTGTATGGGCGCAATGTCCTCGGCACGCAGTCCAAACTCTTCCGCATGGTCTTTCAGGTATTGCCTATATGCTTCGGCCTGTTCCGAATGACTTTCCCACATCAGGCGCAAGGCATCACTACGGTTGTTTCCCTGTATTACTTCACCACGTTCGTTTACGGTCGGCGCACCGGTGTAAGCGGTAATACTTGATGTGATTTCTTCCGGACGAATGTTCTCGGCGATTTTCCGTGCAGACAATACGCTTGCTTCGTCATTGCGTTCCTTTGGTTGTGCTTCATCAATAAAATGCAGAGAATTGCGCACACCTTGTATATGACTCGGTTGCAACAATGACGCATCAATCACGGTTACATTGCCAGGAACCACTACATCATTGCTGAATTTCACGTTCACCTCTTTACCTTGTACAGCCTGTAATGGTTCTTGTCTGTCAACCTTATGGCCGTTTACACGTCTATATCCTCTTGCACGGGCATCTTTGGGAACATCTTCCACTATATCGGGAACTCCGTTAAGTGCTTCACGTTCCTTGCGTTCTGCTTCCTCACGCTCTGCACGCAATTTTTCTTCTTCCGCCTTGCGCAATGCGGTAGCTTCATCGGCAATACGTCTGCGCTCCGCATCTGCTTCCATTTTTCTGCGGTTGGCAGTGCCGGCTATCTTTTGCCAAATGGACAATTCCTGTTTGGCTGCATCAATTGCCGCCTTGCGTTCTTTCTCTGCTACAATCTTCTCTGCAATAGTGTTTCCACCAGCAGATTTCGTTTTCTCGATTTTCTTCAATGCTGCTTCTTTGTCCGCAACCATTCCGTTAGCCACGGACTGGGCCATAGCTTCGTCTCCCTCTGTCTGCTCAACAATGGCATCCCAAGCAAGGTCGGGAGTTTCCGCCTGCTCATAGATAGGATTACCTTGTTCATCTTTGGGGATTCGTTCTAATGCAGACACTTGCAACTGCTGTTCCTCCAGAGAACTTGCTGCCACTTCCGAATTATCATTCACACTTGAATTGGCAATCTCAACAGGTTGCCCATTGTGTTCTATCAGCATGGAATCAAGCTCTTCACGGGTAAACATATTCACACGCTTACCATTCAAGGCATCTTCCGTATAAACTTCATATAGTCCATCGGCATCCACATCGGCGGTGATGTTACCACGAATACCTATACCATTTTCATCACGGAGTGTCACAAGGTCATTCATTGCATATTGCGATCGGCCTGCTTCCCGCTCTTCCTGCTGCAAAGCAAGGTTTTCTTCAGTTCTCTGTTGCTCAAACTCTGCGATTCGTGCAATGTTAAATGCGTCCACAGACTGTTGGATAGCCTCTTTTGCCACAGGAAATACATTTGTTCCGTCTGTCACATTGATAGTTCCGTCGCCATTGTCTATGATTCCGTTCTCATCTGAAACTATTGTGACCTGTATTTGCGAACCGCCTTCAGCGGCAATGGTATAGGTTTCGCCCGGATTGAATGTGACAACACCATCAATCTTATCCGCAGCTTCACGTGCAAATTGTTCTCTGATAGATTGTGCAGCCAACTCCTTCTGCTCGTATGGGTCTTGTACATCATCAATAGACAATATAGCATCGGGAGATACTTGTTCAAGCCCACCTGTGTCCGCATCACGAACAATGATGCTATTGTCAGAATCAGTCACACTTACACCGCTACCATCCGTATATGGTACAAGAGTCCCACTGAGAACATACACCTTGCGTTCATCCTGCTTCATGGTTGCCCCCTGTATCATACCTGTCTTGCGGTTCACACGTGCATCTATCATCGAATTGCTCTGTTCCACCCGTCCGTCTATATCATCACGCACGCGCTGAATCATTCCGTCATATACCTGCTTGGCGTTGAGGTAGACTATGATGGTGCCGGCTCGTTCGGTATCGCCTGTCTCACGTGCGTTCCGCGCTTCATTCAGCCAGTCCACCGCATCACCTTCAAGGGCTTCATCGTTCGTCCCCACAACATCAATCATCCGCTGACGCTGGTAGTCAAGCATGTTCTTTGCGTCATTCATTTCCTGTGGGGATGCGATATTGTAGCCGTCCAGATAGCTCTCGTTCATCGCCTGCACATTCTCATCTTGTTCTCCTCCACGCTTTTGTGCGAGTGTGCCGAGGTTGAAGCCGCGCAGGTTCAAAGAGTGTTCCATATACTCCAGTACGGCTGCTTTTTCCTCGGTGGTGAATTCCTGGTCTTTGGCGATGAGTTCCGCCACTTCCCCCACATTCTCGTTGGTGGTAAGGTCAAGCGTAGCCCTCAACGGCTCCCATATTTCATTGCCGAGCATTTCGTTCACCTTTGCGTCCGCTTTATTCACGCCATGCTTCATGGAAGCATAGTTTGCAGCAGACAGAGTATGTTTTCCTGCCCCCATCAACCCCATAGAGAGTGCCATTCCACCCCAAATATCACCGTGGAATTGCCCAGTTGCAAATAAGTTAGTACGTGTGCCGTCCGGATTCTGCTGATAAGCATCATCAAGATTGAGCATTGTGCGCCACAATTGACCGTAGTATTCTTCTGATACTTCACCAACATAATCACTGACACCCATTTTATTGAACATCTGATGAGTTTGCCCCATTATACTATTCAATGCACCGGCATCTGCTTTTGAAAGTACACCTCCCAATCGCTTTGCCCCTAGAACATTGGCGAGTTTACTCATATTGCCAAGCGTAAGAATGGGATCAAGATGTGCGCCAAACATTTCTGAATAATTCTCAATGATAGCATTGGCTTCACCTTGCCATATTGCACTTCCCCAGGTCTTATCATTGGAGAAATCATAGTTACCATTTTCATCAACAACCACATCACCAAGCTTTCGGTCAATGATGTCAGAAACCGTTTTTCCTGCTTGTATGGTGTTTGTCATCAACGGAGCACGTACAAGCAAATCATCTGCAGTTGTCCCAAGCGCTTTGATAGTCCAATCTGTTGCGTACTGTCCTAACCCTCTGACACCATTCTCTTTAATATATGATTTGAACCCCTGTTGAGCCATTTTTTCAGCCGTTTCTTTACCTATGACCTTTGCGGCGACTTTAGTGCTTCCTTTTGAGAATGTAGACAAACCGTTAAATCCGCCACCTGTCAAAATGAAATCCAACATAAATGAAGGCATATATCCAGTCATGACACCGGCTCTGTTCCAAAAGTCGGCATTTCCACCGTATCTTTCCTCTGCCTGTTGTTTCTCATGGATTGCACCCATCATCATATCATAGGATTCACGCTCGCCCTCTGTGGCATTATCACCTTTAAATTTGTCGGCATTCATCATGGTCATAGCATCCGCCATATCACCCATACCGAAATCCCACGTGCGTACATCACCCATAGTACGACCAAAACCACGCCAAAAGCCTACATCAACCCCATTTTCACGGTCTTTCTGTTCTTCAAGGTTCTTGATGAGCTCTTCTGTTTCTCTAATGGCTACTCTCAATGCGCTGTTTTCCTTGTCTGATTGCTGGCGCGGTGTGTAAGTGGCTGCTCCCAATATGGCAGCGAGCGGCGCTTTGTTCTTTTCCGTTTCTTCTACCCATTCCTTATGCACTTCGGAGGCTCTTTCCGCTTGCTTAGCTTTTAACTCCTGCAAACGGAGATTAGCCTTGCGTAACTGTCCGCCGATTGACATATCGGCAGCTTGTCGGTACCAGAAACTCTCGATGTCAGCAAGAGGTTTACTAGTAGTCTTGTTACCAAGTGGAGTAATATATGTTTTTTCCAGTTTCCCGTTTTCAGGATTAAACTGCATTTTACCCTCTTTAGTTTGCAATCCGGGATTCAACCCGTATTCTTGTATATTATCTACACGTTCATTTGCGTCTTGTATCTGTGTTTCCACATTCTGCATCATACGGTTTGTACTGGCAATCATCTCTGCTTTTTCTTGTTCGGTAGGTTGCCACGCCTGTTCTGTTTGTACAGCAGGCTCCGGTGCAGGTGTTTGAATCTTTCCAAAACCTATATTATTCTCAAACTCTTCAAACGGTTCCATCTCATAACCATCTTTCACAAGAGCATCATAAGCTGCCTTGCGTTTTGTAGAATCCGATAAGTTCTTGCGGAAATCTTCTTCACTCTCCATATCGTAACCATCAGAAACAAACGTATCGTATAGTTTCTTTATTTTATCCTCATTTTCAGGCATAATGTTTCATTTATGATGTTGGACTTTTCTTTTTATTACTACTGTTATCTCCGGCTGTTGGACTTTTCTTCTTATTCGATGCCGTTTCAACTTCACCGGCAAGTTGGCTGATAGGTTTTGGAGTAGAGACATTCTTTTCTTTTGCCCCCATTACATCATTTTCTGTGGTTTTCACATATTGGTGAGTCTTAATACCTAACCGTTTAGCCTCACGCTGCACCGCTCTCTCATAATCTTCTTTCGTATCATAGTAAGTGGTCTTACCATCAATAGTAAGTGTCATCCTTTTCTTATTGCCGCCACTACCACCACGGTTATAATACCCAGCTCTAGCATTGGATGCGGAAGCAGAAGCCTTTGAAGCACCCGCTTTAGCCTTTTCAGTTTCAAGTCTAGCCTTTGCAAGATCATCAGCATATTCGGCCTCCACTCTTTTACGTTCTGCATCAGCTTCGGCTGCTGATATTTTATTGTTTTGGAGCTTAACGTTGAGGTCAAACATCTGGTTATCTCGTTTTTCCTTTGCGTCCGCAATAGCATCGGCTCTTTTCTCGCGTGCTAACTGATGTCTCCAATTACGATCATCTCTCGCTTTGACATCATCAGCCTGCATAGCACCAAACAGGCCGCTCAAATAAGCCCGGGCATTCTCATTACGTTCTTTCATTAATCGATCATACCTAACCTGTAGCCTTTCCGAAGCTGTGTTTTTTCCACTGTACATATTCGGTGCACCCTGCGTTGTAAAATACAAATTGGAGAGAGCAGATATGCCATCACCAATTGCCGCAAAAATTTGGTCACGTTTTTGCTTTTTCTTTTCTTTAGCAAGTTCTTCGTCAGTCGGTGGAGTATAAGGATTAAGCTTCTTGAACAGTTCGGCGTATGAAAGGGCACCACCGTCCGAGCCTTCTTGTTTGGTCGGAGGTGGCGGTGTAGTAGTTATGTCAGGTTTGAGTGCGGTAACAACAGGAGCGGTGGCCGCTTTTTGTTCCGCCCATTCCTGTGTACCCTTTACAGGTGGAGATGCAGAAGAACCGTCTTGCTGCTGTTCATGCCATTCTTTAGAACCTTTCGGAAAAGGTGTGCCACTTCCATTACCTAATATATCATCATATGTCGCCATAAGTTACCTCCACACATTAAAATGGCATTTTACTTGCCGCACTCGTTACTCCTTGTACGGCTCCGGCTATCGCTTCTGCCTTACCTTTTTCTAATTGATTAAGTTGCTCAACAAAAGCATTGTCATTCTGCATATAGGTGGCCTCGATGTTGTCTTTGCGCTCATCCGCATGTGCTGCAATCTGTGATGTTGCATCAGCAAGAGCCTTGCTATTCGCTTCTTTTGCGGCTGCAAGTGATTCATCAGTACCGCCCATTACAGCCTGTATACCAGCTGCCTGCTTATTACGGTTCTTGATACTCTCTTCCGTCTGCGTGAGAATACGTTGCGCATCGGCTCGTTGCGTATAATCCTCATTGTACCTGCGATCATACCAATTTTGGTTCTTCTGTCGCTGCGCCTCAACGTTTCTTTGAATTTTCTTCATTGCTTTCGATGCAGAGATACCACCAAAGATACTACCTGCTGCCCCTATAGCACTTCCAATCAATCCCATAAGACTTCTGTTTTAATTATTAAAAGTTATACCTCGAGTGCGAAAGTAAGCCCTTATATTCGCAACATCATTTTATCTTTTTACAGTTCATGGCACAGGGAAGAAAAACAGGAGGGAGAGTAGCAGGAACACCTAACAAGGTGTCCTCAACAGTCCGTGGAGCAATTGCAAAAATGCTCGACGAGTACTTCAATTCTGATATTTTCGTGAAGGATATAGCCGACCTTGACCCCAAAGATAGAGTTGCAGCTATGGAAAAGTTTACAGCTTATGTTGCACCGAAATTGCAGACAACAACACTTGATGTCGCAACAGAGACGAAAAAGACCATTGAGGATAAGCTGGTCGAACTTGCTGGGGATGAAGAGGACGACGAAGAATAATCTACTTCTCTCTACTTTAGACGCGAGGAGTTGCTTACCCTTAGGGGTATAATACAGTTTTGCTTAAAAGCGATATCCGAAAGGATGTCGCTTTTCTTCATAAAAAAAACCTACAAAGAAAAAGTTCCTTGTAGGTTCGAAAAAATCAGAAGCCCTTTCCTTTCTGCCGCTGATATACTACCGTCTGATTCTTATCAAGATTGACGATTTTAAACATCACCATAGAACGGTTAGGAATATCTTGGGGTAACATTGTCACAAGTCGTGCTATAACATCGTCCACGTTGTTGAATCCTACATCAGTCAACTCTGCAACTTTCTGCCCATTGTGGTAAGCCGCCCCATTTACCATATATCGGAATGATAATCTAAAATGCGTATCTTCCTGCTTCTGCTCGCGAACAGATGTCTTACCGGAGAAGAAAATGAAATCAACCACTTTCTCGTTTAATTCCCAAGCAGGTGAATAATCTATCTTTATATAGCCCCGTGTTACCTTATGTCCAGCAGCATGATTCATCGCAAATGCAACCTCATCAATTGAAGCTCTCACGTCATTCTGTGCCACAGTACCCCACGTGTGCCGGAATGTATAGACCGAATACCGTTCTTCTTTGGCCATTCCCATGGCCTCACATATTTGCCTAATTCCACTATTAACATTAGAACCAAAACTGTCAGATGTAGTCATACGCTGGTAGAAATTGAACAGACGATCGTCATCCTCCTTCGTATTGAGATATTTATCGAAGAGTGGTTGAATAATTGCCGGCACGCGCATTTCCATATATGCACCGTCGGCACGAAACTTCTTTGTCTTGGCACGCTGATAGTGAATGATGCCGTTCCGATAATCCTGCTTTTTCAAATTGTATAGATCAACTGTGTTGATTCCTGCCAAACAAAGCACCATCATGGCTATATCACGTCCAAACTCCGTCTGTGGATATTTCATCTTACTTTCCGGCAGAGGAAATGAAAAGAACTCCCGACACGCTTCGGGGGTAATGGCTAGTTTTTCTGCACGATCTGCCGAAGGAATCTCCACTTTCACCCATGGATTAGTTTTTATACGAATAATCCCATTATCATAGTCGTTATACTCCAGAATAGCAGCTTTAAATACCTGTCGCATACAGATAGGATACATCTCCTTAGCTCGGTGTGTCTGTTCAAGCGACTTAATCCACCTATTCATCAAGTGCGATGTGAGGTGTGAGAACATTATCTGCGTTGTTCCTAAAAAACGCTCCAAATGTTGCAATGCCAGCTGATAGTTCTTAGCATTACGTTGTTGACCGTTATCAATCATTCGGTTGATATGCTTTCGTGCATAATCTGAAAAACAAACGTCATCATTCCCACTTGCAAGAAACTCGACTACTTCCTTGACTGTCCAATGCTCGATATTTTTGCTATTAAGCCTCTCCGTATACTCCAATATTCTCTGCGAACAGAATTGCAAAACATACGGGTCTTTAATCTCATTAGTTTTGGTGAGTTCCTTCTTCGTCACCATCTTGTCTGTTTTAATGAACGCAGAGCTTCGATGATGAGTCACCCGGATATATACCGGATAAAATCCGTCAGCCCGTGCCGTTCTCACTACTGCTTTCAATGTTGCCATTTTATATTCATTTTATAATTAAACATTCTGTTTGGGTGTACTGTGTTCCAAAGCGACTGTTCCGTGTTTCAATGTGATTGGGGCAAAACGTCCGTAACTTATTGACTATACGGAGAAAGCATTTGTACAACACTTGTACAACACTGTTGTCAAAACTGCATAACTATTGTACAACATTTGCGTTTATTCTACTCATTTTTTGTGCAAAATGCACGTACATTTTAAAAACACAATAGGCGGTAAGCCTTTGTAAATGAAAAGCATACCGCCTAATTAACTGAATATCAGCTATACCGCCTTTATCCCTCGATTGCAGCCTGCGCCGCCGCCAATCTGGCAATCGGCACTCTGAATGGAGAACAACTAACGTAGTTCAAACCTACCCGGTGACAGAATTTCACTGAAGAAGGCTCACCACCATGTTCACCACAAATACCACATTTCAGATCCGGACGGATAGCACGGCCCTTTTCTGTAGCCATACGTACCAACTGTCCCACACCATTCTGATCGAGAACCTGGAACGGGTCTACTTTCAAAATCTTCTTTTCCAGATAAACAGGAAGGAAAGAAGCTATATCATCACGAGAATAACCGAAGGTCATCTGCGTTAAGTCATTTGTACCGAATGAGAAGAACTCGGCAGAAGAAGCGATACGGTCGGCAGTCAAAGCGGCACGCGGAATTTCGATCATTGTACCCACTTTGAAGTCAATGCTATCTCCTACTTCCTCAAACAACTTCTTAGCTTCCGCACGGATTACATTTTCCTGCTCCTTGAATTCATACAAGATACCAGTTAATGGAACCATGATTTCCGGATGAGTTTCCACTCCTTCTTTCTTCAATTCGAGTGCAGCACCCAAGATGGCACGTGTCTGCATCTGTGTAATTTCAGGATAAGTATTTCCCAGACGGCAACCACGGTGACCCAACATCGGGTTATGCTCACACAATGATTCTACACGTTGCTGGATATATTGCAGGCTCACACCCATAGTATCTGCCATTTCCTGCTGTCCCTTCAAATCGTGAGGAACG
>JAUUNK010000167.1 GCA_030844565.1 Bacteroides ovatus
AAAAGCCTCTCTTGCTCGGATATGGTGAGAAAGTAAGCAATCTGCGTCCTTGTATCTCTCCTTTGAATATATCGGCAATGAGTTTGGTCGATTCGATATATCTGTTTCTGCTGATGGTCAGGAACTTGTTTCTGTCGTAAGGGAACAACTCCATCAATCGTTTTGCGAATTGATGATGCACGCTTCGCATCAGGATAAATACCTTGTCCTCATCTTTCGGGTCGAAGTCGTTGACGTTGTACAGAAACATCTCGTTGGTCGTTGCTTCCGTATTTCCTAAAAGCTCTACTCCGTTTCCGTCTATGTTCTTTCCGCCATATATGTAAATCTTAACGGGGTTCTTGCCCAGAAAGAACTTTTCTCCTCCCAGATCGGCAGCTGTATAGAGGTCGATCCACAACGCTTTGATCGTTTCGAGCACACTTTTTACATTAGCGGCTTCCGGCGGATAGGTGTAGCTTCCGTTCTGCGCCACATTTTTATCCCAACGATATTCGATTTCGATACCGTAAGGACGTGTGAATGTATTTAATATCCACTCGTCAAGTTCTGTTTTGTTGCGTTGTACTGCTCCCAAATCTACTACGCTTTGGTCGGATAAGGCAGCTTCCTGTTCGCAGCCCGCTAACAGCAGGCATGTGGCAAACAGGTACAAGCTTCGTCCGATAAAGTATCTGAATCTCATTCTTTTGCTTATTGTTTTCATGTTTTTAATATTCTCTGTCCATTATATTGTCAATATATTCAACGGGGGTTAGGTTCTAATCCCCGGTTGATGGCTTCGGCAGGTATTTGCAGGAGCTTTCGCGGGTCTTCTTTTTCCAGCTGCTTATAGAACTTATACTTCGATGTACGTTTCACCGGTATGTAAAAACGGCGGATGTCGAACCACCTCAATCCTTCGTGAATAAACTCTTGTTGTCTGAATCCTAAAATGGTTTTTACCATTGCCAGCTGTTTGATGCTCATTCCGTAGAACGGAGTATAGGTCTGGTAATTGTCGCTGCTTGTTTGCGTGTAGTCCGGACGGCTGCACGAAGGAGTGATTCCGAATTTGGCAGAAAGATAGATAAGCAGGTCGTTTATGGATTTGTCGTATTCTCCGATCATGGCGTATGCCTCCATCCGGTTGAGCATTACCTCATCGGTGGAGAATAAAACGTTGGTGACATACAGTCCCTTCGGTCGTATGCCTGTATAGCCCGATAACGAAAGCTCGTCGAATTTGCTGATATATTGTCCGTCGCCTATGCGTCCGTCATTATAGTTGAAAAGGAAAACCGGTTCCATATTCACTTTCCGGAAGTTGGCGCATCCATCTATCCCATGCTGGTTGTATACTTTGTCTGCACTTTTGCTTGTCACTCCGTACTTTTCTGTGGATATGTTGCGGGCTACCCTTGATTCTGTTGTGGAGAGTAGCAAATTGGCGGGCTCTTCAGTGCTTGTGTATCGGGTATAGAGATACTTGCGGTTGAAGTAAAACTCTTTTTCGTACTTCTGCCAGTTCCGAAGAACAGGTTTGGGGTCTATGCCGAGCACGTAGTCTGAATAGGCAATAACGAGTTCCCATTCTCCTTTAATCAGGTAGAAGCGGGAAGCGAAAGCGTATGCGGCTTTTTTATTGAAGTGGAATTTCGGTTTGCTATAATAACTGTCGTCTACCAGTGAAATACCGAGTTTCAGGTCTTTCTCGATCTTTTCGTACACCTCCTTTACGGTTCCGCGCTTGTAGTCCACCAGCGCATTCTTTTCAGGCTTTGTCAGGTAAGGTATGCCGGGTGCAGTCTCCGACTTGGATGTACCGTACGGCTCCGCCCAGATGTTGACCAGCATAAAGTGCAGATAGGCACGCAATAGGAATGCTTCGCCGTACAAAGCTTTCACACGGTCGGTTTTAGGATATTTGCTCAGAAGCTCCAACGCTTGGTTGGCTTGTGCGATGCCCGCGTAGCATGCGTTCCAATAGTTCAGCGGAGTGTCCAGGTCTTCCTGATCGTAATCTTCCCAATAATACATGGCTTCGTTCAGCCGTGAATGTATGCCGTTCACCCGTTCGCCTACATTGTCGGTACGTGTTTCCAAGAACGCGAAGTAACTGGCTTCGGGGTAAGCTCCGGCGAGCAATTCGGCTATTTTCTCTTCACTGTCTATCTTCACATCGAGCGTAGAGTCGGGGGTTGTTTCCAGATAGCCTTGGCATGCCGTGAGCAGCGTGAGTATGATACTTAAGTAAATTGTTCTTTTCATTTCAATGCGATTAAAATTCAACATGCAGTGTCATCGTATATTGTTTGGGAGTAGGCAATGAAACTCCTCCCGATTTGTAGAACTCCGGATCTTGCCCTTTCAACTTCTTGTCTGCATAAATCAGGAACGGATTGGTTACGTTTGCCTTCACACTCATTTGCCTGATCTTGAGTTGTGAAAGAAGCTTTTTGGGCAATCGATACCCCAACGAGATATTTTTCATGCGCACGAAACTTCCGTCTGCCACTCTGTTCTGAGAGTAATTATAAGTGTTGTAAGCTTTTTCGATGTTTTCTTTTCCGATGTTGCGAATCAAATCCTGTGAAGGAATGACGGGAATGTTCGTTTTCCACTCGTCGCCAGGATTGAGCCAGCGGTCGTAGTACTCCTTCGAAAACACGTTCAGATCGGCGAACGAAGGATCGAATGTCGGATTGAGGCGTATCTTGTTGCCCGCTTGCATGGTGACGAAGCACGAAAGCTCCCAGTTCTTGTATTTAAACGTGTTCGATACTCCGCCTATGTAAGTGGGTTCGATAGGCCCGTGGTAGATAAGGTACGACTTCGAATACTGCGCGTCGAGGAAATCCGCTCCTGATATTTCGCTGTTCACACCTTGGTTGGAAGGGTAAAGTCCGAAGTCGAAGGTAGGCAGGCCATTGTTGTTGAGCCCTTGAAAGTTGAAAGAGAATAGAGCCCCTCGTGGGAATCCGAGGATATTGCCGCGTCCGGTTCCCGCCACCATATCAAAGGTGTTCGGCGTATTCAGCAGGCGGGTGATCTTCTGCTTCATGCCGCTCACGGTGAAAGCCGTAGTCCAGCTGAAGTTGTCGGTTACGATATTCTTGGTTTGCAGCGCCAATTCCACTCCTCGTGTGCGCATATCTCCGAAGTTTGCGTACTTGTAATACTGTCCGCCCACACCGGAGGTACGGATGAGGTCTATCAGGTCGAATGAGTTTCGTTGGTAGACATCGAATGTTGCGCTTATGCGGTTGTTGAACAGCCCAAGTTCCAAACCGAGATTCAGCTCATACATTTTCTCCCATGTCAGGTCGCGATTCTCAAGGTGCAGGATGCGCAACGCATTCTCGCGGTCCTTCAGCAGTGTGCGGTTGATGATGAGATGCTTGAACACAGCTGTGGAGTTTATCGCCTGTTCGTTCATTTTGGCCGTCAGTCCGTAGCTGGCACGCAAGGCGAGCTTGGAAACGGCAGGATACTTTTTCATGAACTTCTCTTGATCCATGTTCCACTTTGCTCCGATATTCCATGTAGGCAACCAGCGAGAGCGGCTGTATTTTCCCGCTGTGTTCGATCCTTCATAATTGAATACGCCGTTGAAAACGTATTTGCCCGCATATCCGTAGGTGGCGCTGGCGGAGAGGGTCACTCCTCTTTCGTAGCGTTCGGTAAGCGAGAAATAAGTGTTTCCTTCGTTAGTGAGCTTATCGAAAATCAGAGGATTGGTGAACACCTGATTCCCTCTGTCGTATTGTATCCCATAACCTTGGAAAGGGTTGATGCTGCGGTCGGCATAGCGTATTTCGGTAAATCCGAAAGCGCGTATGTCGTGCTCGCCCATCTGTTTGTTGTAGTCGAGCGCAAAGCGTCCCAGATAGCTGCGCAGAGAAGTCTCTGTCTTATTGAACATGCCTCCGTGAGTCAGCGCCACTTGCGGCAGTTGCAAGGGGTTGTCTTTATTCTTCAGCAAATAGATATTCTCTTGCGCCACGTAGGGAGTTTCGTTGGCGCGGAAAGCCTGTATCACGTTCGAGTGTTCGGTGATGAAGTGCGAACTTTTGGTAACCGCATGACGTACCGACGCCAATCCTTTCGCTTCGATGTTGTCGTTGAGTCTGTATGAAAGTTCGCCTTGCAGTTTGAAGTCGAGCACTTCGGTTTTCAGGTAATTGTTGTCAAACTCGTTCAGGATATTGAACGGCGCCCAGTTGTTGCGGTAGTATTCCGGTTCGCCGTTGGCATTGCGGGGGCGTAAGGTACGGCTTGTTCCCAGAGCATAGGCAAAGGGATTGATGTCGAAGTCGCGTTCGAAGGTTCCGATTACCGTATTTTTTCGCTGAGAAAGCGTACCCGGGGAGTTTTGGTTACGCAAGTTTCCTTGTGCGGATATGGTAGCCTTTATCTTGTCCTCTTTCCAGTAGAAGGAGTTTTTGATGTTGGCGGTGATGCGTTTTACATCATCGGCAAGCGTCCAGCCCCTGTCGTTATAGAAACCGATGGAGGCATACATGGTAGAATTCTCTCCTCCTCCAGAGAACGTTACGGTGTGCGTATGGATGGGGCTGTGTGTAAACAACTCCTTGAACCAATTGGTGTTGGCATATTCCCGCTCGCGCATGAACGCGCGCCTGGCTTCGTCCGTGTTTTCCAGATAATATCGCCCGGTAGACGGATCAACGGTTCCGAGAGCCTTATACATCTGGTGGTAAACACCACTACGGCGTCCGTATAATGTGTTTTGTACGGAGAAGTATCCCTTCCTGTCCATCTCCTGATAGATGGACATGCTCTCTTGCGAATTGAGCAGATCGAAGTCCGTATATGAAGGAATGGCCCGCATACTCAGCTCGTATGAGTAAGAAAATCTGTTCGGCGTGTTTCTTTTACCTGCACGGGTGGTGATTACGATTACCCCGTTCAGGGCTCTGGCTCCGTAGATAGATGTGGCGGAAGCATCTTTAAGCACCTGTATGTCTTCGATGTCCGAAGCGTTCAGGCCGGCAACGGCGGAGCTGATGAGTGTCACGGCATCACCCGAAGCCAATTGGTCGAGCGTGAGCGACACTAGGTCTTCATATACAGCTCCGTCGATAACCCACAAAGGTTGAACGTTTCCCATGATGGAAGCGCCGCCGCGTATGTTGATGCGGGGAGCCGACCCGAAGCTGCCGGTGACATTTTGTATCGACAGTCCCGCTACACGCCCTTCGAGCATGCGTGATACATCCGCCACGCCGTCAAGCTTGATGTCGTCCAGCTTCACTGAAGCGGCTGCTCCCGTAAATACCCGGTTCTTTATGTTCTGATAACCGGTCACTACCACTCCTTCTATCTCCTGCACGTTTTCCTGAAGTGTGATATTCATGACGGTGGAGGTGATTTTCACTTTCCGGGTTTTCATTCCCACGAAGCTCACTTCCAACATTTGTCCTTTGCGGGCTTTGAGTGTGAACCGTCCGTCGCCGTCTGCGATGACTCCCTTTGCCGTACCCGCCACGATGGCAGTGGCGCCCGGCAGAGGCTCTCCGGAAACAGAACGCACTGTGCCTTTTATTTCCATTAATTCCTGTGCCGGACAAACCTGAGAGAAGATTGCCGTGAACAGGATGCTGATTACTAATTTTATAACCGATGATATATTCATTGCCTTATCTTGTTATATTTCTTCTTTTTTATATATGATTGCATATATTTGTTCAGAACCGGACGTTGGCTCCTGCGTAGATGCCGAAAGGATGTCCTGCCCTCAACCCTGCCGGATGGCGTGAAGTGAGATAGACCTTATCGGTCAGGTTCACGGCGTTTACTTTTACCGTCAGGTATTTGTTTACATATACGCTGGCCGATGCATCCAGCACGAGGTGCGCAGGCACCTTCTCTCTTTCAGCGATCCTCCCCTGTCCGGGAGATGTGCGCATATCGCTGTTGTAGCGTGCTCCTATGTTCGCGTCGAACCATTTGTGCTCTATTCCCACCTGTATGTTCAGTGCGTGTTTGAAGATGTAGGGGATCTCGTCTCCTTTCATCACGTTGCCCCATGAATGGCTTGAGAACGAGTTTCTCATCTCCGTATCGGTATAAGTATATGATACTTGCAGGGGCATGCGCACTTTCCATGCTTCAGGCAAGGGTTGGTATTGCATAAGAAATTCCACGCCTTTTACGCGGGCTTCGCCTACATTAAACTGTTCGAGCGTTCCCAATCCGCCCGAGGCGGCGAGGTCGCTTCCGAGCATATTGCTGTAATTGTTGTAGAAACCGATCAGCTCTGCTTTGAAGTTGCCGGCGGAAACGCGTGTTCCCAATTCCATATTCACACTACTTTCGGGTTTTTGATACAACTCCGCGCTCGGCGGTGCGAATCCTTTGTGAACTCCGAAGAATACCGATGCTTCGGGAACGAGTTGATAGTTTACTCCCACGCCGGGAATCCAAACGCGCGCATGGTTGGGCGTTTCGATGCGTACTTTCCCCGTACGCTCCAGATCTGCTTTCGTATAATCTTTTTTCAGCAGGTCGATGTCTTCGTAGCGCAACCCGGCAGTGATAGTCCATGAGTTATATCTTAATTTGGCGAGCAGGTAACTTGCCAGTGCGTCCGCCGATGTGACGCGGTTGGCGTTCGTCCCGTGGATGCCTTCCATAAACAGCACCATCTTCTTGTTCTTCATGGAGTAAGCGTCGTCCCATTGGAAGCGGTCTTCCTCATCGTGATGATAGCGCAGTCCGAACTCTACATCGAAGAAGAACTCATTCAGGTTGAAGCGGTATTCCGCTTTGGTTTGTATGCCTCTGGCACGATATGTCCTGTTGTTGGCTCTTACCAGCAGCGCTTCGCCTTCACGGTCGGCTTTCCCCGTCAGTATGTTGAAGTAACGGATGTTTGTTTCCGGATCGATGAGCACATCGGCGATAGACCTCTTCTCTTTAGAGGTGATTCCCGCCCGTACGTCGTTCAGTTTGTACCAGTTGCGGTGGAAACGGTTATAATATGCGCTGGTGACTATTTTTAGCTTGTTGGAGAAGTTGAGCAGGTAAGTGGCTACCCATTGCTGATGATTGGTTTTCAACTCGTCCATCTGTGAGCCGGCATAGCGGAGGAAAGGAGTTTGTTTGAAATCCTCTTCGGAAAGCCCTACATACGTTTCGTCCGAGTTCTCGCCCGCGTATCCGAACTTCAGTTCCAGCGCATGGTTTACCCCCGTGCCTTTATCTGTTTTTACCATTACTTTAGCTATGAGGTCGTCTCTGTTGAATCCTTTGACGGGATGGTCTTCGTATTTCTTGAATCCGTCCGACTGATAGCGCAGATATTCCACCATAAAACCGAAATGCTTCCACATGTTTCCGATGTGCGTATGCGACTTGAACGTGTTCTTGCTTCCGTAAGAGAGGTTCGCCGTGCCAGAAAAAGTGTTCGGTATAGGAGTCGATACCATGTTGATGGCTCCTCCCGTAGTGAACGGGCCGTACTGAACCTGACTACTCCCTTTCACCACTTCGACGGCTTCCATGCGGGCAGCATTCGGAAAGTAATAAGCAGCCGGGGCGGAATAAGGGGCCGGAGCTGCCAAGATGCCGTCTTCCATAATAGAAATCCGTTCGCTTCGCTCGGCTTTCGTCCCCCGCAGGCTGATATTTGGGCGTAACCCGAACCCGTCTTCTTCATACATGTTTACCCCCGGAACGGCTTTTAACATCCGGTTGATGTCGGTGTACCCAAATTTACGTATCTCTTCAGGAGAGATATAATATGCTGAACCGGTGCGGTTTCTCGCCTTGAATTTACTCCCTAATATTTGTCGGCCCGATACCACCACTTCTTCAAGCCGGTAAACGGTGTCCCTGTCAATATCCTCGTTTCCCTTTTCCTGCTGCTGCGCGTTCAAAGAGTGATTCACCATTTGAATGCTGAAAAAAGAGATACTGATTATCTTTCTCAAATTCGTCATATAGAATCGGTTTATTATGTAATAATGTTTGCCGCAAAGATAGTTTATTATGACATTACCGGTCAATCGTCATTTTTAGGTATTTTCCACGGGAAGAAGGTATGAGTCAGGCAGTTCTTGAATTACATGGGAACACGAGGGACTCGGACAACTCAACGCTTATTGTCAATAAATAAAATCATCCTTTTTAGGTATTGCGCAGGAAGGCAGACATGGGTAACTTTGCACAAAATGACATATCCGGTGTCATGCGAATGAAAAAGAGAAAAATATGAAAATTGAAAAAATCAATGCTTGGTTTGCCTTGCGGGGCAGAGAAATGATACAGAAACGTTGGTGGATTCTCGGGATTTTCACCCTTGTTTTTACCATAGGTTTCACGGGGTTAAAACACTTCAAGGTGACCGCTTCGTGGGAAGACTACTTTCTCGAAGACGATCCGATGCTTGTCAAAACCGATGAATTCAAGGCCATATTCGGTAACGATAATTTTATAGCGGTGCTAACCCAATGCGATGATTCGTTTACAAGAGAGAATTTGAAACTTATCCGCGAACTCACGAACGAGATGATGGATAGTCTTTCGTATGCAGACAAAATCACTTCACTCACCGACATCGAGTTCATGGTTGGTACCGAAGAGGGTATGAGTATTGAACAGATTGTGCCCGATAGTATCCCCTCTGACGCCGCGGGTTTAGAGGAGATACGCCTCAGGGCTTACCAGAAACCGTATATCGCCGAGCGGCTTGTCTCTAAAGACGGCACACTCTCGTGGATCATTCTCAAGTTGCGCGCTTTTCCCGAAGATTCGGTGTGGAATAAGAGGGGGGGTGTATCTCCCGAGGTGCTCACCGGTAACCAGTTGGAGCATATCATCACCAAAGAAAGATACAAGGATCTCCACCCCAGAGGGACGGGGCTGCCTTACGTCACGGCTGTGAAGATGAAATGGTTCAACAGCGAGATGCCGCGCGTGCTAGGTATCGCCGCTCTTGTATCCATCTTCATCCTGCTCCTGGTAACACGTTCCCTGAGAGGGGTTGTCGTGCCGCTTGTTACCGCCACGGGAAGCATCATAACCGTGTATGGCATGTTGGGATACTTTGGCCTGTCGATAGATAGCGGAATGCTGACAATACCGATGCTGCTGGCGTTTGCCGTCTCGATAGCTTACAATATACACGTGCACTCTTATTTCAAGCGACAATTCCTTATGCATGGGGAACGGAAGCGGGCCGTTGAGGAGACCGTGGGGGAGATGGGTTGGCCGGTATTGTTCAGCGCGCTGACTACTTTCACTGCTTTGCTGTCGTTCCTTGCCATACCGATGCGCCCCATGCGATTTATAGGTATTGCCTCCTCCGCGTGCGTCATGTTTGCCTTCCTCATCACCATAACGTTGATGCCCGTGCTGTTGAGTTTCGGTAAAAATGGCAAGCCGCACCCCGGGGTGCGGGAAACCGGAGAACGGTGGCTCGATCGTAAGTTGGGACAAACTGGTGGGTGGGTACTCAAGCACGGCACGTTAATTCTATACATTTTCGGGCTGTTTACAGTATTTCTCATTTACCAGTTCTCCAAAATAGAGATGGCCTTTGACGTGGAACGCACCATGGGAAGAAAGATAGCCTATGTAGACAATCTATTACGGGTGGGGGAAAGCGAGCTTGGCTCTGTCTACGCCTATGACGTGATGATAGAGTTGCCCGAGAACGGGTTGGCAAAATCTCCCGGAATTCTTGCACGCCTGGACTCCCTCATTCAACAAGCCGACGGTTATAGACTGACCAAACGCACGACGTCGGTGCTGAACATCCTCAAGGACCTGAATCAAACCTTACACGATGGTGATACCGCCTATTACACACTCCCCCGAAATCCCGACGAGGTGGCACAGTTACTGCTTCTTTACGAGAACGCGGGAGGTAGTGAAGCGGAATATTGGATTGATTACGATTACCGGCGTCTCCGTCTGATGGTGGAAACGAACACCTACGATTCGGGGGAGACGGAACGCGACCTGGACGATATCGTGGCGCGTGCCGCCAAACTCTTTCCCCGGGCAACAGTTACAGCCGTGGGAAGCATTCCTCAATTTACCGTGATGATGCAGTACGTGGCCCGCGGACAAATGATTTCATTTGCCATCGCGCTCTTCCTCATCGGGGTGTTAATGATTTTTGCTTTCGGCAGCATGCCTGTCGGTCTTATCGGCATGATACCGAATGTCACTCCGGCACTGGTTGTCGGGGGATTGATGGGCTGGCTGGGATATCCGCTGGATATGATGACGGCAACCATCATGCCGATGATTCTCGGTTTGGCCGTGGATGACACGATTCACTTCATCAATCACGGACATTTGGAATTTGAACGCGGGGGCAACTACCGGGAAGCGATTCTTAGATCGTTCCGCACCTGTGGGACGCCGATCATCCTAACGAGTATCGTGATATGTGGCAACTTCGCCACCTACATCACCTCCGAGGGCCTCTCCTTTGTACACATGGGTATGCTCTCCGTGGCCGGTATCGTGTCGGCATTGCTTGCCGACCTTTGCGTAACGCCCGTTTTGCTTCAAAAGTTCCGCGTGTTCGGGCAAGAAACAAATAAAGGCAAGCAGATAACGGATCAATAAAAGAGAGAGAAGACAAGAGCTCGCACTCGAGGTGCTAGTTATAGTAACAAATTAACAAATAAAGAATTATGAAAAGAACAATCTTGGCCGTTGCAATCGTCGCGGTATTCATGACCGTAGCAACAGCACAAACAGGCAGAGATATCGCCCAAAAAGTAAAAGATCGTCCCGATGGAGACACCCGTCAATCGGAATTGTCGATGAAACTGATCAACAAGCGCGGGGCGGTGCGCGAGCGCAGGCTCGTTTCCTATTCCATCGATGTCGGCGAAGAGAAGAGAGACCGCAAGAGCATCATGTTCTTCGAGTATCCCGGTGATGT